>JAZSHW010000052.1:0-4520 GCA_045533495.1 Ruminiclostridium sp. | reverse complement strand
CATAGTCCACTGTCAGCGTTGTGCCGGGTGCAATGTCATCAGCGATGATCTTTCTTGCAATAAGAGTTTCCACCTTTCGCTGAATAAATCTCTTTAAGGGCCTTGCACCAAAGCTTGGGTCAAATCCGCCCTCAACCACATATTCCTTTGCCTTGTCGGTGATCCGGAAGCCTATCTCTTTATCATCAAGACGCTTTTTAAGGTCGTCAAGCATAAGGTCAACAATGCGGAAAATCTCAGATTTTTTAAGTGGCTTGTAGAATACTATCTCATCAAGTCTGTTTAAAAATTCGGGGCGGAAGTGGGTCTTTAGGAGCATATCCACCTGACTTTTTGACTCTTCTGTAATTTCACCATCTTCGCCTATTCCTTCAAGGATATAATTTGAACCTAAGTTTGAGGTCATTATTATAATAGTATTCTTGAAATCTACTGTTCTGCCTTGCGAGTCGGTGATTCTGCCATCATCAAGAACCTGAAGAAGAATGTTGAATACATCAGGGTGTGCCTTTTCCACTTCGTCAAGAAGTACCACCGCATAAGGCTTTCTTCTTACCGCCTCGGTAAGCTGACCGCCCTCTTCATATCCTACATATCCGGGAGGTGCACCTATAAGACGGCTCACGCTGAATTTCTCCATATATTCGGACATATCAATGCGGACAATGTTATGCTCATCATCGAAAAGTGACTGGGCTAACGCTTTTGCAAGCTCAGTCTTACCAACACCCGTAGGACCTAAGAAAAGGAATGAGCCTATCGGTTGATCAGGATTTGCAATTCCCGCTCTTGAACGCAGAATGGCCTCACTTACCTTTGTTACAGCCTCATCCTGACCGATTACTCTGCCGTGCAGGATATTTTCCATTGACAGCAGTTTTTCTCTTTCGCCCTCCATAAGCTTTGATACGGGGATACCAGTCCAGCGGCCGATTATCTTTGCAATCTCTTCTTCTGTTACCTTGTCACGAAGGAAGGTATTTGACTTGTTCGTTTCAGCCTTTTCTTCCTCGGCAGAAAGCTCCTTCATAAGCTGTGGAAGCTTGCCGTATCTAAGCTCTGCCACCTTGTTAAGATCGTAGGTTCTTTCAGCTTGTGCTATCAGGCTGTTGGCTTCTTCTATCGCCTCACGGAGCTTCTGAACTTTAGAAATAGCAGATTTTTCGTTCTCCCACTTTGCTTTCATCTCGTTAAACTGCTCTCTCATTGATGCCAGCTCCTGCTGTACATCCGCAAGGTGCTCTGTAGAAATACGGTCTGTTTCCTTTTTAAGAGCCGCCTCTTCAATTTCATGCTGCATAATACTGCGGCGGATATCGTCAAGCTCTGAAGGCATAGACTCCATCTCGGTCTTTATAAGGGCACAGGCTTCGTCCACAAGGTCTATTGCCTTGTCAGGAAGGAATCTGTCAGAGATATATCTGTTTGAAAGGGTAGCGGCGGCAATAAGAGCCGCATCGTGTATTTTTACACCGTGAAATACTTCATATCTGTCCTTTAAACCACGGAGAATTGAAATTGTATCCTCTACAGTAGGCTCGTCAACCATTACAGGTTGAAATCTTCTTTCGAGAGCGGCATCCTTTTCGATATACTGTCTGTATTCATCTAAGGTAGTAGCACCGATACAATGAAGCTCACCCCTTGCCAGTAACGGCTTCAAGAGATTTCCCGCATCCATTGCACCGTCAGACTTTCCTGCACCTACGATAGTGTGAAGCTCGTCTATAAAGAGTATTATCTGACCCTCTGATTTCTTTATAGTCTGAAGTACTGCCTTAAGTCGTTCTTCAAATTCGCCCCTGTATTTTGCACCTGCTACCAAAGCACCCATATCAAGAGAGAATATCTGTCTTTCCTTCAGATTTTCAGGAACATCTCCTCTGACTATTCTCTGGGCAAGACCTTCTGCTATGGCAGTCTTACCAACACCGGGCTCGCCGATAAGAACAGGATTGTTCTTTGTCTTACGGGAAAGGATACGGATAGTATTTCTTATTTCACTGTCTCTGCCTATAACGGGATCTAACTTGTTGTGTCTTGCAAGCTCTGTCAGATCCTGACCGTACTTTTTCAGCACATCGTAGGTATCTTCAGGATTCTGACTTGTTACCCTTGCACTTCCTCTTATCTGCTGTAAGGCGAAAAGAAAATCCTTTTCGTTAATATCAAAGGCGGTAAAGAGTTCTTTAATTTCCTTCTGTGGTTTTGCAAGTAGACCTAAAAACAAATGCTCTACCGAGATATATTCATCTCTCATCTGTTTTGCTTTTTCTTCGGCTTCAGTAAACGCCTTGTCAAGCTCATTTGAAATGTAAACCTTATCAGGTTCACGACCCGTTCCTGTTACCTTTGAAATGCCGTTTACAAGCTGTTCGGTCTTTTTTGTAAGACTATCGGCATCTGCACCCATCTTTTTTATAAGCTGGGGGATAAGACCTTCTTCAGCCTGGAGTAATGCTAAAAGCAGGTGCGGTTGTTCGATGTTCATATTCTGATATGAAACGGCGAGGTTTTGTGCTGAGGAAATGACTTCCATTGATTTTTCGGTTAAGTTGTTTGTGTTTAACATATCATAATGCCACCTTTCTTTTGTCCTCAGAGAATGATCTTAGTCTCTTTCATTCTTTCTTTATATAATTTATCAATCAGCAGGAGTGCTGTTTTCCTGTCTGACAGATATTCAAAATATATCTTTATAAGTCTGTCGATAAATCTTACATAGTCGGAAATGGATAATGCGATTTCGTCAGGTGTTACCTCTCTGCCGTTGCGGGTTTTGGGCATATTCAACGTTCTTTCCATTCTGTCGCCGTCAATTTCTGCAATGACATCGGCAATGTTTTTAAGATAATGACATTCTATCTTTAAAAAGCAGTTGTAAAAATCATTTATAGCAGAGGATAAAGCCTCATTTTGTGTACGAAAGCTCACCTTCAGCCTGCCTAAATGATCTCCCTCACGGCAAAGTTCCACCGCATAGCGTATAGTGGGCTTGTACTTGTAGGGCAGAGGACTGCGGATAAGCATACCGCTGTCGCCTGATGCTGTCTGTAATCTGAAAATATCATTATCAAGCATCCGCATCATATTTTCCATTATAGTTCTCATTCGTGTTTCGGGAGTTTCCACCGACAGCTTTTCAGCTAAAATCCTGTCTATAAGGGAGGAACGGCTGATACCCATTCTGTAAGCGAGATTATCCACCGCACGCACTATATCATCACTAAGCACTAAGCTATATACGCTCTTACTCATATTATATCCTGTCCTTTCGGTTTTTCTCTATTACGATTTGATTGTAGCACAAATCTAATAACTTGTCAAGAGAATTATATAAAATTCTTTACGAGTTATGAAATTACTCTGCGAAAACTTATGTAACACAATCCTTATACTGTTGTATTTTACCAAAACACACCAATGTCTTTTGTGTATTATATAGAATGTGATAGTATAGTATTGATTTGTAATGGGATGGGTGATATTATTATATTGAGAAAAAAGGAGTGAAATGCCATGAAAAATAAAATAAAGCTTACAGCACTTATACTCTCTTTATTAACCCTTTTCGGCTGTGCGGAAAAGCCTTTGCAAAGTAGTGGCGAAAGCTCCTTACAAAATAGTGAAATATTATCGACGGATGTTACTTCTTCGGTTTCTGAAAACGAGGTGTCTTCTACAACCGATGAAAATAAGGAACAATTTATTAAAGCTCCCGAGGGAGCAGATGGATTTGTATATGACAGAGATACCTTCAGATTTACTACAAGAGATGAAATGGAAGTGCGGGGAGGGATGATGGATCCTCATACTCCTTATGTGAAAGAATACGATGAATATATACAATATTACAAAGAAAATAATTATATTTATGTAAAGGTCAGTATTGCAGGAGAGAGCTTTAATGTAATGAATGGCACGATGGGAAATACTCGCTTATTTAGCAATGAAGAAAATATGGACGGTGTCTTTACCCCTGTGCTTATAGAGGAGGTAGTGGATTCGTTAGGGAATAAAGTTACCGTAAGCAAGGGTGATATAGTCTATGTTCATGAATGGTATAGTAAAGTTTCGGAAAAACTTATTAAGCTGTGGGAGGATACACTTGCACAGGATAAAGAGAATTATATAGAAGGCGAATATAATGATTTTGAAGTAAGGGAAAAAATAATTGACTATTCTAAAGCTCACACAAATGATAATTCGATAAAACTGTATTATGCTTATCCTATGGAACAGGGAAAGTCTTATCTGGTGCTTATAAAAAATGAAAAGCTTACAAATTCTCTTGATATGGATATGTATGACACCTGGCCGTATGTTTTAAATCTTGGCGACTCAGCACCCGATTCTTATAAAGATACTGATTTTTTTCTGTATTTTTACTATCAATACGAAATATTATGGAAGGGATGCAAGGAACTTTACGGCTCATATTTTGAATAAGAAATGGAGTGAAATGCCGTGAAAAATAAAATAAAGCTTACAGCACTTATACTCTCTTTATTAACCCTTTT
>JAZSHW010000068.1:0-36031 GCA_045533495.1 Ruminiclostridium sp. | reverse complement strand
ATCCCTTACTTCTGTAACTATACCCGATAGTGTTACAAGTATAGGCGATTACGCTTTCGCTTATTGCACATCCCTTACTTCTGTAACCATGCCCGATAGTGTTACAAGTATAGGCGAATTTATTTTTCTTGAATGCATATCACTTTCGTAATAGTGCTATAAGTATAGGTTATTCTGCTTTCAGTGGTTGTGATGCTTTTACTGCTATACCAAACAGGAGATGAGCTTTCAACAGTATATAAAATAACATTGAACTGATACACAAAAAGAACGGTTAAGGTAGCTCCTTAGCCGTTTTACTTTTGCTCTTTTATTGACAAGCTATTATATTCTGTTATAATAAATATGTGAAAAAATAAAAAAATTTTTTATTTTTTCGTAAGAAAATTAATTTTCATCCGTCTTATAGGATGAAGGGAGTGGAAATCTTGGAAGACATAAAAATAATTACACTTTACAATGACAGAAACGAAACAGCAATAACCGAGACCAACGAAAAATACGGAAAGCTTGTTAAAAAGGTATCCTATGAAATTTTAAGAAATGATGAAGATACCGAAGAATGTACAAACACTACATATTTAAGCACCTGGAACGCTATTCCACCCGCTATGCCGAAATCCTTATGTGCATTTATCTGCAAAATTGCAAGAAATACTGCTATAGATATGCTGAGAAAGCTTTCCCGTCACAGAGCGGAAAATATATTTGACGAGCTTGAAGAGATAATCGGAGATCATAACAACCCACAGGACATTATCGAAGAAGGTATGCTGACAATGCTTATAAGCAAGTACCTTAAGTCCATCAATAGTCGTAATCGTCAAATATTTATGATGAGATATTTTTATAATATGTCGGCAGATGCAATAGGCAACTGCTTTAACTTAAATGAAAATGCAGTATATGCTCAGCTTAAGAGAACAAGAGAGGGACTTCGTGATTACCTCAAAGAAAACGGCATAGATATATAAGGAGGGAATATAATGAACGATAAGAATAAACGCTTATGGGATAATTCCATTGGCAACGTAGACGAAGAAATTCTTGAAGAAACAACCAAGACGCTGTATAAAAAGACCTTTACCGATATGGATAGCGATGACTTTATTTTAGTAGAAAACGAAAAGAAAAATAAGTTTTCCATATTCTCTATTGCTGCTTCAATCATTGCTATTATAGGTGTTGTTACAATAACAGGCGTTATAATTGCAAACACCGGTATTTTTACTGCACCTTTAAATTCAGAGAATGAGAGCAGTATCGTTTCAGAGATTGAGAGCGATGAAATTCCTGCGGGAACTATCGGTGAATTCGGATACAGCTTTACATCTGCCGGTAGGAATGAAATAATTATCACATCCTATAGTGGCAATCCGATAGAGCTTGTCATCCCCGAAGAAATTGACGGACATAAGGTCGTTGCCTTACAGGGAGGCGTTTTTGATTATTGTACCGCTCTTACAACTTTGACTATACCTGCATGCATTGAAGAGCTGAAAAACATAAATTTTGATTACTGCAAATCACTTGCACAAATAAACGTTGATAGCGATAACAAGAATTTCTGCTCTGTAAATGGTGTGCTTTTCGACAAGGATATAAATGCTATTATACGCTATCCTCTGGCTAAGACTGATAAAGAGTATATTATTCCTGACAGTATAGCGATTATAAAGGAGGGAGCATTCGGAAACTGTAAATATCTCACCTCGGTAACTATACCCGCCAATGTCGGAAATATAAGCCGTTCTGCATTTATTTCCTGCCATGCACTTACGTCAGTAACTATATCTGAAGGTATTTACGGTATAGATGATAATGCTTTTAAAAACTGTACAACCCTTGAATACGTAAACATACCTGCAAGCATTATACGGATAAGCCCGACTGCATTTGAGCTTTGCGATGCTCTTACAGCTATAAACGTAGATGATGATAACGAAGACTACTGCTCTGTAGACGGCGTACTTTTTAACGAGACTATGACTACTCTTATGAAATACCCTTCACATAAAAAAGGTTCAACCTACAACATACCCGATGGTATTATAAACATAGAATACACCGCCTTCTATAAATGCTCATTCCTTACAAGCGTTATTTTCTCCAATAGCGTCAGAGAAATAGGCAATCAGGCTTTTCAGGGTTGTGCTACTCTTGAATCTGTGACTATGCCCTATGGTGTTATACTTATAGGAGATGAGGCTTTCAGTGATTGCAGTATGCTCACATCTGTAACCTTACCTGAAAGTATAAAGAAAATAGGCGAATTTGCTTTTGGAAATTGCGATAGCCTTGAAACTATAAATATCCCCGAAAGCGTTACAGAGATGGATTATCAGACTTTCAATACGTGTGACGTACTTAAAGATATAAACGTAGATGCCAACAATCAGGATTATTGCTCTGTAGACGGTGTGCTTTTCTACAAAAATATGTATGGTCTTATTTGTTATCCAGAAGGCAAAACAGAAACAGAATATACTATCCCTGACGGCGTGAGATATATAGTCACCGATGCTTTTTCGCACGCTCATTATCTTCAGAGCATAACTATCCCGGATAGTGTTACATTAATAAATGATAATGCTTTTTTTGCATGCAAGGCACTTACCTCCGTAAATTTACCTAACAGCGGTTTATCTGTATTGGATTCTGCGTTTGCGGATTGTATTTCCCTTGAATCTGTAAATATTCCTCATAGAGTGTCATATATAGGTGAAAAGGCTTTTTCAAACTGTCCCTCTCTTAAATCCGTCTATATACCAGACTTTGGTACAAGTATAGGCGAAAACGCTTTTGATAGCCACGTTTTTATCACCGGTGCTCCGCTTATAAAGAATATACTTCTGATAATTGTGATAACATTGATAATAATCACAGCAATTTATGAGATACGGAAAAAACGCAAGGAAAAGCTCGAAATAGCCGAGTATTACAGACGTAAGAGAGAAGCCAAAAGAAACAAAGATTCTGAATGAAAACAAAGCGGTCAGAGGTAAACCCCTGACCGCTCTTCTTTTACTATTTTATTGACAAGTCTGTATATTCTGATATAATGAAAATGAATTAAAAACAAAATTTTTTTAAAATTTTCATACAAAAATTAATTTTTATTTGTCTTATAAGATGAGGGGGCGAAAAGCATGGAAGATAACAGAATAATTTCACTATACAATGAACGTAACGAAAACGCCATAAACGAAACTAAATCAAAATACGGAAAGCTTGTTAAGAAGGTATCCTATGAAATTTTAAGAAATGATGAAGATACCGAAGAATGTACAAACACTACATATTTAAGCACCTGGAACGCTATTCCACCCGCTACGCCGAAATCCTTATGTGCATTTATCTGCAAAATTGCAAGAAATACTGCGATAAACATTTCAAAAAAGCTTTCCCGTCACAGAGCAGAAAATATATTTGACGAGCTTGAAGAGATAGTCGGCGACCACAACAATCCGCAGGATCTTATCGAAGAAAGAGTGCTGACTGCACTTATCAGCAAGTATCTCAGAACCATTAAAAGCCGTAACCGTCAGATATTTATGATGAGATACTACTGCAATATGTCAGTAGGTGCTATAGGAGATTACTTTAACCTAAATGAAAATGCGGTATACTCTCAGCTTAAAAGAACAAGAGAGGGACTTCGTGTTTTTCTCACAGAAAATGGAATAGACCTGTAAGGAGGCGATATGATGAATGACAATAATAAACGCTTATGGGATAACTCCATAGGAAACGTAGATGATGATATCGTCGAAGAAATGGCACAGACACTGTATAAAAAGACTTTCACCGATATGGATAGCGATGACTTTATTTTAGTAGAAAACGAAAAGAAAAATAAGTTTTCCATATTCTCTATTGCCGCTTCAATCATTGCTATTATAGGTGTTGTTACAATAACAGGCGTTATAATTGCAAACACCGGTATTTTTACTGCACCTTTAAATTCAGAGAATGAGAGCAGTATCGTTTCAGAGATTGAGAGCGATGAAAATTCAGAAATTGAAAACGATGACGAAAACTCCGGCACAAAGATAGACGGCGAAATTCCATCGCCCGATGATTTTGTGTTAGTATCACACGACGGCGGTTCCTATTCTATCCAAAAGTACACCGGCAATGCAAAAAATCTTGTCATCCCGGAAGCGATAGATGGTAAAAAAATTACAGGTATCAATTCAGGAGCTTTCAGTGGTTGCTATAATCTTGACTCTATAACCGTTCCCGCAAGTATTACAGATATGGATTTGACCTATAAGCCTTTTTTACACGATGCAGCTGATCTTATATCTGTATACGTAGACCCGGACAATAAAAATTACACTACTAAAGACGGTGTACTTTTTAATAAGGATATGACTGAACTTTTATACTATCCTCCAAGAAAACCCGGCTCATCATACACTGTCCCCGATGGAGTAACAGATATACATTTGTATGCTTTTTTTGAAAGTGAGTTTGAAACCCTGAATCTATCTCATAGTGTTACAAGTATATCCAATGCCCATTATGTCCAGAATGATATAGAATATATACACGTACCAAGTTTCTTTACAAAATACAAAAAGAAGGTAACATTCACGTTGATCCAGAGCCAGCCTTTACCGGTGCACCGTTTATCAAAAAAATAATCCTATATGTTCTCTTAGCGATTGCAGCAGTAGTAATAATAGTTACAATAATTCGTCAGATAATAAAAAAACGCAAACAAAGAGTCAAAATGGCAGAATATTACAGACGTAAGAGAGAAGCCAGAGAACAATCCGAAAAATAAATGAAATCAGGTCGGTTTTCACCGACCTGATTTGTTTATATTCAGTTATATCTGCAGTTAAAATCCGTAAACTGAGCGGTATTATTTCCCACTGCAAAGATAGCGGTCATAGTACCTGTAAAGCCACCCGAAACCTCGCTTGTGAGATACTTTGCACTGCCGTAGCCGAGATGTATCTCTTCCCCATTCTTTACAACATAGAAGTTATAATTATAGTTATCGGAAACTACTTTAAGCGTTATCTTGTCACTGTCAAGAGGGATTACGCTCTGCTCGTGCTTTATTCCGCCGATATTCAGCTTAAGAACTGCTTCGTAACCGCTTTCAGCCTTTCTTATAAATAAGTCGTAATGCTCCTCTTCACACATATACATAGATATGCCTGCATAACCGCAGTTTATCTTAACATCTGTTGTCAGGGTCATATTAAAATCTCTCTGACGCAGTGCCATAAAGGTGGGAGAATCCACATCATCAAGGGTGAGGTTAGTTCCCTTTAAAATATATCTGTCCTCGGACAAGTCATAATTATTGAAATCGGGCTTTCTTAAATAGCACCAGTCAATTCTGCTGTCGGTGTTCTTAAAGGTGTATGCGGGCAGCTCATCCTGTTCAAAGTCGCCCCATATTTCATAGCTTTCATCTGTTGTGCCGTTAAGACCTGCATAGAGCAGACCGTCATTATCAAAGTGAGCAGGAGTCAAGAATACCTCTCTGCCTAAATTGTGATAAGGCATCCATACTCCTATCTGTCTGAAGCCAAGACTTAAAATATACCAGTCATTATTCTTATCGCAGATAAGGTCGCCGTGACCGATACCCTGAATTATGTAAGGTGCTTTATTGCGGTTTGTAAGAATAGGATTATTGATAGCAGTTTTATATTCGCCCCAGATATCATCAGCTACTGCATAGGTTATCATGTGGCCGTACTCTGTACCGCCCTCTGCCGCCATAAGATAATACTTACCGTTTATCTTATAGACATGGGGGCTTTCGAGATAGCGTCCGCCATTACCCTTCCAGATAGACTTACTGTGGGAGAGCTTTTCGCCTGTTTCAATATCAATTTCGCACTGAACAACGCCGCCCTCGCCGTAGTCATCCTCGCCGTTGCTGATAAAAAAGGTCCTGCCATCCTCAAAATAAAGAGAGGGGTCTATACCGCCCTGATCAACGAATATCGGGTCTGACCATTCGCCGTAGATATCATCAGTGTATACATAGAAATTCTGATGTGTTGTATCGTTGGTGGTAACCATATAAAATCTGCCGTTATTGTAACGGATAGTAGGTGCAAATACACCGCCTGAGCTGTTTATCTTATCTAACATTACCTGATTTGGACGGGTAAGAACATAGCCTATCTGCTTCCAGTTTACAAGGTTGTCGCTTTCAAATAAAGGCACACCGGGGAAATACTGAAAGGAGCTGCACACCATATAGTATTTTCCGTTAGCCTCGCATACGCTGGGATCGGGGTAAAAGCCTTTTAAAACAGGGTTATTGTATTTCATATTGAGTTTCCTTTCGTGTAAAAGTATATTCTGATTATAACCGCAAATGCACTGATTGTCAATGGTGTTTTGTCGCAACAAGGGTTACGCTTTGTGCACGGCAAATTGAAATTGTCGTGGACAAATTTCAAAGTGAAGTATCCACCTTCGGTGGAAGTGAAGAAGTGAAGCGAGCCTTCGGCTCGTGAAGTTGCACCTTATGGTGCAGTTGTGGAATCCGCCTACGGCGGATGGATTTTAAAGAGTGATAAACACCAATTTATCTTTCATCATTGTGTGACCCCTGCCGTTCATAAAGTTTCACATACGAAAATGATGTAAATAGGCAGGAATTGCCCGCGGTGGCACACCGCCGCAAAAACAAATCCCACCATTACGGTGGGATTTAATCTTATTCATTATCTGAGATAGCTTCGGTAACATCTACCTCAACTCTACGCTTGTAACAGCTGAATACGCTGTCAAGCTGTTCTTTTTTGAGCTTGGGAGTAATAAGGCTGACTATAGGAACTACGACAATTCCTGCAAGCATTGTAAGCATACCGATATTTACGGGAGAAGCAAGACTCAGTCCGAAAATATCTCCTGTAGGCTTGAATATCATGTGAAGAACTGTAGCACCTACGCCTATAGCAAAGCTTGTGTATACAGCTATCTTTGTAACACCCTTCCAGAAAAGTCCGTACATAAAGGGAGCTAAGAATGCACCTGCCAGTGCACCCCATGAGTATCCCATAAGGTCAGAGATAAGAGCGTTCTTATTAAGTGCGATAATAACGGATAAAGCAAGGAATATAGCAATAAGCGAACGCATAACCAGCAGCTGCTTCTTTTCGCTGAGCTTACCCTTCATCGCAGGCTTTATAAGGTCAAGTGTAAGTGTAGAGCTTGATGTGATTACAAGAGACGACAAGGTAGACATAGAAGCGGATAAAACCAGTACCACAACCACACCTAAAAGTATCTCGGGAAGATTTTCAAGCATTTTGGGGATAATGCCGTCAGAGCCGATCTGTGCAAATTCTTCATTTGTAACAAAAATTCTGCCGAAACCACCTAAGAAGTAGCAACCGCCTGCAACTACTATTGCAAAGATTGTAGATACTATAGTACCTGTCTTGATAGACTTTTCATCCTTTATTGTATAGAACTTATGTATCATCTGAGGCAGACCCCATGTACCAAGAGAGGTCAGCAGAACAACGCCAAGTAAATTCATCGGGTCAGGACCGAAGAAGGAGGCAAAGCCACCGTTTAAGTTTGGTGAAACTGTTCCCTCTGTGCTGACTTGTGAAAGCTGATTCATAGCTTCACTAAAGCCGCCCTTTGAATTAAGAGTTGCTAAGATTACCGCCACGATACCTATAAGCATAACGATACCCTGAACAAAGTCGTTCATAGCTGTAGCCTTATAGCCGCCGATTATTACATATACCGCAGTAATAACTGCCATACCGATTACACATACTGAATAATCCACGTCAAATGCCATACCGAAAAGTCTTGAAAGACCGTTGTAAACACTTGCTGTATAGGGAATCAAGAATGCGAAAACTATAATTGCAGAAATTATCTTCATAGGCTTACTGAAAAATCTCTTTTCAAAGAACTGAGGCATTGTGGCACTTTCAAGGTGCTTTGACATAACTCTTGTTCTTCTGCCGAGGATAACCCAGGGGAGCAGAGAGCCTATAATTGCGTTGCCTATACCTATCCAGGTGGAGGCTACACCGAAATTCCAGCCGAATTTACCTGCATAGCCGACAAAGATTACCGCTGAAAAGTATGATGTACCGTAGGCAAAGGCTGTAAGCCAGGGACCTACCGAGCGTCCGCCGAGTACAAAATCATTTACCGTTGAGGATTTTTTTCTGTAGTAGATACCAATTCCGATTATAGACAGAATGTACAGTATCAGTATTGCAATTACCATTTTATATTTGCCTTCTCTCTGTTAATTTAAAGTCATACCAGTTTAAAGTTGCGTCGCTTTAAACTACTAAAATATATTATACACATTTGATGTTAAATTGTCAAGCAATTATTACAATTTGTTGGGAAATTTTAAGAAATCTTTATCATTTTCCCTTCCTTGACTCAGTTTCTGATTTATGGTAATATATAGATAAGCATATTATTTTCATATAAACAGCACTATATTTTCATAAATTTTTCTCATAATCGAAACCTTTTGGTCAGAATTTTAGTCTTATATTATATGTAGGTGAAATTTTCCTGATTTTAAATTTTTAGTATGTGAAGATGAAAGGAGTAGAGCAATGAACTGCAAAATACCATCAGAAGAGCTTACCTCCATTATCACAAAAACGATAGCTATAACCATTACACAGGTTGTAATATATCTTCTTAACCTTATACAGATAAACACAAATTTTGAAGTAAGAGAATACAACATCCTGCTGTCTTTCCTTTTTGTCATAGTGCCAACGACTTTTATCGTGGTACTGTTCAAACTAAAGCCCTATCATCTTCTTTCGGGTATCCCTGTATGGATCATAATGCTGTTATTCTTTTTCATACCGGGCCATTATCTGACAGTACAAGTTCCCACCGTTACCGATATTGCCTTTACTTCCTTTGCAGATTCTTTAATCTACAGACTTTTGGCTATTATTGAAATTGTAGCTCTGGAACTTTTGGTGGTGTTATTTGTAATGCTTATTAAAAGAATAGCTATATCCTGTTCAAAGCTTGACCGTTATGATGTGCTGAAACACACACTTTCGCCCATTCTTATCTGGGTGACAATAGTAGTATACATGCATACGGTTAATGTCCTGATAGAACCTTTAATAAGCCACCTGATCTATGGTGTGCTGGATAGCACATATAGTGAGATCAGAACTTTTCTGCGGCTGGCGTCTTTTGTATTGCATACAGCCTGTCAGATTGTTATCGTATGCGTTTTTACATCAAAGGCTACAAGAAAATTTAACCTTAAGGCAAAATCACTGCTTGCCCTTATCCCCATTACCTATCTGTTGTTTGCCTTATATGCTCCGCATGGCTTTTATATGCTTGTTTTTACGGGACCATGGGGCATTTTAGTGGGCAAAAATCCTGCAATGCCCTACTGGTATGCATCAATATTTATAACCTTACAGTACGGCTTTGTAATGTTGTGTGCCTTGTGTGCTGCAAGAAACAAAATGTATCCCGATAAGGAAAATACAGACCCATCTGACCGCCCCTCTGAACCGGTTTCAGAAATACTTTATTGCTGCTGGAAAAGAGAAAATATCCTTAAAGAAAATCTGTCTGTTGCAAGATACAACAGATATCTGGACAGAATGACAAGATGTGCAAAAATACTGAAGGATGAAAAAAGACTTGACGACCTTCTCCCATACTTAAAGGATGACAATATTTCTGTTCGTTTTGATATCGCCACACTTCTGTTTTCCCATTATAAAAATGAGTGTACCGAGGTGCTTTTGGAAATAGCAAAGATGACGGAGGAAAAGGGTCTGCCAAAGCATCTCGCATCCTTGCCCGAAAATGCAGAGAAGCTGGCAAGTAACGACTTTTTCGGGGAGGTAAACGCTTATGAAACAGGATTTTAAAACTATTTCAGTATATGTTGTAGTCTTTATTCTTCTGGCAGGTGCTGCTATTATCGGAATACAGATAGACTGCGGACTTGACATTTTCAGAATAAGCGATCTATCAAATTTTATTGGACGGGAGCATATTGAACACGTTACCATAGAGGATAATCACATAGACATAATTCTTAAACCTACCGCTGTACACAAAGAAGAAAACGAGATAGGAATTTCTCATGAAAACATACTTATCCATGCGGATAGCTTAAGCTCCTACATAAATGGTAATGAACGCTATAAGGATATGAAAATCAGAGTGCAGTATAACCATGAGATATATGATCAACCTCTTCTGATCGCTGCTAATTATTCTCTTTCGAGAAGAAATGAAGAACGCTATGACGGCTTACACAGTGTAAGGTTTTTCTATTGCGGAGGATATAACTTTGAAATATTGACAGCCGAGTCCTGTAGGGATATCCGCGAGGTATATCTAGATGTTCATTTTCCTGAAAATACTGAAGCGATACAGCATCTTACCAATCTTGAATATTTATGTTTAGAATGTGATGAGATAGGAAGTAGCGAGAAAGCCTTGCGTAGCGACTTGAAGAAATACGCCCATTGGTGTACCATAGAGCTTTCGACAGAAAACAACTGAAATAGGGAATCGAAATGAAAAAAGTTATAATAATATCCTTAGCTATCCTGTCGGTGCTTGTTACTATGGGATTTTGCGGGGCTCAGCTTGCCTGGGGCGATGATGTGACAAAAACCGAGTTTTCAAAGTTGCCTGATTTTAGTAAAGAGCAAGTACAAAATGCCCTGAAAATTCCCCTTTCAAACGGGCAGGAAATAGCATACATAGAAAAAACCGAAATGCACGGTGGGTCAGTTAAATTCACTGTAGCTGTAAGATGCGATAATGTAAAGAGCTTTGTAGAGAGCAACACATTTCTGAAAGACACTCTGCCTGAAGTATCAAAGGATAATACAGGCGTGGCGGGATATTACACCGAATATAACACCCTTTATATCGTTATATGGGAGGTTGATTATAACGCCTCAAGGCCTGAATATCAGGAGTACGGCGAATATGCAAAGGGACTTATCAATGCTCTTAGCCTTGCTTTAGAGGGCGATGACGGTACAAGACCAAAGAATTATCCTGTAAAAGAAGAATATACCGTTATAAACGACATAGAAAAAGCAAAGCAGAAACAGATACTTGATATTTTCGGTATTGTGATACCCGAAAATGAAAAGGACGCTTATGTATATTCTCTCGGCTACAGAGAGGACAGCTCATATAAAAACGGCTTATGGAAATTTGCTCTGGAAATCGGCGGCGTGAAAGATTATAAGGCTTTTTTCGACCATAACAACCATATCAAGAGCGAAAATCAGATATCAGGCAATTACCCTTATGATAAGGAAATGCTTGGTACAGATTACTATATAACCTACTATAAGCTTTATTCCAACCCTACACAAAAGCAGATAAAGGATAAGGATATTCTTTTAGCACTGTTTGAGAATAAATAAGGAGGATGATTCTATGTCAAAACAGCTATCAATCGAATTACAGATATACCCCTCCTGCAACCTTTCACTTGCAGTGAAGCTACTGAGAAAGGCATCCCTTGATATCAGGGACAGCGAGAACAATATACATATACTGAACAGGGAAAGCTACGATTTTGAGACATTTAAGTATTCCGACAAGGAATTTGTAGCTCTCCCACAAGACACCTGGTTCAAGGCCTTCGGAGAAGAGATTAAGGAAGTTCAGGTTTATATAAAGGACGGTAATTGTTTGTGCGTATATGTAAATGCATATATAAACCGAGTGCTTTTATCGGAGAATAATCCTGTTCCTGATTTTAATATGTATTACGACTGCCTTGTAAACAGAATGGATAAAGAACATTCACTTATCGAAAGAGTGGTTTTTGAGGAATTTTAAAAACATCGGAATATTTTCATCTTAAATCAGTCTTATTATATAACCGGCTGACAAATAAGAGAAAAGTGAACAATACTCCGAAAAATAAAAGATAACCCACGAAGAAATTCTTCGTGGGTTAAGTTTTTCTTATTCACTTCTCAGTGCTGCTACAGGATCTTTCTTTGCCGCTACTCTTGCAGGGATAAGACCTGCAATGAGGGTTAAGAGCATACTGATTACTACTAAGATAACAGCACCCTGCCACGGCAGTGAGCATATTGTGTAGATATCGGTAAGACTTCCGATAATAGCGTTTGCAGGGAGATGGAGCAATAAGGTTATTCCTATACCAAGTACGCCTGCTGTAAAGCCTACGATAAGAGTTTCTGCATTGAATACTCTTGATACGTCACGCTTTGATGCACCCATAGCACGAAGGATACCGATTTCCTTTGTTCTTTCAAGTACTGAGATATATGTGATGATACCTATCATAATTGAAGATACCACAAGAGAGATTGCAACAAAGGCGATAAGGATATAGCTTATAGCATCAATGATAGTGGTAACAGAGGTCATCATAAGACCTACAAGGTCAGTGTATCTTATCTCCATATTCTCGTTGCCGAGAGATTTTACCATTTCGTTGTAATCGGTTATGATTGTCTCAATCTTTTCCTTGGACTCAAAATCCTTGGGGTAAATGCTTATACGATGAGGAGAAGCAAGATCGGACACACCCAGCTTTAAGAGGTTGCCGTCATAGGTGGCATCAGTTTTGTTGTTTGGCATATAGCTCATAAATGCCTCAACTATCTGTTCCTCTGTCATACCCATCTGAATTGCCTGCTGGAGCTTTCCGCCGATTTCCTGCTGCTGCTCTAAGGGCAGAGTTGCGATGTAGCCTTGTATGTCTTCCATTGTGTACTTCTTTTCGGGCTCGTCATCCTTAGGGAAATCAATGCCTGTGAAGATATCTGTATCAGGGTTTGCCTTCTGTTCCTTTACAATCTCACTTTCATTTATCTTATTGATAAGATGCTCTGTGAGTGCGTGAGTATAACCGATAACAGAAGAGGAGTCATTTGAAACGATAGAATTTTCGCCGGGCTTTACGATACCTACTACCTTGATAGGCTCGGACTTGTCAACAAGCTCCTTCATAAAGATATCGTCCTTGCTCTTATCTACCCAGACACCGTCTTCCTTTACATAGTAATCACTGTTTAAAATGAGTCTGAACTGGAGATCTAAAAGCTCGTCATAAGTAAAGGTTGCCTGCTCGCTTTCAAAATCAATGTTGTCAACATCGTTTCTCATTGCCTTTTTAACAGCCTCAATAAGTTCCTCGTCATCCATAAGACCAAGGCAGTAAAGACTGTAGTCGGCAATCTTGTTGTTCTTGTTTACCATTACTATAACTTCGTTATAGTTTTCAGGCATTCGGCCTGCCAGAACCTCGTACTGTTCGCTGAGCAGCTTTTCGTTATCAAGAAGCTCGCCCCATACATTTGTACCTGAGCCTGACATTGAGCTCATCATTGCTGAAGAGCTTGAAAGAGCACTGGTAAGGCCCATCTTTTCAAAGAGCTGTGCAGGGTTTACCTTAGTGAATTCTCCGCTGTCGTCAGTTCTGTATACATTGAGCTGTGTTGTGTAGCTGTACTTTATATCGCTGACATAGTCCTCTATTTCCTTGCCTTCGCCTTCAAGATAAGCCTTGAACGCCTTCAGGTCGTTGGACTGTATCTGTGTGAACATTGAGTTTATCATATTGCTCATTATGTTCTGGGACTTTATCTCGCCTTCTTCAGGGTCTTCCTGCTCCTGCTGCGCTTTCATAAGTGCAGTCATCATAGCTGTCATATCTACAGTTTCGCCCTCGATAGTAAGAGGATAGCTTGCAAGAGTGTTTTCTTCAACCATTGCAATATAATCTCTTGCACCTGTAGAAATAGCAAGAATAAGGGCAATACCTATAATACCGATACTTCCTGCAAAAGAGGTCATAAAGGTTCTTGTCTTCTTGGTCATTAAGTTATTAAGACTGAGAGATAATGCTGTGAGGAAAGACATAGAGGGCTTCTTAACCTTCTTTTCCTTTGCTTTTTTCTCCTTCTTTATAGGCTCGACTACTGCTCTTTCATAGGGATTTGTATCACTTATCACCTTACCGTCAAGCAGTTTTATTATTCTGTTGGAATATTCATCAGCAAGCTCAGGGTTATGGGTTACCATAATGATAAGCTTATCCTTTGATATCTCCTTAAGTATCTCCATTATCTGTACGCTGGTCTCGCTGTCAAGTGCACCTGTAGGTTCATCCGCAAGAAGAATATCGGGGTTATTTACAAGAGCTCTTGCAATTGCAACTCTCTGCATCTGACCGCCCGACATCTGATTGGGCTTTTTGTGTATCTGGTCTGCAAGACCTACCTTTGTGAGTGCATCAATGGCACGCTTTCTTCTTTCCTGCTTTGATACGCCTGAAAGAGTGAGAGCGAGCTCTACATTTGATAATACCGTCTGATGAGGGATAAGATTATAGCTCTGGAATACAAAGCCTATAGAGTGATTACGGTAGGTATCCCAGTCGGACGCCTTGAACTGCTTTGTGGATTTTCCACCGATAACAAGGTCACCATCGGTATATCTGTCAAGACCGCCGATGATATTTAAAAGTGTTGTCTTACCACAACCTGACTGACCGAGAATAGCGACAAATTCGCTCTCACGGAAGTCAATGCTGACGCCTCTCAGTGCCTGTACTTTAGTGTCACCGAGTTCATAATCCTTAGTTATGTTCTTTAACTGAAGCATAGCGTTTCCTTTCTTGATCTTAATACATTTTATTTAAGAGCCGCTGTATCTACAGTGACTATAGCTTTCTTTTTCTTTTCTTCTGTCTTTTCACTGATATAGGGCAGATATACATAAAAATCCGTACCCTTTCCCTTTTCGCTCACGACCTTTATTCTGCCGCCGCAAAGCTCAGCGATTCTCTTGACCATTGCAAGGCCAAGACCGTTACCGCTGTTTGAGCGGGAGCTGTCGCCCTGATAGAATTTTTCAAATATTCTTTCTGTTGTGGCACTATCCATACCTATTCCGTTATCTGAGACCACAAGCTCGATCTCTTCATTTTCAGGTACAGCTTTGAGAGTTACCTCAATGTATCCTTTTTCATCAGTGTACTTTATGGCATTGCCTATTATATTAAGCCACACGTGCTTTAATACATCGGGATTGCCGTAATATTCTATTTCTTCGAGTTCAGGAATTATTTCAATATCCTTTGCACTCCACTCCTCGCAAAGCATAAGAATACTCTGTCTTATTTCTTCGTCAAGGCTGAATTTAACCTTATCCGATATAACCTCCTGATTTTCTAATCTTCCGAGTAAAAGGATGTTTGTGGACATATTTATAAGTCGCTGAGATTCTGACAGGATTATATCTATATATTCCTGCTCCTGCTCCTTTGTAAGTCCCCCTTTTTTCAGTTGCTTTGCAAAGCCGTGTACCGAAACCATCGGAGTTTTAAATTCGTGGGAGAAGTTATTTATAAAATCGTTTCTGAAAAGCTCGGTGCTTTGCAGCTCCTTTGCCATCAGATTGAAATTTCTCTGTATCTGTGCAATTTCTGAATTGGCACTGATATCTTCAAGTCTTACTGCAAAATCACCCTCTGTGACTTTTTTAAGACCTTTTTTCAATTCATTCAGGGGTTTCAAAAAATAGCCTGCAAGAAAAGCTGTCATAAGACTTCCTATAATAACGCAGGCACAAAGCATAATGAGCGGCAGCAGCATCGGTACGACATATATATGTCGTATCAGTCCGAAGGCGTCCAGTATATTGAAAATAACCATACTGATACAGCCCGCACTCACCATTATAACGAATACAAATAAAACTACGTAGGCATGGAGCGACCGATATTTCTTTTCTTCTTCATTATGTCTTTCAGACATTACCGCTCACTCCCCGTATTTCACTTTATTACCGCCTTATATCCAAGACCTCTTACCGTTACAATATCAAAATCCTCATTGTCACGGAACTTTTCTCTAAGTCTGTTTATATGTACATCTATAGTTCTTTCATCCGTATCTGATTCCATATCCCAAAGCTCATCCATTATCTGACGTCGGGTGAATATCTTGTTAGGATAGGAAAGAAGCTTGAATAAAAGCATAAATTCCTTATTGGGCAGTTCCTGTGTTTCTCCCTCACAACTTACTGTAAGTGCGTCATAGTCAAGCACCGTACCGCCTGCAGTCAGCTTATGCTCATTGGCAATGTTGGAACGACGGAGCAGGGCTGCTATTCTTAAAAGCATTTCCTCTTCATCCACAGGCTTTACCATATAGTCGTCTGTTCCTGCCTTAAAGCCTGCTATCTTATCAGCAGATGTTTCCTTTGCAGTAACCATCAGTACAGGGATATTACAGTCCCCGTCACGAAGAGTCTTTACAAACTCATAACCATCCATTCTCGGCATCATTACATCGAGTAATATAAGATCAATATGCTGTCTGTCAAGTATTTCAAGAGCGTCAATGCCATCCACCGCAGGAACAGGCTCATAACCGTTCTGTGCAAGTACCGTACACATCAACTTTCTTGTGTTTTTGTCGTCTTCTGCAACCATTATATGAAACATTCTGTCCACCTCTTCCGATATCCGTAATACCGAATCAGTTTACCATATAAAGATTAATTATATGTTAATAGCTTAGCTTTAAAAAAACTCCGCCATAGTAATGGTGGAGTTTTTTAAAATTACTTATCAAGATTGTACTTCTTCTTGAACTTGTCTACACGTCCGCCTGTGTCAACTAACTTCTGCTTTCCTGTGAAGAAAGGGTGGCACTTAGAACAGATTTCTACCTTGATATCCTGCTTTGTAGAACGTGTTTCGATAACCTCGCCGCAAGCACACTTGATTGTGGTGGGCTGGTAGTTAGGGTGGATACCTTCTTTCATGCTGTCACCTCCTGACTTTAATAATGCGTCTAAATTACAGCTTTCGCCATGATTTCGATATTTAGTGCGTTACTTTTTACGCTTAGGTTATTATTATATCACAAAGATTCAGGCTTTGCAAGTCTTTTTTTCAATTTTTAATAACCTTTTTAAATTATAGTGTTTTACTTTATCAATTTTGTGAAATCTGCTGAATATGCAAGTTGTTTTTCCTTTGCATCCTCAACGCTTGTACCTACTGTTGTGTAATAAAGCTTGATCTTAGGCTCTGTGCCTGAGGGTCTGATGATAACACTTGCATTGTTTTCGAGATAAAGTGTGATTACATTGGACTTAGGTAATGTAAGCTCTGTTTTAGCTCCTGTGGCAAAATCAATCTTGTAGCTTTCTTCATAGTCTGCAAGACCGATAACCTTGCTGTCTGCAATTGCCTTGGGATAGTCGTGACGCATCTTGTCCATAATCTCAGCCATCTTCTTCATACCGCTTTCGCCTTCAAAGGTGAAGGTTTCGAGCTGGTTGCAGTAGAAGCCGTATTCCTTGTACATATTTGCTCTTGCCTGAACAAGAGAAATACCCTTTGTGCGATAGAATGCTGCCATTTCGCAGATAAGCATTGACGCTACAACAGCGTCCTTATCTCTTACATAGCTTCCTGCAAGGTAGCCGTAGCTTTCTTCAAAGCCGAAGATATATCTGTCCTGCTCGCCCTTGTCTTCAAGGAAGCCTATCTGCTCACCGATAAACTTGAAGCCTGTGAGAACTTCGAAAAGCTCAACATTATATTTATCAGCAATAGCCTTTACAAGATCTGTAGTAACGATTGTCTTTACTGCAACGGGATTTTCGGGCATTGTGCCGTTTGCAATTCTTTCCTTACAGATATATTCAAGAAGCATTGCACCTACTTCGTTACCTGTAAAGAGTACGTAATCATCACCATCAGGAACTGCAATACCTACACGGTCGCTGTCAGGGTCGGTAGCGAGGAGAAGGTCAGGCTTTTCTGTCTTACAAAGCTCTAAGCCTAAGTTAAGTGCTTCTCTTATTTCAGGGTTGGGGTAAGGACAGGTTGTAAAGTTTCCGTCAGGATTTTCCTGCTCCTTGACTATTACAACATCGGTAATACCGATTTCCTTTAATATTCTTCTTACAGGCTTGTTGCCTGCACCGTTAAGAGGTGTGTATACAACCTTAAGACCGCTTGTAGCACATAAGTCAGGGTGAAGGGACTGCTTCTTTACGTTTGCAATGTAGTCATCAATTACAGACTGGGGAATGTATTCGATAGAGCCGTTTGCTACACATTCTTCAAATTCTGCTGACTGTACATCGCTGAAGATATCAAGCTTGTCTATTTCGCTGAGGATAGCTTCTGCCGCTTCAAGTGTAACCTGGCAACCATCATCGCCGTATACCTTGTAGCCGTTGTACTTTGCAGGGTTGTGGCTTGCTGTAACGATAACACCTGCATCACACTTTAATGCTCTTACTGCAAAGGAAAGCATAGGAGTGGGCATAAGCTCTGTGTAGATATTTACCTTTATGCCGTTTGCCGCAAAGATCTCAGCGGCATGCTTTGCGAAAACATCAGACTTTATTCTGCTGTCATAAGCTACTGCAACGCTTAAATCCTTCTTACCTGTCTTCTTAAGGTAGTTTGCAAGGCCCTGTGTAGCCTTACCTACCGTGTAAACATTCATTCTGTTTGTACCGGCACCGATAACGCCACGAAGACCGCCTGTACCAAATTCTAAATCACGATAAAATCTATCGGAAATTTCTTCTTCCTTTCCTGATACGCTTTCAAGTTCTGCTTTTAAGTCAGGATCGATTGTAGCCTTTTCGAGCCACTGGGTGTAGAGTGAGTTGATATTGCTCATAGGTGTGAATTTCCTTTCTATAATAAGCGGCAAATATGTACCGCATAATCAGTCATTTTACAGTATATCATTTTTTCGCCTGAAATGCAAATAAAATATTTAGTTTTTTGAGAAAATTTTTAAGAAAATTTAAGGCAATATTTGTTGAAAATCACACTAAATAGATGTATAATAGTAATATATTTCTTGAATTTTACATATAAGGAGACTAATTATGTACGCTGCAGTAAACGGAATGGGTCTTTTCGGTATGAACGCCTTTAAGGTAACAGCCGAAATAATAACCTCAAAGGGACAACCTTCCTTTGATATTGTAGGTCTTGGAGATATGGCGGTACAGGAAAGCAAAATGCGTATCAAGGGTGCACTTGCAGGTATCGGTATCGGCATTGGCGGTCAGCGTATTACGGTAAATCTTGCTCCTGCCGACGTAAGAAAAAGCGGCTCAGTATACGACTTTACTATTATTGCCGCTATACTCAGCGTAAACGGAATAATTGACGAGGATCTTTCCGACTGTGCTTTTATCGGTGAAGTTTCACTCGGTGGCGGACTCACCTTTACGGCAGGTGTTCTCAGTATGGCAATTGAAGCTCACAAATGCGGGATAAAGCGTCTTTTTCTCCCTAAGGAAAATGCGAGAGAAGCCTCTGTAGTAGAAGGGCTCGAAGTCTACGGTGTAGAAAATATAGGTGAATTTATAAACCACTTTACAAAAAGAGAACCGATAAAGCCCGAAGCTCCCTACACCCCCGATGAAGCTCTTATACAGATAAGCGATATGGCAGAGGTAAAGGGACAACCCCTTGCAAAGCGTGCCCTTGAAGTAGCGGCGGCAGGCTTTCATAACGTTTTACTTATCGGCCCTCCGGGTACAGGTAAAAGTATGATATCCAAAAGGATACCCTCTATACTGCCTCCTATGACCTTTGAAGAAAGTATGGAAACCACAGGCATACATTCTATAGCAGGTCAGCTTGACAGAAACAACCCCATAATGACCGTCCGACCCTTCAGAAGCGTCAGCCACACAGCATCGGCAGTCGGTCTTATCGGCGGTGGCAGCGTGCCGAAGCCCGGTGAAATATCCCTTGCCCATAACGGCGTATTATTCCTTGATGAGCTGCCCGAATTTGACAGAAGAACGCTCGAAACTCTCCGTCAGCCCTTAGAGGACGGCGTTATAACCATATCAAGAGCACAAGGCTCTATCACCTATCCTTGCGATATTATGTTAGTTGCGGCAATGAACCCCTGTCCCTGCGGTAATTACGGCAATCCCAAGGGCAACTGCACCTGCTCTCAGAAAATGATACAGAACTATTTAGGCAGAATAAGCCGTCCCGTCCTTGACAGAATTGATATTCAGGTAGAAATGCCCCAGCTTTCCTATAACGAGATAAGCGAAGCAAAGCCCGGAGAATCAAGCTCAGCCATATCCGAAAGAGTAATGAAAGCAAGAGAAATTCAGGCAAAGCGATTCAAAGGCACGGGGATTCGTTCAAACTCAAAGATAACTCCTGCCCTGCTCCATGAAATGTGTCCTATGGATGACAGTGCAAAGAAGCTTATTTCTGACTGCTTTGATAAAATGGGATTATCCGCAAGAGCCTACGACAGAATACTGAAAGTAGCCCGCACCTGTGCCGATTTGGCAGGCAGTGAGATAATAAGAAAGCAGGATATTTCATCTGCTATAAACTTCCGAAGTCTTGACAGAAAATACTGGAGCAACTAAGAAAAGGTTAAAAGCAGTATTGCTATTGCATTTTTTCTTTTAATTTGGTATAATACATCTGTATATTTTTAAATAGAACAGAGGAATAAAGGCTATGATAGATTTTTCCGAAAAGAAAAGAATAGTAATCAAGGTGGGTACAAACACCCTTGCACATTCTACAGGCAATTTAAACATCCGCAGAGTCGCAAAGCTTATCGAGGTTTTTTCCGACCTTAAAAACGCAGGTAAGGAAATAGTATTTGTAACCTCCGGTGCTCAGGGTATAGGAGCAGCCCGTGCTGGTCTTCGCAAAAAGCCTACCGAAATTCCGCAGAAGCAGGCTTGTGCCGCTATCGGTCAGTGCGAGCTTATGCATATTTATGACAGAGAATTTCAGAAGCATAACCACACAGTAGCACAGGTGCTTTTAACAAGAGACGTAATCTCCAACAAGACAAGAAAAACCAATGTTATCAACACTTTCAAGACTCTTCTTGATATGGGTATTGTGCCTATTATAAATGCAAATGATACTGTATCAATAAAAGAGCTTGACTTTGACGAGAACGACACCTTGTCAGCAATCGTTGCAACACTTTGCGAGGCTGATTTACTCGTTCTGCTCACCGATGTTGACGGACTGTATGACAGAAATCCTTCTCTCCCCGACGCAAAGCATATCCCTTATGTAGAAAAGATAACCGCTGAAATGATAGCCGCTGCAAAGGGTACGGGAAGTGAATTTTCCAGCGGCGGTATGCTGACAAAGCTTGAAGCGGCGGGAATTGCTAAAGAAAACGGTATACCCACAGTTATAATAAACGGAGAAAATCCCGAAATACTTTACGATCTTTTTGAAAACAAAGCTATCTGCACCGCCTTTGCGGCAGACGAGATATAAGGAAAGGAAAGAAAATTATGAGCTATATAGACGAGCTTGGTATAAAGGCTAAAAAGGCATCAGGTGAATGTGCCGTTCTTACCGAGACAAAAAAGAATGAAATTTTGAAGGAAATTGCCGATATGCTTTTAAACAGCAAGGAGGAGATAATTTCCGAAAACAAAAAGGATATCGAAGAGGCACACAAAAACAACATGGCACAGGCTATGGTTGACAGACTTACACTTACACAAGCAAGAATTGATGGTATGGCTGAAGGCGTTATGCAGGTTATGGCTCTTGCCGACCCTGTAGGAAAGGTGCTTGGCGGCGGCACTCTTAAAAACGGACTTTCTATAGTTAAAAAGAGCGTCCCATTAGGTGTTATCGGTATAATCTTTGAATCCCGTCCCAATGTTACAGTTGACGCAGGCGTGCTTTGCCTTAAAGCCGGCAACACTGTTATCTTAAGAGGCGGCAGTGACGCTATCAATTCCAACAAGTGCCTTGTGGGACTTATGCGTAAGGCGGCAGAAAAACACGGTGTAAACCCTGATATAGTTCAGCTTGTTGAGGATACATCAAGAGAAGTGGCAACCGAGCTTATGAAAGCTAACGACTATCTCGACGTGCTTATTCCCAGAGGCGGCGGCGGACTTATAAATGCTGTTATAAAGAACGCTACTGTTCCTGTTATTCAGACAGGCGAAGGTAACTGCCACATTTACGTTGACCGCTTTGCTGATATTGATATGGCGGTAGAAATTACAGACAACGCAAAGACTCAGCGTCCCTCCGTATGCAATGCTATTGAAAATGTGCTTGTTCATAAAAATATCGCAGAGGGCTTTTTAAAGAAGCTGGCTGAAAAATGGAACGGCAAGGTTCAGTTTATAGGCGATGCTGATACAGCGGCATATATAGCAGTTTCAAAAGAAGCTACAGACGAAGATTACCGCAAGGAATTCCTTGATCTTACAATCGCTGTAAAGGTAGTAGATGATATTGATGAAGCTATTGCACATATAAACCGATTTGGTACAAAGCACAGCGAATGTATCATCACAGAATATCTTAAGAATGCAGAAAAATTCCAGAAAGAAATTGATGCGGCGGCAGTTTATGTAAATGCAAGCACACGCTTTACCGACGGCTTTGAATTCGGTCTTGGAGCGGAAATCGGTATCTCTACACAAAAGCTCCACGTAAGAGGACCTATGGGACTTGAAGCACTGACTACCTTTAAATATCTTATAAACGGCAACGGCCAGATAAGAGGCTAAGCTATTCGGAAAGGAAAAAAGATGACTAAAAAGGACAGAATAAAAAAGAAACACGACGATGGCATACTGCACGGGCTTGCAGGCTCTCTCGAAGAAGCTTTCGGCGAGGATACAAGTGAAATTCAGCAGGATGATATAATCGTTGTTGATGTTCCCGAAAAAAAGGGAAGCAGAAAGGGTAAAAAAATATTATTTTTCGTTGCAGGTCTTACAATAATCGTCTTTGCAATTCTTGGTATAATAAGCACGGTGCTTACTTTATCATCAGCTATTTCGGATATTGCCAACCAAACTCCGCTCAAAAATGAGTTTACCCTTTATCTTTACCCGATAGTAGCAACCGACCCGCCAAGCTTTGACAAGGCGGAAAACCTTACAAGCCCCTCTATCATAAAGGCGGCTATATCAAGAATAAGACTTACAGGCGATATGTCAAAATATCAGAGCGAAGACGGACTTATCTATATTCCCGAATTTGACGTAGAAACAAACGCCAAGAGCATCTTCGGCAGTTCGGTACAGTTTGAACACCGTACTGTAGGTCACATTGACGACCTTGCAACCTATATTCCCGATAAAAAAGCGTATGCGGTTGCCGATATGCAGCTTATACCCAACTACTCTCTGAAAATCACAGAGCTTACCAACGTTGGCGAGACCTATACGGTAACAGTTGATTATTACCCCCCTGCCGTGGAAATACCCGGACTTAATAACGAACCCGAAAGTGCTAAAACAATGATCTACACGATTGTAAAATCAGGTGACAAAAAAACCATCACGTCACTTAAGATGGTTGAAGGCAACGGCGGTTTATACGGCGACGGACAGGAACACTAAAAGAAAAGGGATGTAAAAAACCTCGTTTTTTACATCCCTTTTTTGCAGGTTGTACCCGTCAAATTTCAATTCAACATATTTCCAAAACGCTGTTACCTTACAGTAACAGCGTCCTTTATTATTTATCTTTTTTTGCAAAGGGCAGATAGCTATACAGTCTGCAAAGCAGCATTCCGTTATAGAGCTTTCTGTTCTTGTCAGCCTTTTCTCCGAAAAGTGTCTGAAATTCTTCATCGGGAGTAATGACGAACATTCTTCTGTCACCTAAAGGCAGAAGCCTTTTGCCCATAGTTTTGTATATCTCTCTTGCCTGCTCCTGCTCTAACATTCTTTCACCGTAAGGAGGGTTGCAAAGCACACAGGTCACGTCGTCAGGATAAGAAAAATCCTTGACGTCACGACATTCTACCGTGATGTAATCTGCTACGCCCGCCTTTTCAGCATTTTCTCTTGTCAGCTTTACCGCTTCGGGATCTATATCATAGCCATAGGCTTTAAAGGATACATCCTTTTTTATACCCTCCTTAAGTGCTTCTCTTTCTTCATCCCAGAGATTTTTCGGGATGATATCCCAGCTCATTGCAGTAAACTCACGATTAAGGCAGGGTGGTATACCAAGTGCTTTTATGGCTGATTCGATAAGCAAGGTGCCGCTTCCGCAGAATGGGTCGCATATTACATCTCTGTCACGGACTCTTGCAAGGTCAACTATTCCTGCCGCTAAGGTTTCCTTGATAGGTGCGGCGTTGGAAAATCTGCGATATCCTCTTTTATGCAGTCCGTCACCTGTTGTATCAAGAGTGAAGGTAACCATATCCTTCATAATTGAAAAGCGGAACTGATAAAGGTTATCCGTTTCCTGAAAAAAACCGATTTTATAAACGCTTTTCATTCGTTCTACCATTGCTTTTTTAATTATCTTCTGACAGGCAGGAACGCTCGAAAGCTTTGAGTTAAGCGAAAAGCCCTTTATAGGGAATTTATCAAATTTTCCTACATACTGCTCTATGGCAACATTCTTTACGCCCTGAAAAAGCTCTTCAAAGGTCTTAGCTTTGAACTGAGCCAATACTATAGCAACTCTCTCCGCTGTAGAAAGGCAAAGGTTAGCTCTTACAAGCACTCTTTCATCACCTGAAAAATCGACTCTGCCATCGCTGACGGAAATGTCTTCTCCGCCTATTTTCTTTATTTCAAAGGAAAGGGTCTTTTCCAGTCCGAAATGGCAGGGTGCTGTCATTCTGAATGTCATAATTATCTCCTTACATATCCTCAAAAAAGTCTGTGTGACACAGCCACACAGACTTTTATTTGTATTTATCTGCTACCCGAAGAGGTCTTGTCTTCCTCTTCGCCTGTGACAACGAGTTCATCCTTTACAAGTAAAGTCTCGCCGCCATTCTTATCCCAGTACTGATAATATTTACTATCCTTGATGGTTTTATGGGTAGAATCACAGGTCTTGGGCTGTGCGTCCTTCTTATAATAACCCACCTCTGTCTTGGTGCATTTGGAGGTTGCAAGCAGACCTGTTTCGGTACAGTATTTCTTTTCAACTACGTTACTGTCTTTATGGAAGGTCTTGACAGAGTTTTCATCCACTATCTGAACCATAAAGTTATGCCATACCTTACCTAAAGGAATGTAGTTTTCGCCGGTGATCTTCTTGTTATTATCATAACCGAGACGGACAACGCCTAAATATTCGGGAGTAAGTCCCGCAAAGGCTACGATACGTTCGTCGTTTGAAGTACCTGTCTTACCGACTACTTCTATACCGTTTATCTTAGCATAGCTACCTGAACTGTTAGCGTTGTTGATAACCTGCATCATAGCTCTGTTTGTTATATAGGCACTGTCTGCACCCATAACTCTTTCGCCAAGAGGTTCCTGCTCAAGAACCACATTATCATTGTAGTCAGTGATAACGCTGTAAAGCTTCTGCTCATAATATACACCGCCGCTGCCGAACATCTGATATGCTCCTGCAAGCTCTAAAAGTGTCATACCATAGGTAAGCTGACCGAGAGCTACAGGTGAATAGCTTCTGTCATAAGTGTAATCAAGTGAAGTAATGTGAAGCTTTTCTGTAAGGAAATTAAAGCAGGTGTCAATACCGAGTGCCTCGCAGAGTCTTACCGCAATGGTGTTCTTTGACTGAGCTACCGCATCCCATACAGGCATATAGACATTCTTGCCATCTATCTGTACACCATAGTCATATTCGAAGTTCATAGGCCATGTACTGCCATCGGGAAGCTCGATAGCCTTATCGTAAACCATTGAAGAATAGGTTACAAGGTTCTGATCTATCGCCTGACCGTATACTGAGATAGGCTTCATTGTAGAACCGATAGGCAGGATAGCCTGTGTAGCTCTGTTGAAGCAGCTATCGCCCGGCTTATCGCCGATACCGCCTGCAAGAGCAACTACTGTTCCTCTGTAGTCAGTGAGTACAAAAGCACTCTGTATGAGGTTTTCTTCTATGGCAGTCTTATCATAGCTGTAGAAGAAGTTGTTGGGATCACGATAGAATTCTTCAAGCTTTTCCTGTATCTCCATATTCATATTGAGATATATCTTGTAACCGCCCTTGTAGAGATCCTCCTTAGCTTCTTCATAGGTGAGTCCCTTTGCAACTGCAAGGTCTTCGATTACCTGTTCTATAGCAGCGTCAACATACCAGTTCTGAGAGATCTCATATTCATCCCAACGGTATGCTTCATAGGTATCTATATCATCATAAAGCTTGTCTTCATCTGTTTCAATATTGCTTTCGGTATCCTCTGCATCTTCGTTTGTGCCATAATATTCTTCATATCTCGGATCGATGTAACCGTAAGCGTCACCTGATACGATAAGGCGGAACTTTACCTGTTCTTTCTTCGCTTCTTCGTATTCATCAGTGGTGATAAGACCCTGGTCATACATATTTTTAAGAACATAGAGCTGCTTTCTCTTTGATTCTGCAAGGTCAGCATAGGGATTAAGCACACTGGGAGAGGGTGTGATGCCTGCAAGTATCGCACTTTCCGCAATGGTAAGCTGGTCTACCGTCTTACCAAAATAATAGTATGCCGCCGAGCCTACACCGTAAACTGTACCGCCAAGAGGTACACGGTTAAGATACGCTTCAAGGATATCAATTTTTGTATATCTTGTTTCAAGCGTCAAGGCACGGAAAATCTCTCTTATCTTTCTTTCGGGGGTTACTCTGTCATCGCCTGTGATATTCTTTACAAGCTGCTGAGTTATGGTAGAACCACCCTGACCGTAGCCGTTGAAGAGTGTGGAAATGGTAACACTTACCGTTCTTCTCCAGTCAACGCCCTCGTGTTCATAGAAACGCTGGTCTTCAGTCGAAGTAAAGGCATCCTGCAGATGCTGAGGGATTATCTCCATATCTGCCCATATTCTGTTTTCGTCGCCTGACAGACGCTTTACCTCTACTACATTGCCGTCCTTGTCATTGGCGTAGATAAAGCTTGTATAGCTGAGCTCTACATTCTTAAGATCGACGTCAAAGGCGGTATCAGCAAACTGCATTACATATACGACAAGTGCTGTAGCCACGATACAGATAGTAATTATCATAATCAGGATAAGACTTAAGACGGTAGTACCGATAACGCCAAGAACCTTCTTTATCGTTTCAAGAGTACCACCCTTGTTCTTATTCGGTTTTTTCTTTTTTGTTTTAGTATCCTGAAGCTCGTCGTCGACACTCAGATACTGAACTTTTTTATCGCTCATATTTTATCATCCTTTTCACGGTAAACCGATATTACGGCTGATTTTATGTATTTATTCTTTAAATTAAGCCCCACTGTTTTTGAGTATAGTTTTTCAGCTTACTTATAGAGTATATCACAAAACAATAAAAATGTTAAGGGTTTTCACAGAAATTTTTAGAAAATTTTCATTTTCGTCACTTTTTACCCCTTTTTTCCGAAATTTATGACATAAAAAGCTTGAATTTTCAGAAAATTAGTGATATACTTTATCATTGTGAGTTCGCAAAATCCTCACCTTCCTGTAAATTCTGCAGGATAAATCAAAACTACGAAAGGAAAACTGAATAATGAAAAACAAAAAAGCACTGTATATAACACAGGCTGCTATGGTTGCCGCAATTTATGTTGTACTGACCTACATCGTAAATCTGACAGGACTTGCAAACGGTGTTATACAGATAAGGCTGTCGGAGGCACTTTGTGTACTCCCTGCTTTTATACCTGCCGCAGTACCGGGACTGTTTATAGGTTGTCTTATTTCAAACCTGATCTGCAGTGCGGTTATATGGGATGTTATCTTTGGCAGTCTTGCAACTCTTATAGGAGCGGTTATTACTTATCTTATAAGAAAAAAATCAAAGTGGCTGTTACCTGTCCCTGCTATCGTAGCAAACACAGTAATAATTCCCTTTGTGCTGACCTATGCCTATGGAGTGGAAGAGGCGATCTGGTTCTCGGCAATTACTGTATTTTTGGGAGAATTCATCTCCTGCGGAATTTTAGGTATGCTTTTATACCATTCGCTGAATAGTCCCCATATCAGAAGTATTTTTAAAAACTGAAAAGAAAAAAATCACCGTATCGCTACGGTGATTTTTGTTTTCGTTTTTGTGAATTACTTTAAAATTCTGATCTTGCCGATAATGGGAAGCTCGTTTGTCTTGTCTGTTACTACGTTTACGATACCGAGTATCATAAATACGAGAATAGCAAGACCGATCACGCCACTTACAACGCCTGCAAGGATAGCGCCGATACCGGGAATAAGACCAAGAACGATGCTTACTACAGCAATGATAACGCCTGATAAAAGATCAAAGATAAAGAGAACAAGACCCTGATTTGTGTGGAATCTTGCAAACTTTGAATCCTTGGCTAACAGCAGGGGAATAAGAAATAGAATGCCGATGTAAGCAAATATTGACATAATCTTATCGTTTGACATTTTTTACCTCCTGATTTTTTTCGACTTATGTCGATTTCTTTCCATAAATAATTATAAAGCAATAATTCATCTTTGTCAACTGATTTTTGGGGCAATTTTAAATGAAAACGATTGCAATTTTCAACTTAATAACTATAACTACACTCTTTTATATTTGAATATAGTAAAAAACTATTGCAATTATTGCCTTTTTGTGATACAATTATTGCGATTGTAATCACGGCTCTCCCCCAATGGAGCTGTTCACCTGATTTACAAAATATCAAAATAAGGAGGAAAAGTTATACCGATTTATGCGACGGTATGACCTATAATAAATTATGAACGCATTTTCATACAGAGTTCAGTCATTGCAGCCATCAGCAATACGTGAAATTTTAAAATTTACATCAGATCCTACAGTTATAAGCTTTGCGGCAGGTAACCCTGCTCCTGAGGCTTTTCCCGTTGAAGAGGTACAGCGAATTACAAATGAAATTCTGTCTTCAAACCCTATCGACGCTCTTCAGTATTCCATTACAGAGGGTTATACTCCCCTCCGCAACTGGATAAAGGAGGATCTCACAAAGAAAAATATGTTTGATAAAAACGAGGATGAAGTCGTTATCACCTCGGGCGCACAGCAGGCAATAGAGGTAGTTACCAAGGAGATATGCAACGAGGGTGACGTGATTATATGCGAAGCACCTACCTTTATCGGCTCATTAAACGCCTTCCGTTCATACAACGCAAAGCTTGTAGGCGTTGAAATGGAGGATGACGGTATCAACATTGAAAAGCTGGAGGATGCTCTGAAAAAGTATCAGAGAACAGCATTCATCTATCTTATCCCTAATTTCCAGAACCCCACAGGTAAGACTATGAGCCTTGAAAAACGTAAGCAGGTTTTAGCTCTTGCCGAAAAGTACAACGTATACATATTAGAGGATAATCCCTACGGAGACTTAAGATACATCGGTGAGGATGTTCCTACAATCAAGTCTCTTGACAAGACAGGCAAGGTGCTTTATGCAGGAAGCTTCTCAAAAGTGCTCGCTCCCGGTCTTCGTGTAGGTTACTTATGTGCTCCTCAGAACGTTATATCAAAGGCTGTGGTTTGTATGCAGGTATCTACTGTACATACCTCCATACTTCCTCAGATGATATGCCACAAGTTCGTTACAGAAAACGACTTTGAGGCACATCTTGAAATGCTTCGTGAGATTTACAGAAAGAAAGCAGACCTTATGCTGACAAATCTCAAGATGCTTATGCCTAAATCCATTAAATTTACAGAGCCTGAGGGCGGATTATTCATCTGGGGTACTCTCCCCGACGGCGATATGAGTTATTTCTGCAAGAAGGCGGTAAAGAACAAGGTTGCGGTAGTACCCGGCAACGCATTCTTAACAAACGAAAGCGACCCCTGCCTGTCCTTCAGACTTAACTACTCAACTCCCACAGACGATCAGATTGTCGAGGGCGTAAAAATTCTTGCAGAAGTTGCAAAGACAATGTACAAATAATTTAAGGATGGATATAACAATGGAAGAAACAAAAAAGCGTATATTCAGCGGCATACAGCCCACAAATACACCGCACCTGGGAAATTACCTCGGTGCACTGGTAAACTGGATCAAGTTACAGGATGAGTATGAATGCACCTACAGTATAGTAGACCTTCATTCTATCACAGTAAGACAGGACCCTCAGAAGTTAAAGAAGCAGATAAACGAAAGCTATGCTCTGTTACTTGCTATGGGCGTTGACCCTGATAAGTCAACTGCCTTTGTGCAGAGTCATAACTGCCAGCACGCAGAGCTTTCATGGGTGCTTTCCTGCTATACACAGTTCGGCGAGCTTTCAAGAATGACACAGTTCAAGGATAAGTCAGCAAAGCATCCCGAGAACGTAAACGCAGGTCTTTTCACCTACCCCGTACTTATGGCGGCTGATATCCTCGCATATCAGGCTGATTTAGTACCCGTAGGCATTGACCAGAAGCAGCACTTGGAGCTTGCAAGAAACATTGCACAGCGTTTCAATCAGGTACACGGCGATACCTTTATCGTGCCTGAGCCTTACATTGCAAAGACAGGTGCTAAGGTAATGTCACTCCAGAGTCCTGAAAAGAAGATGTCAAAGTCTGATGAAAACCCCAACGGAAGCATTTCAGTACTTGACGACAGAGATACCATCATAAGAAAATTCAAGCGTGCAGTAACAGACAGTGAAGCACTTATCGCTTACCGTGAAGGTAAGGACGGCATAAATAACCTTATGTCCATCTACAGTGCTGTTACTGATAAGTCCTTCGAGGAAATAGAAAAGGAATTTGCAGGAAAGGGCTACGGCGAATTTAAATTAGCAGTAGGCGAAGTGGTTGCAGACCACTTAGCACCTGTACAGAACGAATTCGCCAAGATAATTGCTGACAAGAAGTATATTGACGAGTGTATGAGAAAGGGTGCTGAAAAGGCATTCAAGACAACAAGAAAGACGCTCCAGAAGGTATATAAGAAGGTTGGCTTTATAGTTCTTTAAGCCTGTGACTCTTTTCCTTTCCCTGAAGAGAAAGGAACAGTCATAAATGAAAATGAAATACTTTGACAAGCTGACAATAGCAGTTGAAGATGCATTTATAAAAAGAGCGGTTGATACAGAAAAACTGCTTTACTGCGTAAAGGCGGATATGGATGCTGACGGATGCTATTATGATGTATACATCACCTTTGATGAAAATAAGCTGTATATATTATCAGGCTATGACAGACTTGTCAAGAATAAAAAGACCTTTGATTCGCAGTTTGACTTCAAGGATTATTGCGAATTCGATAACTCGGATATAGACGAGCTTTACGTTGACCGTTATCAGTTTACGGCTCGTCTTATGGCAAAAATGAAAGACGGTGACAGTAAACAGCTTGCACTTTTCTCAGGCGGATTTTCGGAAAAGTTCGAGCAGTTCTGTCGTCGCTTTGCGACAATTAAAAAAGGGGAAACTCCCGATGACTCATCGCTTGACGACAAGAACCTTTACTGTCCCAAATGCGAAAGGAAGTACCCCGACCCCAACAGAGCCTTTTGTCCCCATTGTACCAAACGTACCTGGATTTTCAAGAGGCTTTTAGGCATGTTCAAAGACTATAAGATACAGATAATAATAATTCTTGCACTTATATGTATTTCAGTAGCCTTGGGACTTATTTCTCCCTATTTCGGAACAAAGCTCTTATACGATGAAGTTCTGACTGAGGGCGGAGAATATTACGGGCAGATACTCTTTGTAATACTTGGTATGGCGGCATTTTCACTCGTATCTACTATCTTCTCGATAGTCTACGGAATAATAATCAGTATAGTGACTCCCCAGGTAATACATAAGCTCCGCACAAGTATATTTGCATCAATGCAAAAGCTGTCATTATCCTTCTTTACCACAAAGCAGACAGGCTCTTTAATGGGAAGAGTAGACAGAGACAGCTTTGACGTATACTGCTTCTTTGTAGACATTGTGCCGCAGTTTATTGCAAATATGATAAAGATTTTAGGCCTTGTGGTACTGATGCTTATGGTAAATCCCATCATCGCCGTTTGTATGTTCCTTGTAGTATTTCTGGTATTGCTCTTTGAAGTGTTGTGGCTGAGAGGTCAGCGCAGACACTGGAGAAACAGAGATATCGCAAGACGAGGTGTAAATGCAGTACTGACGGATGCTTTAAACGGGCACAGAGTTGTAAAGGCATTTGCAAGAGAAGAACAGGAAATAGGCCGTTTTGGTGTAAAGAACGACGGACTTTATACTGCGGAATATAACAGAGATAAGAGAAGTGCTCAGTTCTTCCCTTTTCAGACGGGACTTTATGCCATCTGCAACGGACTTATCTACTGTCTTGGTGTTGCTCTTGTACTGCTTGGTAAATTGGAGCTCGGCGGTCTTACCCTGCTTATCAGCTACTTTGGTATCGTATGGGACCCCATATTCTTCTTTATGTATATGGGCAACGACTGGGCAAGATGTACCGATGCCGCAGGCAGAATGTTTGAAATTCTCGACAGCGAGCCTTCTGTAAAGCCTCCTCGTGACCCTGCTGATATCCCAGGCGGAATATTAAAGGGAGATATATGCTTTAAGGATGTTACCTTTGAGTATGAGGCAGGCAGACCGATACTGAAAAATATCTCCCTTAGTACAAAGGCGGGAGAATTTACAGGTATTGTCGGCAAAACCGGTGCAGGTAAGACTACCATTATCAATCTGATATCAAGAATGTACGATGTAACTTCAGGCGAAATAACTATAGACGGCATACCTGTAAAGAAGATACCCTTTGAAATTCTCAGAAAGAACATCGGCGTTGTATCTCAGGAAACCTATCTCTTTATGGGTACGATTGCAGACAATATCCGTTATGCCCGTCCTGACGCTACTATGGAAGAGGTTATAGAGGCGGCTAAAAACGCCAACGCACACGACTTTATAATGAAGCTCCCTGAGGGCTATGACACAGTAACAGGCAGTGGCGGTGTAAGCCTTTCAGGCGGTGAAAAGCAGAGAATTTCTATAGCAAGAGCACTTATACAAAAGCCTAATATTCTGATACTTGATGAAGCTACCGCGGCAATGGATACAGCTACCGAAAGAAAAATACAGAGTGCTATTGATAATCTCAAGGAGGGCAGAACTATTATTGCCATTGCACACAGATTATCAACTCTCCGTGACGCTGACGCACTCTGCGTAATAGAAAACGGTGAGCTTAAGGAAAGCGGTACTCACGACGAGCTTATCCGTAGCGGCGGCAAATACTTTGACCTTTATAAGCTGCAGAGTATGTCGCTTAAGTCTATCGGAATTGACTGAGAAAGGAATTTTATATGATAAAAAATACCGAATCGGTTTTTGAAGTGGATACGCTTAAAATACTTGCTGATGAAGATATAATTCTTGAAAAGGCAGAAAGCGGTTTTTTAAATGCTGAAGCCTTCGGAGAAAAATATGAAAGAGTAAGCCTTACAAGACTTATCCCTTTTATAGATGAGGAAAAGTATGTAAGCGTTACCTATAAGACCGAGGATAACGAATGGAAGGAGATAGGAGTAATAGAGGATATTAAAAAGCTCTCAGAAGAAAAACAGACTATCGTGAGAGAATATCTTTCCTTTAAATACTACATCCCCGTAATTACAAAAATAAACAAAATCACTGACAACCGTATGGGTTATCTGTTTTTAGAAGCTGAAACCACCGCAGGTACAAAAAAGATAGCAGTCAACGACTGGTGGCATAATTTCCGTATGATACAGAACAAAATGCTGTCCGTTACTGACGCTGACGGCAACCGTTACTGTGTACCCGAAATCGAAAAGCTTGACAAGGCGAGTGTTAAAAAGCTTCAGCTGTTCATTTAAACCCATAGGAAGGAATGGCTATATAGTATGAATTTAAAGCTATCGCTGCCAAAGGGCGTAGATGAGCAGAGTGTAGTCTTTTCTCTCCCCTTTGACATAGACCGTAAGGCTAAAAGAGCTGACGGTCATCTGACAGCTACGAAGAATAAGCTGTCGGTATATTACAACGGCGAGCTTCGTGAGGAATTTCTCTTAGAGGACCTTATGGAAATTGAAGTGGAACAGCTTATAGGCTGTTCAATGCTTTGCGTTAAGGATGCCTTTGGTAAGCAGAAATTCGTCTGTGCCTTTTCACAAAAGCACTTTATGAGATTTGCCGAGCTTGCCAAAATTATTGAACATTATCTGCGTACAGGTGTTTTTACAGAAACCACCGATGCAGATGAGCCTGCTTGTCCTAAATGCGGAATAAGTCTTAACGGCTCAAAGAAATGCCTTTACTGCGAAGGCGACAAGGGCGTATTCGTAAAGCTGATAAAAAGATTAAAGCCCTACAGAAAGCAGTTTATCTTCTCGCTTTTTGCAACCTTTATGCTTTACGCCTTTGATGTTGTAAACCCGATTTTCCAGCGTATACTTGTTGACGACCTTATCGTACCTAATAATGCCGACTGGGCGTTATTCTTCAAGGTTGCCGCTTGTATACTTGTTATGAATTTATCCTCAGTAGGCTTCAGACTGCTTCAGGACACCAGCAACTTCAAGATATCCACCGCCTACGGCAGAGATTTAAGGCGGGATATCTTCAACAAGACTCAGGACCTGTCTATGAGCAATGTGGCAAAGCGTACCGCCGGTGAGCTTATAAACAGAGTATCGGGAGACGCCGCTACCCTTCAGGATTTTATGACAAGACAGGGTAAGGATATGATATTCCAGACGGTAGCACTTGTTGCTCTGCTGATAATTATGTTTATCACCAACTGGAAGCTGGCACTCATTGTTGTTATCCCCCTGCCCTTTGCCGCTTATCTGTCGGTAAAATCCTTCAATGCGATAAGCATTCGTTACAGCCGTGTATGGAGATGCCAGTGCAGAGCAAGCGAGCTTCTCCACGATGTACTGCACGGAGTGAGGGTAGTAAAGAACTACGGCGGTGAAGAAAGAGAAATAGAGTCCTACAGAAAAGCTTCGGGAAAATGGGCTGACGCCACTACAAGAGCTGATATACTCTGGTATATGGTACAGCCGCCTATAAGATACATATTCACAATCGGCGAATTCTGTGCCTTATTCTTCGGAGGCGGAATGATACTGGGCGGACAAATGCAGCTTGGCGAGCTTATACAGTTTACTACATACGTATATATGCTTTACGGTCCTATCCAGTGGCTGACTTCTCTGCCGAGAGTACTTGCTCAGGCAAAGGTCAGTGCAGGTAAGGTCTTTGAGATACTCGAAGAACAGAACGATATCAAAGACACCGAAAAAGCAAAGGAAATGGAGATAAAAGGCGATATTGACTTTAATAATGTCTATTTCGGATATAAGGCATATAACCCTGTTCTTAAAGACATCAGCTTCAGTATAAAGCAGGGTGAGATGATAGGTATCGTAGGTCACTCAGGGGTAGGAAAATCCACTCTTATAAATCTAATTATGAGATTATATGACCCGACAGCAGGCATTATTAAAATTGACGGTATGGATGTAAGGGATATTTCTCAGACATCCCTTCGCAGTCAGGTGGGAGTTGTGCTTCAGGAGACTTTCTTATTCAGCGGTACGGTGCTTGAAAATATCCGCTATGCAAAACCTGACGCTACCTTTGAAGAAATAATAACAGCCGCAAAGATTGCGAACTGTCACAACTTTATCACCCGTATGCCTGACGGCTATAACACAATAGTCGGAGAAAGAGGCTACAGTATTTCGGGCGGCGAAAGACAGAGAATTGCTATTGCAAGAGCAATTCTGCACGACCCTAAAATTCTGATTTTAGATGAAGCTACCGCTTCTCTTGATACTGAAACGGAAAAGCAGATACAAGACGCTCTTGATCGTCTTATCGCAGGCAGAACAACAATCGCAATAGCTCACAGACTGTCTACCCTTGCAAATGCCGACAGACTTATCGTGCTTGATAAGGGTAAGGTTGCCGAAGTCGGCTCACATAATGAGCTGCTTAAAAACAAAGGCGTTTATTACAAACTTGTTATGGCACAAAGACAGACGGCAAAATTAAAGAAATAAGACAAGAAACCCCTTTATCCGAAAGGATAAAGGGATCAGACTGAAGACAAACTCACGCACCGCAAAAATG
>JAZSHW010000085.1:0-7270 GCA_045533495.1 Ruminiclostridium sp. | reverse complement strand
CTCAGGCGATAGTGCCACCTACAGTGCAGAAATCAGAAGAACCATTGAAAACTTCAACAAGAAGGACAGAATGGAGCTTATGATGATTAATGAGGAGGGCAGAGTAACCATCACAAGCAGCGGCTTCGCTCCTGCTACAGTATACGAAATGCCCGACTATGATATAGCCCTTTCAAACGAAAACGGTACAGGCAGCTATAACGGTTACCAGCCCAACGGCGAAAAGGTTATGGCGGTTACTGTACTGCTTGATATCGAGGATGACAACTACTGTGCGGTAAGAGTAATATCCTCGCTTTCAAAGGTAGATATGCAGCTTGGTATGACAATGCTTTTCATCATTGCGGTGAGCGGCGGCGTTATACTGCTTATGCTGACATTAGGTCTTTACTTCATCAAGTCGATAGTACATCCCTTAAGACAGATAAGTAACAATGCACAGAAAATTGCACGAGGCGACTTCAGCGTGCATATTGAAGAAAACTCAGACGATGAGCTTGGCGAGCTGTGCCATGTATTCAACTATATGGTATCCGAGCTTAAAAACTCAGAAAATATAAAGAACGACTTTATATCCTCTGTTTCCCACGAGCTTCGTACTCCTCTCACAGCGATAAAGGGCTGGAGTGAAACGGTAGCGGAAAATTTAGATGATAAGGAAACTGCTAAAAAGGGTATGCACGTCATATCCGAAGAAACAGGCAGACTGTCGCAGATGGTGGAAGAACTGCTTGACTTTTCGAGAATGCAGGGCGGCAGGTTTTACCTCAATAAAGAAAATATGGATCTTTTTGCAGAGCTTACCGATGCGGTGATTATCTATTCGGAAAAGGCAAGACTTGAAAACAAGACTATTTTATACGATGAGCCTCAGGCGGTAGTAACCATCTACGGCGACAGAAACCGTATAAGACAGGTATTTATAAACATTATAGACAATGCGATAAAATATTCGCACGAGGGCGGACAGATAGCGATAACAGTTATTCTGGACAAGGATGAGGTCACAATCGCCGTAGAAGATGACGGATGCGGTATTGCCCAGAGCGACCTTGCAAAGATAAAGACAAAATTCTACAAGGCAAATAACACAGTAAGAGGCTCAGGTATCGGACTGGCTGTAGCAGATGAAATCATAAGTGCTCACGGTGGTACTTTAGAAATAAAGAGCGAGCTCGGTAAATATACAAGAGCAGAGATAACTCTGCCGATTGTGGTATAATAAAAGAAAGGCTTAGATATGGCAAAGGAAAAATCAAAGGAAATAGTTAAAACAAGAGTTGGCGGTCAGGCACTTATTGAGGGCGTTATGATGTTAGGCCCGACAAAAGGTGCAATGGCGGTAAGAAAGCCCGACAAGACCATCTACCTTGAAGAATGGGACAGAAAGGAAAAGAAATGGTACAACAAAGCCCCCTTTATAAGAGGCTGTATCAACTTTGTATCCCAGCTCCTTGACGGATATAAGTACATCAATAAATCCGGCGATATAAGCGGTATGTTTGATGAAGAAGAGGACGAAAAGGAAAAGAAAAATAAAAAGCAGGAAAAAGCTTCTGAAGTAACAGAAGAAGAGACTGAAGAAGTTACTGAAGCAACAGAGGAAGCAGCAGAAGAAATTTCCGAGATAGCAAAAGAAGCTGCAGAAGAACCTTCCGAAGTGGCTGAAGAAGCTACGGAAGAAGCTTCTGAAACAGCCGAAGAAATAACAGAAGAAGCAGTAAAATCTGAAGCTGCCGAAAAGGAAAAGAAGGACAATTCCGCTTTAAACTCCATACTGATGATAATATCCACTATTCTTGGTGTCGGTATCGCCCTTGCACTTTTCATCATTCTGCCTACTCTTATTGCAAGCGGAATTCAGGCTATTGTGCCTGCTGATATTTCTCCCTTCCGCTCACTTATCGAGGGCGTTATAAAAATCGTTTTATTCATCACTTACCTCTGGCTTACAAGCCTTATGGATACTATGAAAAGACTTTATCAGTACCACGGTGCAGAGCATAAGACTATATTCTGCTATGAGCATGGCGAAGAGCTTACAGTCGAAAATGTAAGAAAGTACAAGCGTTTCCATCCCAGATGCGGTACAAGCTTTATCTTCCTTACATTAGCGATAAGCATTTTAGTATATACTATACTCCCTGTAAACAGTGAGCTTTTTGTAGCTAACTTCGGTGTATCTCAGGGTATGGGCGACTTTTTGAGAATTTGCTGTAAGATAATCTTCCTGCCCGTTATTGTCGGTATATCCTATGAGCTTATAACAATTGCAGGCAGATATGACAATATAATTACAAGAATTATTTCCGCTCCCGGTCTTGGCATCCAGCGTCTTACAACGAAGGAGCCTGCCGATGAAATGATTGAAATAGCAATAGCGGCGGTAAAACCTGTACTCCCCGAAAATCCCGAGGATGCAAAATGGTAATTTCCGATTTACAGAATAGGATAGCTGAAATGCTGAAAAACTCAGGAAATGAGGACTTTCAGTTTGAAGCAAGAGAAATTATAAGAGAAGTAATCGGCAGAAAATCAGACAATCTTACCCTTTCCGACAGCGAATATGAAAAGTGCATAGCAATGGCAGACCGCAGAATTTCGGGCGAGCCGTTACAGTACATTTTCGGTCACTGGGAATTTTACGGCTACGATTTTTACGTGGGCGAGGGTGTGCTTATTCCCCGTCCCGAAACCGAACTGCTGTGCGAAAAGGCGATAGAACACCTGAAAAAATTCGGCGGTAGCTTTGCGGATTTATGTGCAGGCAGTGGCTGTATAGGTATCACGGTAGCAAAGCAGACGGGCGAAAAATGCACATCTGTCGAAATATCTGAAAAGGCTTTTTCATATCTTGAAAGAAATATAGCTTTGAATGATGTCGAAAATCTGATAACCGCTATAAAGGGCGATATCTTTGATGAAAAGGTTATAGACTCTGTCGCAGATGACAGCCTTTCGGCAATACTTTCAAATCCGCCCTACATAAATAAAAGGGATATGGAAAATCTTCAGGCTGAAGTCAGACACGAGCCTGAAACAGCACTCTTTGGCGGTGACGACGGACTGGACTATTACCGCAAGATTTTTAAAAGCTATGACAGAAAGCTTAAAAAGGGCGGACTGTTTGCTGTGGAAATAGGCGAAGAGCAGGGACAGGCTGTTTCGGCTCTTATGGAAGAGGTCGGATACAGCCCCGTTATAATAAAGGACTACAGCGGGCTTGACCGTATTGTGATGGCAATAAAATAAGGCTATAGTGTACTGTTTATCGTACAGTATGGCTGATAGAATAAAGATGCAGACAAAAGCAAAATAACATATATCGAAAGGAAGAATGAAAAGTGGCAAAGGCAAACAACAAGAAAAACGTATCGGTAGTAAATCACCCCACAACTCCCGAAGAAAAGAGAAAGGCTCTTGATACTGCAATGGAGCAGATAATCAAGACCTACGGTCAGGGTGCAGTAATGTTCCTTGGTGCAGAAAACAACAAGAAGCTTAACGTGGAATCAGTACCCACAGGCTCTATCGGTCTTGACCACGCCTTAGGTATAGGCGGTCTTCCCAAGGGTCGTATTATTGAGATCTACGGTCCCGAATCAGGCGGTAAGACAACCGTAACACTCCACGCAATTGCAGAAACACAGAAGCTTGGCGGTATTGCGGCGTTTATAGACGTAGAACACGCCCTCGATCCCGTATATGCAAGAAAATTAGGCGTTGATATTGATAACCTTATCGTATCACAGCCCGACACAGGTGAGCAGGCTCTTGAGATTATGGAGACTCTTGCACGCTCAGGTGCTATTGATATAATCGTATTAGACTCTGTTGCCGCTATGGTAACAAAGGCTGAAATCGACGGTGAGATAGGCGACTCCTTTGTGGGCGTTCAGGCAAGACTTATGTCCCAGGCAATGAGAAAGCTTACAAGCGTTATTTCAAAGTCCAACACAGTTGCAATATTTATAAATCAGGTTCGTGAAAAGATAGGCGTTATGTACGGCAACCCCGAAACTACTCCCGGCGGTCGTGCGTTAAAGTTCTATGCCAGCGTAAGAATTGAAGTAAGACGTGGCGAAAAGATTACAGAAGACGGCGAAATTATCGGCTACACCACAAAGTGCAAGATAGTAAAGAACAAGGTAGCACCTCCCTTTAAGGAGACACAGTTTGATATGATATTCGGCGAGGGTATCTCAAGACTGGGCGAAATACTGACTATGGGCGAGGAGCTGGGCTTTATCAAGAAGAGCGGTGCGTGGTTCAGCTATAACGGTGAAAGACTCGGTCAGGGCAGAGAGAACACAAAGAAGTTCTTAAGAGAAAATGACGATGTAAGACTGGAAATCGAAAAGCTCATTATGGATAATCTTGAAAAGATAGATCTTTCCATTGATCCTGAGGCTGAGGCTGAAAACGAAGAAGCTGCTGAAAAGGAGCTTGACGCACTTTCTGAAAATGCCGCAAAGGTTGCTGACGAAGAGCCTGCAAAGCCTAAAAAGCGTAGCGGTAAAAAGAGCGTTGTGGTTGAAGCTGACAGCGATTTTGAAGAATTTTCACCTGAGGATCTTGATTCCTGATGGCTTATACCGATGACGACAGAATAAGAGCGAAACGCCGTGCCTTGTACATACTGGCACAGCGTGACCACTCTGCAAAGGAGCTTTATGATAAGCTCATAAAAAATTATCCTCCTGAGCTTTGCACTCTTACAGTGGAAACGATGAAGGATTTCGGGTATCTTGATGAAGAAAAATATGCCCGCAAATTATATAAAGGTTATATGAATAAAGGCTGGGGCAAGTCGAAAATCCGCTTTGAACTAAAGCGTAAGGGCTTGTCCGAAGGCCTTATTGCTCTTTGTGAAGAAGATTATGACGATGAGGATTATATAGAGGAAATCACAGAGCTTATAAATAAAAAGTATATAAATAAGCTTGATTTTTCTGATTACAGCAGTGTGCAAAGAGTAACAGCGGCACTGGCAAGGCGGGGCTTTTCATACGATGATATAAAGACCGCTATGGCAAGAGTCCGTGAAGAATGTGACGAAGAATATGACGATTTTACAGACTACGACTAAAATTGTTTTAAGATAAAAGTATACAGATAGAAAGGTAAAAAGAGAAATGGCAGATGTAGTAAAGGTAGGTATGGTATCTTTAGGATGCCCCAAAAACCAGTGTGACGCTGAATTAATGCTTGCAAAAATTGCTGACGCAGGCTATAAGATAGTAAACGAGGCAGGTCTTGCCGATGTAGTTGTAATTAATACCTGCGGCTTTATCCAGAGTGCAAAGGAAGAAGCTATAGAAGAGATTATGGAAGCTATAAACCGTAAGAATGACGGTATCAATAAAAAAATTATAGTTACAGGCTGTTTAGCAGAGCGTTATCAACAGCAGATGGACGAGGAATTTCCTGAAATAGACGCAGTTTTAGGCATTGCTAAGAATGACGATATTGTAGAAGCGATAAACTCTGTACTCCTTGATAAAAGAGTTATCGCCTTCGGCGATAAGCTGTGTCATAATATGGAGGGTAAGAGATTACAGTCCACTCTCCCTCACTATGCATACTTAAGAATTGCAGACGGCTGCAGTAACTGCTGCTCCTACTGTGCTATACCGATGATCAGAGGAAAGATGCGTTCTCGCAAGATGGAAAACATTATTGAAGAGGCAAAGACTCTTGCCGCTGACGGTGTTAAGGAGCTTGTAATAGTAGCTCAGGACGTTACCGCCTATGGTATTGACTTATACAAGAAATATGCCCTTGCTGAGCTTTTAAAGGAGCTTTGCAAAATTGACGGCATAAAGTGGATAAGGCTGTTATACTGCTATCCCGAGCGTATCACAGATGAGCTTATCGAAGTCATAAAGACTGAAGAAAAGGTGCTTAATTACATTGACGTACCTATCCAGCACTGCAATGACGAAATTTTAAAGGCGATGAACAGAAAGAGCGACAAGAAGAGCCTTACAGAGCTTTTCGAAAAGCTCAGACGTGAAATCCCCGACATTGTGCTGAGAACTACGCTTATAACGGGCTTTCCCGGAGAAACTGAGGAGCAGTTTACCGAGCTTGCAGAGTTTGTGAACGAGGTAAAATTCCAGCGTCTTGGATGCTTTGCATATTCTGAAGAGGAGGACACTCCTGCCGCTGAGATGCCCTATCAGGTGGACGAGGGTGAAAGACAGAGAAGAGCGGATATAATCACTAACGAACAGGAAATCAGAATGGGTGATTACTACGCTGATTTTGTGGATAGAGAATTTGAGGTGGTCTGCGAGGGTTTTGACAGATATTCTGATATGTATTTCGGCAGAAGTATGCACTTTGCTCCCGAAATTGACGGTATGATTTATTTTATATCACAAAAAGAAAACCGCCCCACAATGGGAGAATTTATAAAGGTAAAGATTACAGACATACTTGAAAATAACTTACTTGGCGAACAAGTATAAGATAAAAAGATTAAGATAAAAAGGAACAGGATATATGAATTTAGCGAACAAACTCACAATGCTGAGAATAATACTCGTACCATTCTTTGCATTCTTTATGTTAGCGGCAGATATTGTCCCCTACAGCTATTTATGGGCGGCGGTACTCTTTGCTGTTGCGAGTATCACAGACACCATTGACGGCAAGGTTGCAAGAAAATACAATATGATAACCGATTTCGGAAAGTTTTTAGATCCACTTGCGGACAAGGTGCTGGTAGTAACTGCTCTTATCTGTTTTGTACAGCTCCATTGGACTTCAGCCTGGGTGGTTTCGATAATCGTAATAAGAGAATTTATGGTATCCGGCGTCAGACTTGTAGCGGCAGGAAGTGAAAAGAAGATAGTAATTGCCGCTAATATCTGGGGCAAGCTGAAAACAGCTTCTACAATGGTGGCGATATGCGTTATAATTGCAATGCATATTATGATAAGCTTCGGACTTTTCACTACGGAAACCTTCCCCGTACAGCTACTGAGCGATATTATGATGTACATATCCTGTCTGCTGACAGCGGTTTCAGGGATAATCTATGTATGGGACTATCGTGAAGTCTTCAAGGAAGCAAAATAGGCGGGGTAGCACCTGCGGTGCAATGAAATCGTGCCTTTGGCACGATGAAATCAAAACCTTCGGTTTTGATGAAATCCGCCTTTGGCGGATGAAATATTTGCCTTCGGCAAATGTTGTGGAATCCACCTTCGGTGGATAGATTTAAAATTCCGCCTGCGGCGGGGCAAATTGAAATTTGACGGCG
>JAZSHW010000027.1:0-17275 GCA_045533495.1 Ruminiclostridium sp. | reverse complement strand
GTTGGGATGTGCGGCATAGGTTGACTTGTCAGCCTTGTCGAACTTTGAGGGATCCCAAGGATTGCCGAGCCAGTCAATTGCATTTTCGGGGAGATTCTTGTTAAGACCTTCCCACCAAACGGTGTTGTCGCTCATATCATGAGCAACGTTGGTGAAAATAGTACCCTTCTTGGTGCTTTCAAGAGCGTTGAAGTTTGACTTTTCGTTAGTACCGGGAGCAACACCGAAGAAGCCGTTTTCGGGGTTGATAGCGTAAAGTCTGCCATCGGGACCCTGCTTCATCCATGCAATGTCATCGCCTACTGTAAATACTTCGTAGCCTGCCTTCTTGTATCCCTCAGGAGGAATAAGCATAGCAAGGTTTGTCTTACCGCAAGCAGAGGGGAATGCTGCTGTGATGTACTTAACATCGCCGTCAGGCTTCTTAACGCCTAAGATGAGCATATGTTCAGCCATCCAGCCTTCCTTCCAGCCCTGGTAGGAAGCGATACGGAGAGCGAAGCACTTCTTACCGAGAAGTACGTTACCGCCGTAAGCAGAGTTTATAGACCAGATTGCATTATCCTCAGGGAACTGAACGATGTATCTCTTTTCGGGATCAACGTCAGCCTTAGAGTGTAAGCATCTTACAAAGTCGTTTGAATCATCAGGGAGATTTTCAAATGCCTGCTTACCCATTCTTGTCATAATGTCCATGTTAAGAACAACATAGATGGAGTCTGTAAGCTCAACACCAACCTTAGCGATAGGTGAGCCGATAGGACCCATTGAATAGGGAATTACATACATTGTACGGCCCTTCATAACGCCGTCATAAAGCTTTGTGAGCTTTTCGTACATTTCCTGGGGATCGCACCAGTTGTTTGTAGGACCTGCATTTTCCTTATCCTTTGAGCAGATAAAGGTTCTGTCCTCTACACGTGCAACGTCGTTTTCAGCTGTTCTGTGATACAGACAGCCGGGAAGCTTATCCTGATTAAGAAGGGTCATTTCGCCTGTTGCAATAGCTTCATCACGAAGAGCCTTGAGCTGTTCGTCACTGCCATCGATCCAGACAACCTTTTCAGGCTTTGTGAGGGCTGTCATTTCTTCAACCCATTTTAACACGTTCTGGTTATTTGTCATAACTGTTGTGTTCTCCTTTACTTTTATTTTATCAGCATAGCTGATATAAATTCATTATTCGGAGTACATCGTACCCCTTTTAATATTATAACCTATTTTTTGCAATAGGTCAATAGAAATTGCAATATTTTGTGAAAGAATTATCGAATTTATTTAACTTTTTTCGGTACACTATTTATGAGTGTTTAGTCCTTTATTTCTTTTCTTAAAATCAGCAGGGCAAGTAAATTCGGAATAGCCATAAGCCCGTTTAAAAGATCGGATATTTCCCATACAAATTCCGCTTTTGCGATCGCACCCACAAAGCACAGTAGGATAAATATGTAGAAATAACATCTGCACCATTTTTCACTTAAAAGATAGCTTACGCATTTCTTTCCGTAAATGTACCATCCCGAAACAGTTGCCACTGCAAATATTACAGTAGCAACCGACAAAAATACTGTACCTTTGTTGCCAAACGCACTGCCAAATGCAATATTAGCCATATTGATTCCGTCAGCCGATATTTTATCTGCTCCTGATACAAGTATTGCAAAGGCGGTCATAGTACACATTATTATCGTGTCAATGAAAACTTGAAGCATTGCCCACATTCCTTGCTCGTGTGAAGTTTTGCAGCTCGATTCTGCATTGATGATTACCGAAGTACCGAGTCCCGCTTCGTTGGAAAATACCCCGCGTTTTACGCCCCACATCATGGCGCTCAGCATTACGCTTGCCACAGTGCCGCCGGCAATCGCTTCAAGTGAAAAAGCCTCATTTATGATACGAAAGAGAACGTCCGCCAGCTTATTTCCACCTGAAATAATTATAATAACACATCCTGCAATGTAAAGAACGGATATAACAGGGATGAGCCATACAGTTATGTCAGCAAGATGCTTGATACCTCTTCCGGCAAAATACACAACCAATATCACACAAACAATTCCCGTTATCCAAAGAGGAACACCGATACTTCTGTCAAGCACGGCACTTGCCGAATTTATCTGTGCCATATTACCCATACCAAGACTTGCACCAATGCAAAGCAACGCAAATAATTTCGCAATTACTGAGCCTGCTCTTTTATTTCCGAAAGCTTTTTTTATATATCTGAAGGGCACACCTTCAAATCCTTTTTCTGTAGCAACACGGTATTTATGACCAAGGTAGTTTTCTGCATAGCAGGTCATCATGCCAAGCAAGGCTGAAATCCACATCCAGAATATTGCACCTGCTCCACCGAAAGCAATAGCAGTGCCGATAGCGATAATATTTCCTGTTCCGAGCGTTGTCCCGAGAGTTGCGGTAAGGGTAGCAAAGGGAGATATGCTTTTGTCGTTATTGCTATGTTTTCTGAAGACGTCTTTCAATCCTCGGAAAACTGTAAACCCTCTTAGCTTTACAACGAATAAAAATCCGGTAAGGGTAAATAAAAGGAGCATCGGCATACCCCATATTACGTTTTCGTTAAGCCATCTGATGATTTCCATAAATCCCCCTGAGCGAGTTTGTACATTTATATATTATATTGAAAAAGGAGAAATGATATGCAGGAAAATAACAAGTCTTATATAAAAGCAGATAAAGGTCTTTTGATAATTTTATTATTACTTTATACATTGTTTACAGCGGTCATTTTACTTGTACTATCTCTTATCCTGAGCGGTAAAGCGATGCTTTATGCGGTACTTGCAATCTCTTTGATATTTGCAATATTCACATTTTATACAGTGCTTTATTTTTTCACAGTACGATATGAAAAAGGGGAAAGGTTTATAAAAATATCGTCGGGAATTATAGTAAAAAAATATACTTATATAAGCAGAGAAACACAGCCCTTTATCGTAAGATATCAGCTTCCTTTTGGAAAAGGTTTTATGATAGTTCGTTTATATAGTGGCACTCAGGCTATTTTCAGTACAAAAGTATTGTAAAAAGTGACTTTACGCACAATATATACGATATTTTTATGGTAAATTGCACTATATGTATAAAAATATGAGCAAAAAACGACAATAAATAGTGCAATTCAACGAAAAGCGATATTGACAAAAAAAAGACTAAAAAAGGCTTTTATTTTTTTCACAATTGTGCTATAATTATTGTAAGCGAATTTCCAGTAAGGCTATAACTGTGCCCTTCAATGAAATCCGTTTCATAAAAAAATAATACAGTTTTCTGAAAGTAATAGTCAGAAATATCAGATACATTTAATAAGATATTGAGGAAGTGTTTAGTTTGGATAAGTTTATTATAAATGGTGGAACTCCGCTTAAGGGCGAAGTTCAGATCAGTGGTGCCAAAAATGCTGCTGTAGCGATTATTCCTGCTGCAATTCTTGCGGCGGACAAGTGTATTTTGGATAATGTACCTTCAATCAGCGACGTAAATGTTGCTCTTGAAATTTTAGCAGATATGGGTGCATCTATCAGAAGACTCAACAAGTCAAAGATAGAAATTGACACCTCCTGCATACTTGATGGTAAAGTATCTCACGACCTTGCCCGTTCTACAAGAGGCAGCAGTTATTTTTTAGGTGCACTTTTAGGACGTTTTAAAAGAGCACAGGTTCCCCTTCCCGGTGGCTGTGATTTAGGTAGCAGACCTATCGACCAGCATATCAAATGCTTTGAGGCGCTTGGTGCAAAATCTGATATCCAGCACGGTATAGTTGATATAAGAGCTGATAAGCTTATCGGTACACAGATATACTTTGATAAGGTGACTGTAGGTGGAACAATCAATGCTCTTTTAGCTTCAGCTCAGGCTGAAGGGCTTACCATCATCGAAAATGCCGCTAAAGAACCCCATATCGTTGACCTTGCGAATTTCCTTAATACAATGGGTGCTGACATTATGGGTGCAGGCACAGATGTTATCAAGGTAAGAGGCGTAAAGAGCTTACACGGAGCAGAATATTCTGTTATCCCTGACCAGATAGAAGCTGGCACATTTATGGTAGCGGCTGCTGCAACTGGTGGTGACGTTCTGCTTAAAAATGTTATCCCCAAGCACTTAGAACCCATCACAGCAAAGCTCAGAAAAATGGGTGTAACTGTAGAAATAGCTGAGGCAACAGATAACGTAAGAGTCATCGGCAAACCCCGTTATGATGCTACAGATATCAAGACAGCACCTCATCCGGGATTTCCTACAGATATGCAGCCTCAGATGACAACTCTTCTGACAATTGCAACAGGCACAAGTATGGTAACAGAAAGCATTTTTGATACACGCTTTAAGTATGTAGATGAACTTCGTAGAATGGGTGCTGATATTACAGTTGACAGTCGTGTAGCAGTAGTCAAGGGCGTGGAAAATCTCACAGGTGCTCCTGTAAAGGCTTGCGACTTAAGAGCAGGTGCTGCTCTTATCATTGCAGGACTTGCGGCAAAAGGTGTAACGGAAATTGAAGATATTTACCACATTGAACGTGGTTATGAAAATATGGAAATAAAGCTCAGAAGTCTTGGAGCAGACATCGTAAAATCTCAGTTTGACGATGAGAAACTCAGAAAGGCGTTATAATGGCAAAAATTTTGCCTGTGTGCAGTTCGAGTAAAGGTAACGCAGTCTTTATAGGAGATAGCAAGAGCGGTGTTCTTGTGGATGCAGGTTGCAGCTTTAAGGCTTTAAGAGAAGGTCTTGAGCTTGGCGGTATATCCTTTGATGCTGTAAAAGCTGTTATGATTACTCATGAGCATTCTGATCATATACAAGCACTTTTGCAGATAACAAAGCATACCGAGCTTCCCATATATGCGTCAAAGGGTACGATAAACGCACTTCTCAGGGATAAGCTCGTGTTAAGTACCGCAAATCTGTATGAATGCAGCGAGTTGTCCTCAGCACCGATTGATATGGAAATACACAGTTTCCATACCCCTCACGACAGTGCAGAAAGTGTAGGATATACGTTCTGCTGGGGAGAGCATAAGGTAGCTTGTTGTACAGATTTAGGACATGTTACCGATGAGGTAAGGGCAAATCTTTTAGGTTCTGATACAGTGTATATTGAGGCTAATTATGAGCCGTTGCTTTTAAAGAATAATCAAAAATATCCGCTTTATCTCAGAGAAAGAATTGCTTCTGACAAAGGTCATTTATCCAATATTGATTCAGCAGAGTTTTGCACAGAGCTTGTCAGAAACGGTGCAAGACACCTGATTTTAGGACATTTAAGTCAGGAAAACAATACGCCGTCAAATGCTGAAAAAGCAGTCAGAAATCACCTTTTATCGAGTGGTATGAGTGTCGGAATTGATTATACACTGAATGTTGCGCCCGTAAAGACAACAGGACAATACATAATTATTTGACGTATGTTCCAAAACTATTTCAACATGTTTTCTGAGAAAATGTTTGAAGTAGTTTTTTTATTTAAAGGAGGAAAAGTAATGGAAATTTATTTAATACTTATGGCAGTGGTGCTTTTGCTTGGTTACCCGTTTATAGAGCGTAAGCCGACTGTAACAAAAAAGATATGTTATGTGACTATCGTATTCGGATTTATGCTTTTCCTGTCTATATTCAGATACGGTCTCGGTAATGACTATTATTCATATATTCATATTATGAGACGTATAGATGAAGCATCCTTTATCAAGATGTTTGATCTTGGTTATGAGCCTGGATTTGTTATTATAACCAAGCTCATCACTTTGTTTACTACCAACACGGATATTCTTTATGCGGTTTACGCTTTGATTATATTGATTCCCACCGCTTATGCCATCTTCAGATACAGTGATAATATCTGGATGTCAACCATGATGTTTATAAGTCTTACCTTCTTTTATTGCTCGCTTAGTTTTATCCGTCAGGCAATTGCCTTTGCGGTCATACTTCTTGCTTATAAACAGTTTAAAGAAAGAAATCACTTTAAAGTAATGCTGTTTATATTTGTGGCTTGCCTGTTCCATAGCTCAGCAATTATAATGATACCTATATACCTTTTTGCGATAGCTATAAAGCCTACAAAGGTGTCGGTAGCGGTATACGGTATTATATTTGCGGCTGTTTATTTCTTATCCTGGAATATTATTGATCTTGCGGTGCTTATTCTTCCGCAGTATAAGAATTATGTTGAGCTCAACTTTATCCAGAACGGATATTCACCGGTTTATCTTATAGTTCCTACCGTAATTATGGTGCTTGCGTTAGTTGCACAATTTACAGGCTACGGAAAGGCTTACCCAAAAAGCTCATCTGTATTTACAAACTTCGCAATATACAATTTCTTTATCTGGCTTATTTCTACAAAGCACTTTGTGTTAGAACGTTTCTCAATGTATATTTACATTATGATGATATTCTTTATTCCTTCTATCGCAACCTATTACAGAAAAAAGCTTCAGGTTTATCTGCACGAACGCAAGGTTAAAAAGGCAGTAGCAGAAGGTAAAAAGATAAAACGTCTGCGTCTGGATATTACTGTAGACGAATATTTAACAAAACTCAGAGAGAAAAAGAATAACGAGGAAGAAGCTTTATCGGAAAAGGTTGAAGAAGAAAACATCACCGAGCCTGAGCAGGTTGTTGATGAAAAGGAAGAACAACGTCTGCAGCTTATAAGAGATATCATTGGAGATGATGCCGATTCGCTCAAATCTGCGGTTAATGTGGATAAATCTGAAAAAGAAGAAATTCTTACAGAGCGTGATCTCAAATATAAATCAGACGAAAGATACCTTCCTGAAAATTATAAATACAAACGAAAAAAGTCTGATAGTGCTTTTATGAAAATAATAAAGCATCCTGCAGCAGCCTACAGTGTGTTTTTAGTTGTAGCCGTAGTATCGTGTTTATGGTATAATTATTTCGGACTTACTGTTACTTCAAAGGGTTTCCACGGAGTTGTTCCTTATCGCAGTAGTGTTCCATTATATATGGAGCTTACGAACGGTAAAGCGGAAAGCTTGGATGAAACAAGCAAGCTTCTTCGTAAAGAACAGAATTTTATGTCATATCTTTATAGAATGATGTCTACTGATGAATACACAATATTGCTCTCAAGCAAAGGTGATACAGCAAGCGGATTTAACGACGGCATAAAATCTGCACTTGCCCATCTTGGGTTCGGACGACTTGCAACTATTGAGAAGAATCAGAATTATATCGCTGTAGTAAGCGGCGGAGAAATTATATATCAGCAGGTGTCAAAAGAGCCGTTGATATACCAGGATAGGGTAGACGGTTATATGATAAAAATGAAATCCGAAAGACAACTGTCATCTATAATGATAGGCAGTAAGGATTTCTCACTTAATGAAAGCGGCCTTAACATTGTAGTTTTGGATAAAGCGAAAAATAAGATAGTGGATAAGGTTCGTTTCAAGACCTATTATGTAATGCTGTCAGCAACAAGATAAACGACAGGAGATAGCAGAAAATGAGAATGAGAAGAAAAAAACATCTCGAAGAGCGAATTGATGACTGCTCCTCGGTGAATTTAGGATGGCTTGTGGATTATGCTGCCGAGGCAAGAGGCGAAACTCAGCAGTGTACACTCGACACTATGAAGATATTCGGCAATAATAATCCTGTTCATCTTGAAGTAGGTTGCGGAAAGGGCGGCTTTGTTGTAGAAGCGGCAAGACGCAATCCCGATATAAATTATATTGCAGTTGAAATGGCAAGGAATGTTATAGTAAGTGCAATGGAGCAGGCAATAAAGGCCGAGCTTCCCAATCTTAAGTTTTTGATGGGTAAAGCAGAGTATTTAGAAAAATTTTTCCCTGAAAATTCAGTAGAAAGAATATATCTCAATTTCAGTTGTCCTTATCCTAAGGAAACTTATAAAAAGCACAGACTTACACACAGCGGATTTCTTGAGATCTATAAAAAAATTCTTATTCTGGGCGGAGAAATACACCAGAAGACCGATAATATGAAACTGTTTGAATTCTCGATAGAAAGCTTTTCAAGTTGCGGATTTAAGTTACAGAACGTAAGTCTTGATTTGCATAACAGCTCTTTTGAAGGTAATATTGTAACAGAGTATGAAAAAAGATTTTCTGAAGCAGGATTTCCCATCTACAGATTAGAAGCAGTAAATTCTTAAAAAAATCTTTACAATTAATAAAATTTGGTATATACTATAGATAGCACCTGATTTTCAGGAACACGGACAAAATTTACGAAAGGTAAGGTACAAGGTATGAGCAAATTTTGGGCATTTATCGGTATTGCAACAGCAGTAGGCACAGGCTATATTCTCGGCAAAAAGCTTATGGAACAGAATCCCGAAACCGTAACACAGGTAAAGGAAAATTGTACTGAAAAATTCCGCAAGGCGTCAGAATACTGTGCAGATGCAGTAAAGACCAGCGGAGAAAAGATTTCCGAAATAGTACAGACAGGCAAGACAAAAAGCTCTGATATAGCAAAGATGGCAAAGAATACAACCACAAGCTTTAAGGATGAGCTTAATAATCTTAAAAGTAAGATAGTTTCAGCAGGTAAGAGTGCAGAAGTTGACTTTTATGATGAGGATGAAGATGATGCATCCGGATTTACTGCCGATCCTGAAAATGAGTTTATAGAAGAAGAACAGCTTGAAGAACCTGAAGCAGGCTCTGAAGCACTTTAATTTATAAAGAAAGATCACCGTAGACAGATAATCTACGGTGATTAGTTTTTATAGGGTATATTTTAATAGGGTTTTTTTAAAAGCGTTTCTTTCAGAGAACAGTATTTATCTGCCATACATACAAGCCAGGCTTCCTTACTGTCAGGAATCTTTGTAAGTGTAAGCGGCCACATGTGATTGTAGATAATCTTGCGTTCTTTTTGGGTAAGAGTAAAAGTGTTGCGGGCATTTCGTTCTGCTGTTACAGGATGTGAAAACCCGTGCAGTCCATCAGGAGTAAACGCTTGATCATGCCAGTCATATAAGAAGAAATCGTGAAGTAATGCTCCTCTTACAAGAGCTTTTACATCAATTTCAATATTCAGTTTTTTTGCATACATATAAGCGTAAAGGCAAACCATTATGCAATGCTCATAGCAGGAAACATCTCCGTGCTGGGTAAAGTTTTTCATCAGCTTTACTCTTTCGTGGGAAAGTATTTCTCTTGCTGTTTTAATAAACTCCTTGTCATCATCTGACAAAGGTGCGGGTTTATTCTTCACCGGTTTCATCCTTATCCTTGTATTCTTCTTTTTCTCTGCTGTCTCTGTAGTCGTTATATCTTGCTCTTATTCTTGAGATAACGTTTATTCTTGAACCTATGTTTGAAAGGCTGAAGGTCTTGCTGAGTTTTTTTGTATCTATCTGCTTTTTAGCGGCAATAAAGAAGTCTACCGTCATAATAAGAGGTACTATTATTGCTGTTACACAGATAAACTGGTGAGGCAGATGGTCAATTACAAAATATGTGACATAAGAAACCACATACGCCATAAACAGACCCATAACTCCCCAGAAGAGCGATGAAACAAGAGATATACGGTTTTTATATACCAGCTTGAACATACTGTAATCCCAGAACTGCTTATTGAACATAGTTTCCATAAGCCAGCCTGTAAAATATTCAAGTACTGTACAGAATGCCATCGCTACAAAGAAAACAACAAACGCATTATCTCTGAAGGGTGTTGTAACCAGTAGCAGGATAATTCCGCCAACGCCGTATATAGGGATATAAGGGCCTCTTAAAAAGCCTCTGTTTATCGGTTTTTTGTGATACAATGATTCAATTGCAGATTCCTGCAGCCAACCTATCATGCAATAAAAGCAGAAGGTGAATAACCAATGTTCAAATCCGAAATTCATACTGTTCTCCTGATATTATTCCTGTCGGTTGTCTTAATTGTCCGGATATGCATAAATATCCATCCTTATTATATTATAATTGTTTCAAATTGTCAAATTCTTTTCTTAAATAAAATTTAACTTCTTTAAATTTTGTAGAAATCGTAAATTTAAGGGAAAAGTTTTCTTTTAAATTGTTCAGCTTTACATCAAAAAAGCCGATTATGGCAAATACCACAATCGGCAGTTTTTTAAAGAGCAGGCATAAATACAGCCCAGATAAAGATGATAAGAAGACAAACAGGAGCGATGAATTTTACCATTACACGATAAAGCTTCTTTGATTTGAATACACCGCTTGATTCAACTTCTTCTTCAACATATTTTGTTTTGATTACATAGCCTACAAGTATGCAGGTAAACATTGCAACTAAAGGCATAATAGCATTGTTGCTGATAAAGTCGAAGAAATCAAGGATACCCTTTCCGAGTATCGTTACGTCAGACCATACGCTGAAGCCTAAAACAGAAAGCATACCTACGGCTACAGTGCCTATCATAACAACAACACAAGCCATTTTTCTTTTAAGCTTTGTCTTTTCACTGATTGCTGCAACTACCGTTTCCATAAGCGATATGGAAGAGGTGAGTGCCGCAAGTGATACTAAAAGGAAGAATACGATACCTACAATGTTACCGCCCGGCATTGACATAAACACCTTAGGTAATGTCTCAAACATAAGACCCGGACCTGCATTGACTCCATCAGGGCCACCTGAAAAGGCAACTACCGCAGGAACTATCATAAGACCTGATAAAAATGCAACGCCTGTGTCGAATATTTCTATCTGTCTTGTGGAGGTTTCGATGGAAGCGGATTTCGGCATATATGAACCGTAGGTTATCATAATACCCATTGCAATGGAGAGCGAATAGAATAGCTGTCCCATTGCCGCAATAATCGTTTCTATAGAGAACTTTGAAAAGTCAGGGAGCAGGTAGAATTTAAGTCCTTCAAGTGCTCCTTCGACTGTCAGCGAATAAACTGATATACCGATAGTCATTAGAATAAGAACAGGCATCATTATCTTACTCATCTTTTCGATGCCCTTCTGCACACCCATAAGTACAACGCCTGCTGTCAGAAGTACGAATATTACCAAAAACAATGTCGTCTGTGGAGTGCTTGATACAAACTGGTCAAAATACCCTGTGTTATTAGCGGCAACTTCTCCTTGGAAGGTTACAAAGACGGTAAGATACTTTATTACCCATCCGCCTATTACACAGTAATAAGGGAGTACTATCATCGGAACAAGAGTAGCTGCATATCCTAAAGGCTTGAATTTCTTATGAGCCATTCCATAGGCGTCAATTACGCTTTTACCTGTTCTTCTTCCTATAGATATTTCTGTTATCATAAGAGTAAAGCCGAAGGTCACTGTCAGAATAAGATAGACCAGCAGAAATATGCCTCCACCGTATTTTGCGGCAAGATATGGGAAACGCCATATATTTCCCAGTCCTACAGCTGAGCCTGCTGCGGCAAGTACAAATCCGAGTCTGCTCGCAAATCCGGTTTTGTGATGAGCGTGAGATGTTTTTTCCATATAGTATACCTTTCAGTTTTAATATTCCTTTAATTAATTTGCCATTATAAATGTAAATAATTCGGTGTTTCGGACAGTTCTTTTTGCTTGACACACAAAACACCGCATTGTATAATTATAATATAATAATTTCAATAAGTCAAGTCAAAGGAGTGCTTTTATTTGGAACTCTTACGAGTTGTTGACACAGAAAATATATCTCTTCTGAGCATACTTGCAAAAGAAATATGGAAAGAATGCTACGCTGAAATATTATCTAACGGACAGATAGAATATATGACAGACAAATTCCTGTCCCCTGAGGCAATTTCGCAGCAGATAAAGAATGAAAATTATGAATACTTTTTTATAAAGGATGAAAATGATATCGTGGGCTTTACCGCTTTTGCAGTAAAAAATACCACATTATTCTTAAGTAAGCTTTACGTAAAAAAAGAGTGCAGAAGGAAAGGTTATTCACATTTTGTTATGGATTATCTTGAAAAGCGATGCATAGAAGATAATCTGTCATATATGTGGCTCACTGTTAATGTGAATAATCAAAATGCCATTAATTCCTATAAGAAAAGGGGATTTTACATCTTTAAGGATGAATGTACAGATATAGGAAATGGATACTTTATGGATGACCATTTTATGAAAAAAGAAATTGACTATTGAATTTTTTCGGAAAATAGTATATAATTTAAAGCGGACAAAATAAGTGCGGTTTTGGTTTTGAAAGGTCGATAAATGAAAAAAATTTCTTTTGATATAACGGGTATGACTTGTGCCGCCTGCTCTGCAAGAGTAGAAAAGGCGACGGAAAGCGTTGACGGTGTAGAAAATGTGGCAGTAAATCTGCTTAAAAATTCTATGACCTGCGAAATAAATGAAGAAGAAACAAGTGTAGAAAATGTAATCTCTGCAATAGAAAAAGCAGGCTATGGTGCATCTGTAAAGGGCACTGATAAATCGAAGACAGCAGAAGCTCCCAAGGAAGATACGGTAAAGAATATGCTTAAAAGGTTTATAATCTCTCTTATATTCCTTTTACCGCTTTTCTATATCTCAATGGGACGTATGATGGGATTTCCTGTACCATCCTTTATGCATGGTACAGAAAATGCAATAACCTTTGCTTTTACTCAGCTCCTTTTATGTCTACCTATAATATTTGTAAACAGAAATTATTTTATAAATGGTTTTAAATCACTCTTTCACGGCTCGCCGAATATGGATACGCTGATTGCAGTAGGTTCATCAGCGGCGTTTATATACGGAGTTTTTGCAATTTACCGTATAGGCTACGGTCTGGGTCACGGTGATATCCCTCTTGTAGAAAAATACAGTATGGATCTGTATTTTGAAGGCTCTGCAATGATACTCACTCTTATAACCCTCGGAAAGACCTTAGAAGCCCGCTCAAAGAAAAAGACCACAGACGCCGTAGCAGAACTTATAGACCTTGCTCCTAAAACTGCAACGGTTATCCGAAACGGAGAAAGAAAGACTATATACGTAGATGAAATAGTCGTTGGTGATATAATAGCAGTCAAAGCGGGTGAAGCCGTTGCTGCGGACGGAGAAGTAACAAGCGGCAATGGCAGTTTAAATGAATCTGCCATAACAGGAGAAAGTATTCCCGTAGAAAAAACAGTCGGTGATAAAGTTATATGTGCCACTGTCAATATGAACGGATATTTTGAAATGAAGGTGCAGAAGACGGGGGACGACACCACTCTGTCACAGATTATAAAGCTTGTGGAAGAAGCGTCTGCAACAAAAGCACCTATAGCGAGACTTGCCAATAAGATAAGCGGAATATTTGTTCCCGTAGTTATGACTATAGCAGTCGTAACCTTTATTATATGGATGCTTTGCGGTCAGACCTTCGAGTTTTCTCTTTCCCGAGCAATAGCGGTACTCGTTATCTCCTGTCCCTGTGCATTGGGGCTTGCAACTCCCGTTGCGGTTATGGTTGGAACAGGTACTGCCGCCAAAAACGGAATACTGATAAAATCAGCAGGAGCGTTAGAGGTTGCAGGAAAAGCAGATATAGTAGCCTTTGATAAAACAGGTACTGTTACAAAGGGTCAGCCCTCTGTAACTGATATAATATCATACAGCCTTGGTGAAAAAGAAATAGTGACAATAGCGGCGACTATCGAAAATGGCTCGGATCATCCCTTATCCCACGCAATACTCAGCAAGGCAGAGCAATTATCAGTAAAGACTGATACGGCAGATAACTACGAGACTGTAATTGGCAAGGGTTTATCCGCCTGTGTAAAAGGCAAGCGTTATTTCCTTGGAAATGAAAAGCTTACAAAGCAGTATAATATCAGTACCGACAAGGCTGAAAATGATATAAAGACATTGTCCGATGACGGAAAAACAGTTCTTATCCTTGCAGATGAAGTTGAAGTTCTTGGTCTTATAGCAGTAGCTGATGTTATAAAAGAAAGCAGTAAGGAGGCAATATCTCGCCTTCACGCTATGAATATAAAGACAGTTATGCTGACAGGTGATAATGAGCAGACAGCAAAGGCTATCTGCAATACGGCAGGAATTGACAAAGCCTACAGCTCTCTTATGCCTGATGATAAGTCAAAGATAATAAAAGAACTTATGGATAGTGGCAAAACGGTTGCAATGGTGGGTGACGGCATAAACGATGCACCTGCACTTACAACCGCAACTGTAGGTATAGCAGTTGGAGCAGGCACAGATATAGCAGTTGATTGTGCCGATATCGTGCTTATGAGCAGCGAGCTTACCTCTGTTTCTGATGCCATAGCCCTTTCAAAAAAAGTTATGAGAAATATAAAGCAGAATCTTTTCTGGGCGTTTATTTACAACACGATAGGTATTCCCGTAGCGGCAGGCGTACTGTTCACTGTAATGGGGCTTACTCTTAATCCTATGATAGCGGCGGCGGCAATGAGCCTAAGCTCTGTATGTGTTGTATCAAATTCCTTACGACTGCGTTTGTGGAAGCCTACAGGCTTTACACAGACTGAAAAACAGGAAATAAAAGAAGAAACAAAAAAAGGAGAAGAAATAATGACAACAATAATCAAAGTAGAAGGTATGATGTGCGGACATTGCAAAGGGATGGTAGAGAAGGTGCTGAATGCTATTGAAGGCGTTAATGCGACCGCAGATCTCGAAAATAAGCAGGCGGTAGTAGAACATCCCGAAAGTGTAAGCGTTGATACTTTAAAGCAGGTTATTATTGATGCAGGTTATGAAGTTAAGTAAATGCCTCTTCCGACTGTTTTCTGGAGTAATGGCACTTTCAATCTGCTTTTCACAGCTTATACCGACAGCCTTTGCCGAAAATAGCGAGGCTGAAAAGAAACCTCAGAAGGTTTATGAGCTTGTAACATCTTACAACCCTGAGTACAGTTGTAAAATTAATATATACAGCCAAAGCATAGTGATAGAGGGTTGTTATAAATCAGATCCGGTAAAGGATGTCAAAATAAGAAATACCGGCACTATCTCCACTACTCTTAAAAGCGAGAGCGACGGAACGTTTACTGCAACAATAAACCCCTCCGAAGCACTTAAGGATAATGACCTGATTGATATCACCCTTAAGTCAGGTGTTCATCTTACCTACAGGATAGGCTATGCAAACGGATGGTATTTTCCTGATAACAATCTTTCTGAGCAGAATGCAAAGGTGCTTGAAAAGATAATGCCCACATCAGCAAAAAGCTGGGTGGGATATCTTACAGATGAAGCTACCGAAGAAAGTGTAAGAACAACTCTTCAGGATATAAAATATTTGTCTGACTATATTGCAAAAGATATAGAAGGGGATTATAATAAGACTATAGCTATTGCAAATTGGGTATCGAAGAATATCTATTATGACAGAGATGCAAGAGATAGCTCTGTAACTCAGGATACAATCTGTATAAAAAACGTCCTGCAGAGAAAACGGACAGTCTGTGCAGGCTACTCAAATCTCTTTTGTGCCTTGCTTGAAGCACAAGGAATAACAGCAGTAAACATCAAGGGAACAGTTACAAGTACGGATATTTCTTATGAAGAGCTTGCAGAAGGCAGAGTAAATCATGAGTGGTGTGCCGTATGGCTGGATAACAGATGGGTAGTGATAGACACAGTATGGAATAGTGGTAATAAATACGAAAACGGTCAGCTTATCAAAGGAAAAAGCTACGAAAAATACACTGATATAACGCCGCTCGCCCTATCCTTTGACCACTGTGCATATCTTGCGGAAAGCAGATATTATTTCAGAGCATTAGAATACTTTGAAAAGCAACAGACTGTAACAAGCACACCTGAGTCCTCTGAAGCTACGCAGGAATCTGTACCCGAAACGGAAGAAACAAGTCTGCCTGAGACAAGCAAAGCTACAGAAACTACAACTGCTGAAACACAGACATATCCTTCTTCATCCGAAGATAAACAGAGTAAACCCGATGAGGTTTCTTCAGCTACAGAAGAAAGCAAAGAGGAACAGTCCGGACAATCGTCAGCAGACAACGAAACAAAAGAAAACGAAGAAGATAATCTATGGCCATGGATAATCGCACTTGCAGCGATAGCAATAATTCTGCTGCTTGTGGATGTAGGATACTGGGTTATGGCGAAAAAGAATAAAGACAAAGGAGAATAATTAATGAAAAAGAAATTAGCAGCTCTGACTCTTGCTGTTTTAATTCTTATGGCAGGGTGCTCAGGACAGAATACATCCTCTGTAGGTGAAAACAGCACATCGGGTACAACAGAAATAACATCTTCTGTACCTGAAAGCTCTGCTGATGAAACAGAAAGTAAGGAAAGCGAGCAGGAAACTTCATCACCCGAAACAGAGGAAGTAAGCTCATCTGAACCTGAAACTTCAGCACCCGAAACAACAACAGTTACAGAAGCTCCTGAAACAACTACAGAAACTTCAGCACCTGAAACTACAACAACTACAAAAGCTCCCGAAACAGATGTTCCTGAACCCGTGGAGTCAAAATACATAGCACTTACCTTTGACGATGGCCCTAACACAACTACAACAAATCAGATACTCGACCTTTTGGAAAAGTACAATGTAAAGGGAACATTCTTCCTTATAGGCAACAACATCAATGATGACTCCGCAAAAACGGTAAAGCGTGCTTTTGATATGGGTTGTGAAATAGCAAACCACTCAAAGAGCCACTCCTATATGGATAAGCTGACCGAGGACGAAATAAAGGCAGAGGTACAGTATGTATCCGATAAGATTTACGAAATCACAGGCACAAGAGAAAAATACTTCCGTCCTCCCTATATTGCAGTAAATAATCTTATGTGGGATACCATCGACCTTACCTTTATAAACGGTACAGGCTTCAATGACTGGGATAATAATGTTACTGTAGATAAACGCATTATGGCAATGAAGCTTCGTGCAAAGGACGGTGCAATATATCTCCTTCATGATGCGGCAGGAAATGATAAGACAGTTGAAGCACTCGACACAATCATTCCTTATCTTATCGAAGAAGGTTATCAGCTTGTGACATTATCCGAGCTTTTCGAGGCTAAGGGTGTTACAACAGACGGCACAGATAAAAAGATATATTCAAAAGTACCCCAGGATTCACAGTGGTAAAAACGGTTTTAAACCGATTATGAAAGGAAATAAATAAAATGGTAGTTATCGAAATGGAAAATGGCAAGAAGATAAAGCTTGAGCTTTATCCCGAACACGCTCCCATCACAGTAGCAAACTTTGAAAAGCTTGTAAAGGAGGGTTTTTACAACAGACTTGCTTTCCACCGTATAATCAGCGGCTTTATGA
>JAZSHW010000036.1:0-3364 GCA_045533495.1 Ruminiclostridium sp. | reverse complement strand
TTAATATAAAATTTACAAAAATTATACTATAAATAGAAATTTATGTCAATGGATATTTGGGACATTTTTTCTGTTTATAAAGTTATTTTGCAACTTAATTACCGCAGAAGCTTAATTTGCAGTTTATTAAAAATCAGCCCCACTATGTTAAATAGAGGGGCTGAAACCTATATTGTTATAATTTATCTGCAAAGATCCTTACCGCATATAAGCTGAACGCCGTTTTCTGTCAGCACCTTGATTGCTGTATCAGTATCTTCAACTCTTATTACGATATCTGCTCTGCCTGCTGTCTTACCCATTACAGAGTACATATATTCAACATTTATGTTGCAGTCGTTTATCTTGCCCATAACGTTATATAATGCACCTGAAACATCGGGGATGGTAAAGGCGATAACCTTTGTGATAGCTGCTGTACAGCCGTCATCGTGGAGAGCCTTTAATGCCTTTTCAGTATCGTCAACGATAAGACGGAGGATACCGAAATCAGCTGTATCGGCAATGGTCATTGCACGGATGTCAATACCGTTTTTGTTAAGAACCTCCATAAGCTCTGCCAGTCTGCCTGTCTTGTTTTCTACGAATACGGAAATCTGATCAATAAGCATAAGTAAAATCCTCCTTATTATTTCTTTTCAAATTTATTCTTTATCTGTCTGTTATCAATTACTCTTACAGCCTTACCCATTGAACGGGCCAGAGTCTTGGGCTCAAGCAGCTTTACATTGATGCCGACACCGATAGCGGAGTCGATAGCAGACTTAACCTTCTTGCGGTAGTTTTCAAGAGTCTTGACGCCGTCACCGAACATATCGGGTCTTGTTTCAAGCTGAATTTCAAGAGTGTCAAGGTTGTTTATTCTGTCAACAACGAGTAAGTAATTTGTAGCCTTTTCATCAACTGAGAGAAGAGCAGATTCGATCTGAGAGGGGAATACATTTACACCTCTTATAATAAGCATATCGTCTGTTCTGCCCTGAGGCTTCATCATTCTTACATGGGTTCTGCCGCATTCGCACTTGTCATAAATGAGAGTTGCGATATCTCTTGTTCTGTAACGGATAAGGGGAAGAGCTTCCTTAGTGATACAAGTGAATACAAGCTCGCCCTGACTGCCTGCAGGTAATACTTCGAGAGTATCGGGGTCAATTATTTCCGCAATGAAGTGATCTTCACACACGTGCATACCGCACTGGTACTGACATTCACAGGAAACTGAAGGTCCCATAATTTCAGAAAGGCCGTAGATATCGTAAGCCTTGATGCCAAGACCTTCTTCAATTTGCTTTCTCATTTCATCTGTCCAGGGTTCTGCACCGAAAAGACCCGCCTTTAATTTGAAGTCTTCCTTCTTAAATCCCTTTTCTTCCATCATTTCAATAAGTGAAATTGCGTAGGAGGGAGTCATACATACGATTGAAGAACCGAAATCTCTGAACATTTCAAGCTGACGCATACTGTTACCTGCTGATGCGGGAATTGCAGTAGCACCTAACTTTTCTGCACCGTAGTGCATACCGAGACCGCCTGTGAAAAGTCCGTAGCCGTAAGCAACATGTACGTAGTCATCCTTTGTGCCGCCGATGTTGCAAAGTGCTCTTGCCGCACATTCAGCCCATATATCTATATCCTTTGCGGTGTAGCCTACAACTGTCTGCTTTCCGGTTGTGCCTGAGGATGCGTGAATACGAACGACCTCAGAGCTGGGTACTGCAAACATACCGTAGGGGTAATTGTTTCTCAGATCTTGCTTTGTTGTGAAGGGGAGCTTGCTTAAATCAGCAACTGTTTTGATGTCCTCGGGCTTAACACCTGCTTCATCCATCTTTTTGCGATAGGGAGCTACATTTTCATATACCCTTCTTATTGTGTTTGAGAGCCTGTAAGACTGGAGTGCTTCTATTTCACTGCGAGGAGCACATTCAATGTCTTTGTTCCAATAGTTCATTGGGTTTGCCTTTCCGGTTGATACCATAAATAAATTTGCCGATAACACAGTTATCTCATCGTATAAAATTTTAGCACAATTGCACGCAAAAGTCAAATAAAATCTTAACTGAACGGTAATTTTGTCTAAAAGTCATAAGAAGTTATAAAATTTTGCTTTGTTTTGTTACTTAAAATTAGTTTTAAATTTAAGTAAAAATTTTTCTTTTAGCTATTGCAATTTGAAAAAAAGTATGTTATACTTTATGTATCGGGCAGAGAAAAGCCCAAACGGAAAAATAATTTTAAGGAGAGAAAACCAATGAATGTAAAAATCATCAACGGTACATCATTACCCAACATTCCCTGGCAGGAGCGTCCCGCTGGCTGCAAGGACATTATCTGGCGTGCAGATAACAACCCCATCATCCCCCGTGATCTTCTTCAGAAGAGCAACTCCATCTTCAACAGTGCAGTTGTTCCCTTTGAAGGCAAGTTTGCAGGCGTATTCCGTGTAGACGACAAGGAAAGAAATATGGCTATCCACGCTGGTTTCTCCGATGACGGTATCCACTGGAACATCAACGAAGAAAAGGTTGAATGGATCAATGACGATCCCGAAACAGCAGCAGCTAACCCTTGGCAGTACGGCTACGATCCCAGATGCGTATGGATCGAAGACAGATACTGGATCACATGGTGCAACGCTTACGGTTGGAAGCCTACAATCGGTGTGGGCTGGACAAAGGATTTCAAGGAATTCCACCAGTGCGAAAATGCATTCCTTCCCTTTAACAGAAACGGTGTATTATTCCCCCGTAAAATCGACAATAAGTATGTAATGTTCTCCCGTCCTTCTGACTCAGGTCACACACCCTTCGGTGATATGTACCTTTCTCAGTCACCCGATATGAAGTATTGGGGCGAACACAGACACGTAATGGGTCCCTTAAAGAGCTGGGAATCCAAGAAGATCGGTGCAGGTCCTATTCCGATTGAAACAAGCGAAGGCTGGTTAGTATTCTACCACGGCGTTCTCGAAAGCTGCAACGGCTTCGTATACAGCTTCGGTGCTTGCATCCTCGACATTGACAAGCCCTGGATCGTTAAGTATCGTTGTGCTGAATACCTCATCAATCCTCGTGAAACATACGAATGCATCGGTGACGTTCAGAACGTTACATTCCCCTGTGCAGCTCTTTGTGACGCTGATACAGGCAGAATTGCAATCTACTATGGTTGTGCTGATACATGCGTTTCTATGGCTTTCACAACAGTTGATGAAGTTGTTGAATACACAAAGAACCACAGCAGTGTTTAATTCAGCTTTTTAATAATTTTTTCATAATAAAGCAGGAACCGTCGGAGGCAATTGCCTTCGGCGGTTCTTGTCTGTAAAAATCATCCCCGCTATTAATAGCGGGGATGATTTTTA
>JAZSHW010000128.1:0-3588 GCA_045533495.1 Ruminiclostridium sp. | reverse complement strand
TATACCGGAAGGTGTTCAGATGATAGGCGATTATGCTTTCTTGGGCTGTAAGAATCTGCAATGTGTAATTGTTCCTGACGGAGTAACCGAAATCGGTCGGTTTGCCTTTGCAGAATGTTGCAATCTCAGATTTGCAAGGATAATTAAAATGAACATATAATAACTGTTTGTAGTTATTACACCTTGTTTATTTTCCTTTCATAAGCTTCAAAGGCGGCATCCATTGCTTCTTCCTTAGTCCTGAACACTTCTTCACAGAAAACATTATCCAATGAGTATTTCCAGTTGTTATATTTCTGATTGTAGTAAAGTACTATAAGGTGTTCCTTGATAACAAGAAAGCTGTTATTGTTTCTGGATTTTTTCCACTTGCGTTTTTTAAAGCTTTCTCTGCGTGCCTCCTTGTTCTTGAATTCGTTTTCTCTTTGCTTTGCTCTTTCTATATTACCTTCCATTTTGCCCGCACAGATACATCCTGCATCAATCTGATGAAAGTTCGGGTGCACCATGTGATGAACATAGCGGATTATCTGATGACCGCACATCTGACAGACGCCTACGGGTGCACCAAGATCGGTGACACCTGCACAGCTCCATCCCGTTTTAGGAACATCATCACGATTCCACAGATTATCATATCCGCTGAGATCGGGCGGTGACGTTTTCTCCTCGCTCTCTTCTCCCTGCGGTCTGTCAGGTGCACCACCCGCTGACGACTGTTTATATTCGTTCAGGATTTTTTCTTCTACCTTTTCGTAAAGCTCCGGGTTATCAGAGCTTTTTTCTTTTGTAGTGGGTTCATCTGATGGTACAATTTTTGTTTTTAATACATCCAGGATTTCTTTCAGCTTTTCAGATGTATCGTTATTGGGTTGCTGTCCTATTGAGCTGTACTCTGTAGGCGGATTGTACACCGTTTCGCTTTCTTCTGAAGGTATGATAGCTTTTTTTAATATCTCCAGAGCAGCGTCACGCTTTTCAGATAACTCATCATAAGGGTAGGGCTTTGTAGTTACGGCTTCTTCTTCAACCGATGATACTGCTTTGTTATCTTTTTCTGTAGTATAGGAGAGGTCTTCGGATCTGTCTGAAGTTTTGGGTATAACAGGCAGACTTCGTTCTTTATTAAAGAAAGTTGCTGATACTATTCTTTCACTGTTCAGCTTATCGAATTTTATGCGATAGCTGTTTTTATTCTTTTCAAATCCGATTATTTTTCCTTCGCCAAAGGCAGGGTGGAACACTTTATCTCCGATATTTTTCTGATTTTGCCCGGTGGTTATTTCAAAATTATCGTTGTTTGCTGCTCTGTCAGCCGCATCCTGCAGTTCCTTTGATATAGTTCCGATTCTTATATAATTGTTTTCGCCCATTTCCTTAAGAAATCTGGAGGGTAGCTTTACCTTTCCGTTTTGCAGATAACCTTCACTGTCCAGCAGATATAATTTTTCTTCGGCACGGGTTATAGCAACATAGCAAAGCCTGCGTTCTTCTTCGAGGCCAAGTTGTTTTCTTTCTTCAATCGTCTTGGAGGAAGGGAAGATTCCCTCTGAAAATCCCAGAACAAAAACATTTGGAAACTCAAGGCCCTTTGCCGCATGTATAGTCATAAATTTGACGGTATCAGCTTCTTTTTCTCCATCATCTTCACTTTGTAACGAGATGTGATTTACAAATTCCTTCAGCGTAATGCTTTCTCCGAGATTTGCTTCAAATTCGGCAGCAATACGTTTGAATTCCGATAAGTTTTCAAACCTTTCCATATCCCCAAGCTCACGGATATATTTTTCATATCCGCTGTCTGCACATATTTTTTCCACAAGCTCGGATATAGTCAGATTTTCCGCATCATTTCTGAAGCTGTCAATCATTCGGATAAACTCTTCTGCACCACTGTTTTTAAAGGCGGGATTGTCGATGTTCTCCTTTAGTGTGTTGTAAAGGGAGTCATTTTTCTGTAGTAGTTGTAACGCTTGAAGCTTCATTCTGCCGAAGCGGCGGCGGGGTTTATTGACTATACGTTTGAAGGAGATATCGTCATCAAAGGCAACAAGACGCAGATATGCCAGCACGTCCTGAATTTCCATACGGTGATAGAACTTTACACCACCGAAAATTTCATAGGGGATACCTTCTTCTGTGAATTTCTTTTCAACGATACGGGAAAGAAAGCCTGAGCGGTAAAGCACAGCAAAATCTGAGTAGTTGCAATTTATCTGTCTGCGTAGCTCGGTGATTATTTCGGTTATCTGACTTGCTTCAGCAAATTCGTTTTTTGTGTGATAATGATATACCGCAATGCCTGAACAGTTTTTAGTGAACAGATCCTTTTTCAGACGAAGGACATTCTTTTCTATAAGTGAGTTTGCACATCTAAGTATCTGCGGGGTAGATCGGTAGTTCTGATTAAGAAAAACAGTTTTTGTAGGAATATGAGTTTTATCAAAATCCACCAGCAGCTTTACATCCGATCCACGCCATTCGTATATATTCTGATCAGGATCGCCTACTATCATAAGGTTTCTATGCTTTGCAGACAGTAGATCTATAAGCTCCATTTCTGTACCTGAGCTGTCCTGAAATTCATCTACCTGTATGTAGTTCAGCCTGTCCTGCCATTTTTCAAGGACATCGGAATAGCGTCGAAAAACGTTCAGGGTGAAATATATAAGATCGCTGAAATCAAGAGCATATACCTGTTTTTGTCGCTGGAGGTATTCTTCTATTATCTGATCGTCAAGTGTGGCTATGTTCTCCATGATCTGACACTTATCTGTACAGCATATATTGTTTACATACTCTCTGTTGAGGGCCTTGTATTGCTGTATCTGTCTGACAATTTTTTCAAAGCTTGCGTGATCCAGCTTCAGCTCAAATTTCTGATAGATCTCTCCGAGAATTGTTTTTTGCTGTGTTGTATCAATTATCTGAAATTCCTTAGGGAAAAGGATCTTTTCCACATCCTCACGAAGCACCCTCACACAAAATCCGTGATAAGTGCAGATGAGAGAGGTGTCGTACATATCACCGATAAGAGCTCTTATCCTGCGTTTCATTTCGCCTGCCGCCTTGTTGGTGAAGGTCACGCATAGTATGTTCGCACTGTCAATGCCGTATTCTTTTACAAGGTATGCATAGCGTGATACAAGAAGCTTTGTTTTTCCGCTACCTGCACCTGCAATGACACGAAGATACCCCTCTGTGCTTTCTACTGCTTCAAGCTGTTTTTCATTCAGTTTAAGTAAATAATCCATAATCGGCTCACCTTTCCTGCGATAATAAAATCCGCTTTTGGTAATTATAACATATCTATAGTCCCAAAAACTGTACAATGGTTATTTAATAGCGTTATTGCTATATATTTATTATAACGATTGGTAATAACGATTGCGTTGAAATTATTAAACCGTTTTTTGAATTGTTAGTATTTCATCAGATACGGAAGCTCCCCTTTTTAGTACATTCGTTATGATATACTGATGTCATCAGATGCAGGAAAGGAGAATTGATATGGCATTTGAGATTATAGACGGGGTGCTCACAAAGTATTATGAGGAAATATGGGAGCGGAATGTAACTATCCCTGAT
>JAZSHW010000114.1:0-8120 GCA_045533495.1 Ruminiclostridium sp. | reverse complement strand
TACCGCCTGCAGTACGGCTGTAGCCGACGAAGAGGTAAAGCCTGAGCTGAAATACGGAAAATATCATCTGTACGGCGATGAAAGCACAGGCGTATTTATCGAGCTTACCGAAAGCACAGTCAGACTTGGCGGCGATAACCTGCGTAGCTTTCTGGAAGAGGACTACAGATTGACCGTTCCCGAAATAACCGATGAAGCGATTATTAAAAGATGTTGCGATAGTGATTATATAAAATATAGCACAGCAAAGCCTTATAATCTTGCAAAAATAAAACTTCTTGAAATACATGGTATGAAAGAGCCTTATGCGATATTCTACAGCACATTAGGAAATAAGATTGACGAAACTACAAACAGCGGAGAATGTCACATATATGACCATGAAAATAACAAGCTTTTCTTTGGAGCAAACGGATATTATTTTAAATTAACAGAATAAATGACTATCAGCCCCGATTTTTCGGGGCTGAAATTTTATATAATCCTGTATCTCGGTTTTTCTTCATCAAACAATTTCCAACGAAGAAAGTCGTCTGCTACAATTCCCACAAGGGAGAGGAAAAACCATGCTATAGTAAAGATAAGGCACACCTGACCTAAGATATTGAAAGGCATTTCTTCATAATTCCACACATCCATCAAAAGCCATAGGTTTACAATGCACCCGCAGATAAATTCAAGCACTGTTATAATTATTGCCGAAATGCTCATCTGTAAAAGCAACGACATATCGGGGTAGACCTTGTTTATTCCGCCGATAAGTATAAAACAAAGTCCGCCTAAGATAAACATACTCGGATGACTGTGACCTCTGAATAGAAGCTCTACAATTGTATACAGTCCTCCGCCGTAGCAGAAAAGCATAAAAAGCTTCATCGGTAATGCGATTTTACAGTTCATAATTCACCACCTAAAGAAAAATATAGTTTTATTTTTACCGCTTTTATTTTAATTATTCAGGAAATTTACGGACAAAAGCTACATATAATCTAAAAAACGTAAAAAGAGGTTATTACGATGCTTTTCAAAAAAATAATCGGATTTATCATTTCAGCAGGTATAATGCTTTCCTGTCTGCTCCCCTGCTACGCAGAAGAAGAAAGCAAGCCCGATATACTGACATCAAAATCTGCTGTTGTAACGGAATGCAGTACAGGGCAGGTACTGTATGAACATAACGGCAGAGAAAAGCTGCCTATGGCATCTGTCACAAAGCTTATGTGTATGCTTATCTGGGCAGAGGAAATGTCTGCCGGTAGATTATCCTTTGACGATACCATAAGATGCTCTGCCTATGCAAGCAGTCGTGACGGCTCGGTAATATGGCTTATGCCGAATGAAGAGATGTCAGCAAGGGATATTATAAAATCTGTGGTCATAGCTTCTGCCAATGACGCTACCACTGCTCTTTGTGAGCATATTGCAGGGAGCGAAAAGGAATTTGTCCGACTTATGAACGAAAGGGCAAAGCAGCTTGGTATGATTGATACCAGCTATAAAAACTGTGTAGGATATGACGAAGACGGTCACTATACCACCGCCTACGATATAGCCTTACTTTGCGGAGAGGTCAGCAAATATGATTACTACAACGAATTTTTCAACACAAGGCTTGATTATGTAAGAGAGGGTGACAAGGCGGCTCAGCTTTTAAACACAAATAAGCTGATGAGATACTACAACGGGATAATCGGCGGTAAGACAGGCACTACCGATAACGCAGGATGCTGTCTTGCGGTATGGGCAAAGCGTGGAAATATGACTATCTGTGCGATTACACTTGGTTGTAAAGAGGATAATGAGAGATTTGACGCCTGTGAAAGTCTGCTTGACTACGGATTTAATGGTTACGAGCTTTATAAAGCGGTTGCCGACAGCAGTAAGCTTATACCTGTAGAGGTTGACAACGGACTAAAAAAAGAGGCTGATATAAGAGTTAAAAGACTTGTTACTATGGTGATACCAAAAGGCAGCTCTTCGGATATAAGCTACAAGTATACAATAGCCGAAAAACTGACTGCTCCTGTGAGCTGTGGGCAGACCGTCGGTAAAGTGACGGCAACCCTTTATGACGAAATCGTTTTTGAAAGCGACATTATATCTGTTTATGAAATTGAAGAAATGACCTTTTTAAAGGCATTTTTCATAATTTTATCAAGAATTTTCGCCATTTAATTTTGCACAAAAACCGAAACATTTATTTGGCAGTTTTAAACAAAAGTTTGTCATTAGATGAAAACATCTTGCAAAAGCGAGTGATTTTCGCTATAATATTAAATGTAAACAAGTAAGTATAAAAAGAGACAGAATATAGTGCTTTTTTAATGTTTACATTTTGTGTTTAGGAGAAAGAAAAGTTAAGGAGAGAATACGAAAATGGCAATCACACTGAACGACAAATATTTAAAAGATGTCGTAAGACCTGATGAACTGAAAGGTATTGAACCTTTAGTAAAGGCTGCACATGAGCTTGTTGCAAACAAGAGTGGTCTCGGCAATGACTTTTTAGGTTGGGTAGATCTTCCTGTAAACTACGATAAGGAAGAATTTGAAAGAATCAAGAAGGCTGCTGAAAAGATTAAGTCTGACAGCAAAGTACTTTTAGTAATAGGTATCGGCGGTTCTTACCTCGGTGCAAGAGCAGCAATCGAGTTACTTAAGTCCACACTTTACAACTCACTTTGCAAGGATACACCTCAGATTTACTTTGTAGGTAACAGCATCAGCCCCACATATTTAAATGAAATTATCGAAATCGTAAAGGATAAGGATTTCTCAGTAAATATCATATCCAAGTCAGGTACAACAACAGAACCTGCTTTAGCTTTCAGAGTATTCAGAGAGTTACTTGAAGAAAGATACGGCGAAGAAGGTGCAAGAAGCAGAATCTATGCTACAACAGACAAGGCAAGAGGCACACTTAAGGAGCTTGCAGATGCAAAGGGTTACGAAAGCTTCGTTATTCCCGATGATGTAGGCGGTCGTTTTTCAGTACTCACAGCAGTTGGTTTACTCCCCATTGCTTGTGCAGGTTGCGATATTGACGCTCTTATGGCAGGTGCCGCAAAGGCAAGAGAAGATTTCGCAGTATGCGATATTGAAAAGAACCACTGCTACAGATATGCCGCATACCGTAACATTCTTTTAAACAAGGGCTTCAAGGTTGAAATGCTCATCGCTTATGAAAACTCATTTGTTATGATGTGCGAATGGTTCAAGCAGCTCTTCGGTGAAAGCGAAGGCAAGGACGGCAAGGGCTTATTCCCTTCTGCTGCTACTTTCTCAACAGACCTTCATTCACTTGGCCAGTTTATTCAGGACGGCTCTAAGATATTATTTGAAACTGTTGTTCACATCGGTAAGGCTCAGAAGGACTTCTTCTTAAAGAATGATCCTACAAACGGTGACGGTCTGAACTTCTTATCAAATCAGAACATGTCGGTTGTTAATCAGAAGGCTTATGAAGGTACTATCATCGCTCACACAGAGGGCGGCACACCAAATATGGTACTTGAAATGCCTGAAGTTAACGAAAACGAACTCGGCTATCTCATTTACTTCTTCGAAAAGGCTTGTGCAATCTCCGGCTATATGCTTGGTGTAAACCCCTTTGATCAGCCAGGTGTTGAAAGCTATAAGAAGAATATGTTCGCTCTTCTCGGTAAGCCCGGTTATGAGGCTGCTAAGGCTGAGCTTGAAGCAAAAATCGGATAATAAATCAGTACGCTGATTTTTATTATATTAAACGGCGACTCTGCCGCAAAAAACGGAGGACTTTAATATGGTTAAACTTATTGCAGGAAAAAAAGGCGCAGGTAAAACAAAATTACTTATCGAAGCTATCCACAGTGCAGAACAGGCAAGCAAGGGCAACGTAGTTGCTATTCAGCTCGGTTCTTCCCTGAACATAGACATTTATCATAAGGTTCGTCTTATCAACATTGAAGATTACAAGATTGCTAACTACGATGAAATGGCAGGCTTCGTTTCAGGTTTACTCGCATCTAACTATGACTGCACAGATATTTTCGTTGATGGTATCTTAAGAATCGTTGGCCGTGACCTTGATAAGGTTGGCGAAATGTTCGACAAGATCGCTACTGTAAGCGGTGAAAATACAACAGTTACCTTCACAATTTCCGCAGATGTTGATGATTTAACAGAAAATATTAAAAAATATCTCAAATAAGTGTTGACAAATCAGAAATCTTGCTGTATAATATTAGTCGTGTTAGTTTTTCGGCTATTGTTAAATAGCGATTTTATGATTATGAACATCAGAGGGGGGTGCTAAAATGGCAGTTCCAAAGAGAAAAGTATCAAAGGCAAGACGTGACAAGAGACGTTCACAGGTATGGAAGCTATCCGCACCTGCATTCTCACGTTGCACTCAGTGCGGCGAATTAAAGCTCGCTCACAGAGTATGCGGCAACTGTGGTTATTACAAGGGTAAGGAAGTTATCGCTCGTGGCGATGCTTAATTGCTTGTAAACTCAAAAGTTGTGACAGCAGTACCGAAAGGTACTGCTGTTTTTTTATGTGTTTACTGTTGACTAAGACGAAAATAAAGTGTATAATATATTATGTATGGTCTGTTGAAAAAACAGATGTAGAATTTACTTTATGGAAAGGCGAAAGAGTAATGTCAGTAAAGATAATGTCAGTTACCCCCCGCTCTCCTGCAGACAAGGCAGGAATAAAGGCAGGCGATACACTGATAACTATAAATGACAATGAAATAAATGATGTTCTCGATTATCAGTTTTATGCTTCGGATTTAAAGCTTGTAATCGGTCTTGATCGCCGTACCGTAAAAGTGAAGAAAAAAGAATATGAAGATTTAGGTCTTGGTTTTGAGACCTATCTTATGGACAAAAAGCAACATTGCAAAAACAACTGTATATTCTGCTTTATAAATCAGATGCCAAAAGGAATGAGAGATACTCTCTACTTCAAGGATGACGACTCAAGACTGAGTTTTCTGCAGGGTAACTATATTACTATGACAAATTTAAGCGATGGTGATGTGGACAGAATAATAAAAATGAAGCTGCCGATGAATATTTCGGTGCATACCACAAACCCGGACTTAAGAGCTCAGATGACCTGCAATCCCAGTGCAGGAAAGTGCCTGCAGTATCTTTATAAAATGGCGGGTGCAGGAATAGAGCTTAATACTCAGATAGTGCTTGTTCCCGGTTTTAATGACGGTAAGGAGCTTGAAAGAACTCTTACCGATCTTTGCAGTCTGTTCCCTGCTGTAAAAAGCGTTGCAATAGTCCCCGTGGGATTAACAAAATTCAGAGATAACTTACCGAAGCTTGAACTTTTTAATAAAGAAACAGCTATCAAGGCTCTTAAAACCATAGAGCTTTTCGGTGATATGATGTATGAAAAATATCACACAAGGGTAGTTTATCCATCTGATGAGTTTTTCCTGCTTGCTGAAAAGCCGATGCCCGATTATGAATACTACGAAGAATTTGATCAGTTTGAAAACGGCGTCGGAATGTGTGCAAGTCTGCAAAAGGAATTTATCGATGCTTTAAGCGACAAAAGAGAATATAACGAAACCGATAGCAAGGAAAGAAAAGTATCAATTGCAACAGGAGTGCTTGCTACTCCCCTGCTTAAATCCCTTGCGGGTATGGTAGAGAACGATTTTCCTAATACAAAGGTAAATGTATATACGATAAGAAACGACTTTTTCGGCAAATCTATCACAGTGGCAGGACTTATCACCGCAGGAGATATTATAAATCAGCTTTCTCCTTACAAGAATGAGCTTGGCGACTATCTGCTGATTACTGAAAATATGCTTAAAAGCGGATGTGATCTCTTTTTAGATGATAAGAGTGTATCTGATGTAGAAGATGCTCTTGGTGTGAAGCTTAAGGCTGTTCCGACAGACGGATATGAGCTGCTTGATGCTATAATATACGGAAGATAAAAAACAAAAGAAAGGAATATAAATCAAATGGAAGGAATTGTAGCTATTGTCGGCAGACCTAATGTGGGAAAATCCACATTATTCAATAAGCTTGTCGGCAAGAGAATGTCTATAGTAGACGATACTCCTGGCGTTACAAGAGACAGAATATACTCAAAGGCTGAATGGCTCGACAAGGAATTTATGCTTATTGATACGGGCGGTATTGAGCCTGACACAAAGGATATAATATTATCACAGATGAGAACTCAGGCACAGCTTGCTATTGATAAGGCTGATGTTATAGTTTTAGTTACCGATATCACATCAGGCGTTACCGCCAATGACTCAGATGTTGCCGCTATGCTTTTAAAAAGCGGTAAGCCTGTTGTTTTATGTGTAAACAAGGTAGATACTGTAGGCGACGTACCCCCTGAATTCTATGAATTCTACAATTTAGGTCTTGGTGAGCCTATCCCCGTATCTTCAGTACACGGTCACGGCACAGGTGATCTGCTTGATGCGGTATCCGAGCTTATGCCAAAGGGTGACAGAGAGGAAGAATATTCTCCCGATGCTATAAAGGTAGCTGTCATCGGTAAGCCTAACGCAGGTAAGTCCTCACTTATAAACAAGATTGCAGGCGAGGACAGAATGATAGTATCTGATATTGCGGGTACTACAAGAGATGCTGTCGATACTGTAATCAAGCGCGATGGTGAAGAATATGTATTCATTGATACAGCAGGTATCAGAAGAAAATCAAAGGTAAACGAGCAGATAGAAAAGTACAGCGTTCTGCGTGCTTATATGGCTATCGACAGAGCGGATGTCTGTGTAATAATGATAGATGCAAACGAAGGCTTTACAGAGCAGGATAGCAAGGTTGCAGGCTATGCTCACGATCAGGGTAAAGCAAGCGTTATAGCTATCAACAAGTGGGATTCTATCGAAAAGGACAGCAATACAATGAACGAATTCAAGAAGAAGTTAGAAGTAGACTTCTCCTTTATGTCCTATGCTCCCTTTGTATTCATTTCTGCCCTTACAGGACAAAGAATTGACAAGCTCTTCGAACTTATCAATTACACATCAAATCAGAATGCAAGAAGAATTGCAACAGGTACACTCAACGATATGTTGGCTTATGCCACAGCAAGAGTTCAGCCACCCTCAGACAAGGGTAAGAGACTTAAGATATACTATATGACTCAGGCGTCCGCAAAGCCTCCGACATTTGTAATCTTCTGCAACAATAAGGAATTATTCCATTATTCCTATCAGAGATACCTTGAAAATCAGATAAGAGAAAGCTTTGGTCTTGGTGGTACTCCCATAAGACTTGTTATAAGAGAACGAGGAGAATAACGAAATGATATATTTATGCTTTGCTATAATGGTGCTTGCACCCTACCTTTTATGCGGTATAAACACAGCTATAATCGTAACCAAAATAAAGTGCGGTAAAGATATACGAACCCTTGGCAGCGGTAATGCAGGTCTTACAAATACCCTTCGTACACAGGGTAAGCTTGCGGCATTGTTCGTGCTTATCGGTGATGTTTTAAAGGGTGTTTTATCGGTACTGATTGTAAGATTTTCATTCCTGTGGCTTGCAGGAATTGACACAACTGTATTATCAAACGGTATGAACTATGTAGCCTTTGTGGCGGCACTTACAGGCTTTTTAGGTCATCTCTTCCCTGTCTACTACAAATTCAAGGGTGGAAAGGGTATATTGGTATCCGTTGCTATACTTATGACTGTTGAATGGATCCCTGCCTGCATACTGCTTGGTATATTCATTATCGTTGTGGCAATAACAAGATATGTATCTCTCGGTTCTTGTATCGCAGGTGCATTATATGCCCCCGTAACTCTTACCTACGGACTTTTAGTGGGTGACCCTTCAGCCTTTATAAACGCAGGACTCGGACTTATAATCGGCATACTTATCCTTTATATGCACAGAGGTAATATACAGCGTCTGAGAAACCACACAGAAAAGAAGTTAGGACAAAAAGCGTAACCATCTTTGAAAGGAATTATTCAGATATGGCAAATATAATGATACTTGGCTGTGGCTTTGGTACAGCCCTCGGAATTATGTGGGACAAGTACGGTCATAATGTAACAGCCTGGTCAAAATATGAAGAAGAAATTGAAGCTATAAGAAAAGACGGAGAGCATA
>JAZSHW010000003.1:0-10816 GCA_045533495.1 Ruminiclostridium sp. | reverse complement strand
ATTATGAGGCCTGCTACTGTTCCGAGTGAGGTGGCGGCAAGTGAAACAGAGAGTAACATTGTAACAAGAAGAATATTACCAAGTATATCAGAGCAGTAATTTGCACCGAAGAATACTACAGCGAAAATCATTGTTGCTCCTACCGTGATTACTGACATAGGGATAGAGCCTATCACCTTTCCGAAGAATACTGAAAGTTTGGGAGTTGTAGATAATAAAAGACGTGAATATGTGTTATGATTCTTTTCTTCCTTGAAGGCTTCGCTCTGACCTGTTATACCACTCATGAATATCATCATTACGATAACAGAAACAGCATAATAGTCAATCATACTTCTTGTGACACCGAGTCCTTTCTGATCAACATAGGATAATTCAGAAATATCCTTGTTGATAGCCTCTTGTAAAGCAGAAGGGTTTATCTTTGCGATGTTCTTGTATGTATCTGCCATAGCGTTGTAAGTACCGAGCATCGACTTAATCGCTCTGATTATTGTGTCGTTATCTCCGGTGAATACTTTTATATCATCATTGTTAAGCTCTATATAGGCACTTATTTCCCCCTTGTCGGTAAGTGATAGGGCGGCTTCCTTATCTGTTGTTTCTTCTGCCTTTACCATATCGATACCTGTTATAAAGGTTGTGAATGCACTTGCACTATATTCGTCGGTATCTGATATGTTGTATTGTACATTTATATTGCCGATACTGTGATCGGATATATCGAGGCTCTGGAGCATTGTGCCAAGCACATAGATCAGAAGACAGGGGAAAAATACTGTCATAAAAACTGCGACGGGACTTCTGAAATAGCCTTTCATTTCTTTTATTGCTACTTTAAGCATAATTTAATCCTTTCAAAAAAGTTATCTGATATCGTGACCTGTCAGAGCTAAGAATACAGCGTCAAGGTCAGGGGTTTCACAGTTTACTGAAGTAAGCGGCAAAGCAAATTTTCTTATTTCATCAATAATGTAGGAAAAATCATTTTCAGTAAGCTTAACGTCAATTTTTATAGTGTTTTCGTCAACACTTGCTCCGTTTACACCGGGTAAAGCGGAAAGCGTGGTTGTAAGCTTGTTTATATCAAAATCGGCAGACCACTTTGTTTTTACTCTTATTGTTTTGCAATCGGTAATCATAGAAACAAGCTCCTGCTCTGTTCCGCTTGCAACAAGCTGTCCGTGGTCGATTATAGCTATTCTGTCACAGATGGTTTCAACTTCATGCATATAGTGGGAAGTATAAATAACTGTAGCCCCTTTTTCCTTAAGAGAAAGAATAGAGTTCATAATGTGTTCTCTTGACTGGGCGTCTACACCTACTGTAGGTTCGTCCATTACTATTAATTTAGGATGGTGTGCAATTCCACAGGCAATATTAAGTCTTCTTTTCATACCTCCTGACATTTTCTTAGGCTTTAAATCAGCTTTATCGGAAAGTCCTGTAAATTGCAGAGCTTTCATTGCACTGTCATGAAGTTCTTTTCCTTTAAGTCCGTAAAGTGAAGCGAAAAATTTTACGTTTTCAAGTGCTGTAAGATAAGGATAAAGTGCTATTTCCTGAGGTACAACACCTACGAGTCCACGTATCTTGGAACAGTCCTTTACAATATCAAGTCCGTTTATCTTGATGCTTCCGCTGTTAAAATCATCAAGAGTTGTTATAACATTTATTGTTGTTGATTTACCTGCACCGTTTGGTCCTATAAGACCGAAGATCTCTCCTTCTTCTACTTCAAAGCTGAGATTGTCTACTGCACAGAATTCACCATAATTCTTAACAAGTTTTTTTACTTCTACAAAAGCCATAATAATACCCTTTCTTAATTCCCTGTCGGGTTTCTGACATTATTGTATCACAAAAAAAGTCCTTTGTGTAGTTACAATTGAAATAAGTTTGATGTGACAAATGTAATTTTAATTTATGAAAAAAGCAAAAGCCAAAGGCTACGCCTCTGGCTTTCTACTTCGATTTTTCCTATGCCTTAAAATCAAACGGATGTTTTTCGGCAGGTGCGGCAGTTGGTATGTATTCATCAATTGAATTTTCCTGCTTTTTACCGAAATCAAGTCTGTCTATTTTAAGCGCTTCATCGTTATTTTTTCCTATTTCAATACGGTCCTTTGAACCTTCTTCATCCTTGCCCATAATAAGCTCTAAAAGCTCTTCAACGGTGGATGCCTTTACAAGCCGCTCTTTAAACTCAGCTTTCTCTTTCTTCTCAGCTTCCTCAGCCTTTTTCTCTTTGGATTTTTCTCTTGCCTGCTCTACTCTATCATCTTTCTTAAGACCTTCTTTGAGTAAAGCGTAGTAAGAAACATTTCCTTCGCTGTCGACGCTGATGCCATAACTTTCAACCTTTTCAGCATCATCACCAAGCTTTTCCTTTATATCAGAAAGGTCGGTGATTGCATTTTCGATAATACCCTCGAATTTTGCTCTTTCTTCATCATCAGTAGCCATTTTTTCAAGTGTTTCAGGAGTTATAACGCAATTGTATTCTCCCTTGCCTTTATTTAAGTGCTGCTGGGCTTCTTCGTCAGAGTTAAAATCGGCAATTATAAAGTCTACGTTATTATATTTTTGCTTTAATTGTTGAAGATATTCCTGTGCAGTCTTGCTGAGCTGTACGGTTTCTTCCTTTTTTTCTGCTTTTTCGGTTTTATTGATTTTAAGTTTCTCATAAACATTATTGCCGTTGTTATTGATTGAATTGATTGCGGACATACTTATCACATTCCTTTCAGCTTTACGAGGATATACCTCTTCTATATACTTATATCGGCAGAAAAGAAAAAAAGTTAAACGAAAAATGCTTCTTTGACTAAATAATGCTTTATTTTTTTATATATCCTCTGCTATCAGCTTCTGCAATCAACAAAGATAAAGTTTCATTGTTCGTTCTCTGAATGTATTGAAGCTTGTTTTGAAGTTGAGCAATTGTTGTTGAAGATAATAATTCTGCATATTTTACCGATAATATTTTTTCTTCAGATAGTAAATTCTTGAATATTCTTTCTTCTGCTGAATAAGCCACAACTATTTTCCTCCTTAGCTTTTCATAAGTTCTGTTAATAAAGTAAACTGATTTTTATGTGTAGCAGCACATTTCTGAAATTTTTCTTTAAGCTGCGGATCGTTTACGGATTTGCTGTATTCTTCATATTTAAAACAAATATCCTTCTCACATTCGATAATATCGGACAACTTTCTGAGCTCTGATAATGAGCAATTAAGCATAAATTTATATCTCCCTTGCAATTTTATAGATTTTTACTTTAATTTCATAAATATTATTTGATTTTTAGCTCGGAATATGCTATAATTTTTATGTTTAAAATTTTTCAAAAGAAATGAGGACAAAAGCTTGTCAAACAATGAGTATTTAAGCAATATCAGAAACTTTTGCATAATTGCACATATAGACCACGGCAAATCAACTCTTGCGGATAGAATATTGGAGCAGACAGAAACTGTTGCCCACAGAGAGATGGAAGAACAGATTCTTGATAATATGGAGCTTGAGCGTGAACGTGGTATTACTATCAAGGCCCGTGCTGTAAGACTTAATTACAAGGCTGATGATGGAAATATATATGTTTTTAATCTTATAGATACTCCTGGTCACGTGGATTTTAACTACGAGGTTTCTCGCTCTCTTAATGCATGTGAGGGGGCTATTCTTATCGTTGATGCTTCTCAGGGTATTGAAGCACAGACTCTTGCTAATACTTATCTTGCTATAGAGCAGAATCTTGAGGTTGTTCCTGTAATCAACAAAATAGATCTTCCCTCTGCCCAGCCTGATGTAGTAAAGGAAGAAATAGAAAATGTAATCGGTATCCCTGCAGACGAAGCTCCGCTTATTTCTGCAAAAATGGGTATTAATATAAAGGATGTTATGGAACAGGTTGTAAAATATGTTCCTGCACCTAAAGGTAATCCCGATGAAAAACTTAAAGCTCTTATTTTTGATAGCTATTATGATTCCTATAAAGGTGTTATTGTACACGTAAGAGTTAAAGAAGGTACTCTTCGTGTCGGTGACAAGATTAGAATGATGGCAACCGGTGCAACCTTTGATGTTGTAGAGCTCGGCTATATGGGTGCAAAGAGTCTTGAAACGGCAAATGAGCTTCGTGCAGGCGAAGTAGGATACATTGCGGCTTCTATAAAATCAATCGGTGATACAAAGGTCGGTGATACTGTAACTCTTGCGGATAATCCTGCCGATGAACCTCTTGAAGGTTACCGAAATGTAAATCCGATGGTGTTCAGCGGTATCTATCCGGCTGATGGTGCTAAGTATGTAGATTTAAGAGAAGCGCTTGAAAAGTTACAGCTTAATGACGCTTCCCTCACCTTTGAGCCTGAAACATCCATAGCACTTGGTTTTGGTTTCAGATGTGGTTTCTTGGGACTGCTTCACATGGAGATAATTCAGGAAAGACTTGAGAGAGAATATAATCTCGATCTGATTACTACAGCACCTTCAGTTGTATACAAAATTACACGTACTGACGGAGAAATTGTTTATATTGATAATCCTACAAATTATCCTGATGTTTCAGAGATAGAAATCGCTGAAGAGCCTATGGTAAAGGCGAATATCTATACGCCGTCTGAATATGTCGGTAACATTATGGATCTTTGTCAGGAGCGTCGAGGTATATTCAAGGATATGAAATATCTTGATTTAAACAGAGTTGAGCTTCATTATGATCTTCCTCTTAACGAAATCGTATACGACTTCTTCGATGCACTTAAATCAAGAACAAAGGGTTATGCAAGCTACGACTACGAGGTTTCAGGCTTCGTACCTTCAAAGCTTGTAAAGCTGGATATTCTTCTTAATGGCGATATCGTAGACGCACTTTCCTTTATTGTTCATGCTGACAAGGCTTATTCAAGAGCAAGAAAGATTGCAGAAAAGCTTAAGGATAATATTCCGAGACAGCTTTTTGAAGTTCCTATACAGGCGGCTGTCGGCGGTAAGATAATTGCAAGAGAAACTGTAAAGGCTATGAGAAAAGATGTTCTTGCAAAGTGCTACGGCGGCGATATTACCCGTAAGAAAAAGCTTCTTGAAAAACAGAAAGAAGGTAAAAAGCGTATGCGTCAGCTTGGCAGCGTAGAAGTTCCTCAGGAAGCGTTTATGGCGGTATTAAAGCTCGATGAGTAAATCTGTAGGACTTTATATTCACGTTCCCTTTTGTAAATCAAAGTGTCCTTACTGTGACTTTTATTCAGTAGCAAATGCAGATGAATATAAAGATGAATATAAAAAAGCAGTACTTCGTAATATTGAAAAATATCAGGATGTTTGTTTCAATACTGTTTATTTCGGTGGCGGAACACCTATACTATTATGGAAAGAAATCTGTGGAATTTTAGACAGTATCAGCGAAAAAATCTCATCCGATGCTGAAATCACACTCGAAGCAAACCCTTGCAGTACAAGCTTTGATAAGCTTTGTTCATTAAAGCGTAGCGGTGTGAACAGGATATCGTTCGGCCTTCAGAGTGGTGATGATAACGAGCTTAAAGCGCTTGGCAGACTTCATACCGGTAAGGAAGGTGCTGACGCTGTGTTGCTTGCAGAAAAATCTGGAATAAAGAATATATCTGCGGATATTATGCTTGGTATTCCCTTTCAGACAGAAAAAAGTCTTGAAAGTACACTGTCGTATATGACACAGCTACCGCTTAAGCATATTTCTGCTTATATGCTCAAAATTGAACCTGATACAATTTTTGCCAAAAGATCAGTTCAACCTGCAGACGAAGATATTATGTCGCAGTTTTATTTGAAGACAGTGAATTGTCTTAGTGTGAGCGGATATACACAGTATGAAATAAGCAATTTTGCAATGAACGGATATGAAAGCAGGCATAATTTAAAATACTGGAGATGCGAAGAATATATAGGAATAGGACCTTCTGCTCATTCATATTTTGATGGTATGCGATTTTCAGTAAATAGGAATTTGACAGAATTTATAAAAGAGCCTGTTCAGAAAACAGTTATAACAGACGATTGTCCCGGAGGTTATGATGAATGGGCTATGCTTAAACTAAGACTTAGCGAAGGAATAGATTTTAAAACCGCAAAAAACAGATATAATATAAGTAAAGAGCAAATTATGAATAAATGTAAGCTTATCCCAAAGAATCTTATAGAAATTTCAGAAAACAGATTAAGACTTACAAAAGAAGGTTTCTTGGTATCAAATGCTATTATCGGCATTATTTCAGATATATAATGGAGGTTTTTATGAATAAGGAAATGTTAAAGCAGGACATTATATCTTCACTTTCAGAAAAATATGATGTTACTGCAGATAAGGCTGAAAGCTATCAGCTTCACGATGCGTTATCAAAAGCGGTTATGAAGCAGATTTCAGCTGATTGGAAGCTCAGCAGAAAGGCACATATTGACGCAAGAAGAGCCTGCTATTTTTCAATGGAATTTTTAGTAGGCAGAGCTATCTATAACAATCTTCTTTGTCTTGGTATTGAAGATGATGTAAACGATGTTTTAAATTCTCTTGGTGCAGATATAAAGGCAATGGAGGATATTGAAGATGCGGCACTCGGTAATGGCGGTCTTGGCAGACTTGCGGCATGCTTTTTAGATAGTGCGGCTACTCTTTCTCTTCCGCTTGATGGTTACGGAATTCGCTATAAATACGGTCTTTTCAAGCAGTCTATTGTTGACGGATTCCAGAAGGAAGAAGCTGACGACTGGACAAAGTACGGAGATGCATGGAGCAAGAGATGTGAAGCTGAAGCAGTTGAGATTGTTTTTGCAGATCAGACAGTAAGAGCTATCCCTTACGATATGCCTGTTATCGGTTATGGTACAAAAAATATCGGTACTTTAAGACTCTGGCAGGCTGAACCTGTAAAGAAGTTTGACTTTATTCTTTTCAATAATCAGGATTATATCAAGGCAAGTGCTGAACAGATAAAGGCTGAGGATATCTCCCGTGTACTTTATCCTAATGATGACACAAGAGAAGGTAAGATATTACGCTTTAAACAGCAGTATTTCTTCTGTGCCGCTTCTCTTTCCGATATCGTGAAAAAATACAAGGCACAGGGTAATGACATCAGAAAGCTTTATGAAAAGGTTTCTATCCAGCTTAACGATACACATCCCGTTATTTCTATTCCTGAGCTTATCAGAATACTTGTGGACAACGAAGGACTTACATTCGCTGAAGCTCTTGAAATAGCTAAAAAGACCTTTAACTATACTAACCACACAGTAATGGCAGAGGCTATGGAAAAATGGGGTATTGATATCGTAAGTGAAGTGCTCCCCAGAATTTATGAAATTATCTTACAAATAAACGAAGCCTTTATTGCTGATATGTACAGCAAAAAACAGCCTAAGGCAAAGATCGACTATATGAAGATGATATCAGATAATGTGGTACACATGGCAAAGATGGCTGTTTACTGCTCATCCTACACAAACGGCGTTGCAAGACTTCATACCGAAATTTTAAAGGATGATGTTTTAAAGGATTGGTATGAGCTTTTCCCCGAACGCTTCCAGAACAAGACAAACGGTATCACACCTCGTCGTTGGATCGCATTATGCAATAAGGAATTATCATCTCTTATCACAGAACAGCTTGGTAACGACCAGTGGAAGAAGGATCTCACCCAGCTTAAAAAGTTAGAGCATCTTCGTGGTGATAATGCGATGATGCAGAGATTCTTAGATATCAAGGCTGAAAAGAAAAAACAGCTTGCTGACTTTATCGAAGAAAGAGAAAATGTTAAATTAAATCCTGACAGCATTTTTGATATTCAGATAAAGAGACTGCACGAATACAAAAGACAGCTTTTAAACGCTTTCAGTATTCTGTATATCTACTTTGGTATCAAGGATGGAAGCATAAAGGACTTCTACCCAACTACCTTTATTTTCGGTGCTAAATCTGCTCCCGGATACAAAAGAGCAAAGGCTATCATCAAGTTTATAAACGAGATTGGCAGAATTATAAACGAAGATGAAGAAGTAAACAAGCTTATAAAGGTAATCTTTGTACAGAATTATAATGTTTCCTACGCTGAAAAGTTGGTTACCGCTGCAGATATCTCTGAACAGATATCCACAGCGGGTACAGAAGCATCAGGCACGGGTAATATGAAGTTTATGCTCAACGGTACAGTTACACTTGGTACTTTCGATGGTGCGAATGTGGAAATTGTTGAAGAAGCCGGCGAAGACAACAACTATATCTTCGGTGCAAGAGTTGAAGAGCTTGAAAAGATAATGAAGGACTATGACCCCAGAGAAATTCTTGCTACAAACGAAAAGATAGCAAGAGTTGTAAACACTCTTATTGATGGCACAGTAAGCGACGGCGGCTCAGGTGACTTCAGGGAGCTTTATTTCGCTCTTACCGATGGTGCAAGCTGGCATGTACCTGATCACTACTATCTTATTGGCGATCTTGAAAGCTATGTAGAAGCAAAGCTCAAGGCAAACAGCGATTATAAGAATGCAAGACTTGATTTTGCAAGAAAATGCTGGGCTAATATGTGCTTCTCGGGTAAATTCAGCTCTGACAGAACCATTGACGACTACGCAAAGGAAATCTGGAAGATAGAGCCTGTGGAAATTAAGTAAATAGTCAAGACCACCGGCTTAGCCGGTGGCTTGCACAAGCCCTATAAGGGCTTTTTACCAGCTGCGGCTGTAGCCGCCCGAAAAGTCTGCCAACCGCTCTCTTTCTCGGGCAAGCCCCTCACGGGGCTTTTTTATTTGCCTTTGTTTGCCGGCTCACCCGTAAACGGGTCTATGTATTCTTTGAGTGTTATCTGATCTGTTGTGTAATCTTCTTTAAGCTGATTTCTTACATACTCTGCTATTTTCTTTGCATTTTTTCCTACTGTATCTACATAGTACCCTCTGCACCAGAAATTCCTGTTTCCGTATTTGTATTTCAAATTTGCGTGTCTGTCGAAAATCATCAGCGAACTTTTTCATTTTAAGTAGCCCATTATTTCCGATACGCTATATTTCGGTGGTATTTCTACAAACATGTGTATGTGATCTCGGCACGCTTCTGCTTCTATTATCACTACACCTTTTCTTTCGCACAGTTCTCTTAATATTTTTCCTATATCTGTGCGTATCTGTCCATATATCACCTGTCTTCTGTACTTTGGTGCAAAAACTATGTGGTACTTGCAAATCCACTTTGTATGTGCTAAACTATTATTGTTCACTTGAACATCCTCCTTTGGTTTTTGAATTTTGGTTGGCAGACCTCTTTCATTATACCATTGGAGGTTTTTATTTTCTACTCATAGGCATAGCCTTTTTGGAATCACTTGCATAGCAGGTGGTTTTCGTTGCACAATAAAAAAGCTATGAAAAATCATAGCTTTCCTTTATTTATTATTAAAGTGGTTTTATCTGAGTCAGATCGTATGGTGTTTCCTGATATACACAGAAGTTCAGCCAGTTTGAATACATTAAACTTGCGTGTCCTCTCCAGCTGAAAGGCGGTGTCAGATTAGGATTGTCATCAGGGAAATAATTATAAGGGATGTCAATAGGCAGACCTTTGTCCACATCTCTCATATATTCGTCCTTTAATGTATTTCTGTCATATTCGCCGTGACCTGTAATGAAAATCTGACGGTTGGAATTATCAGCGATTATATACGCACCCGAAATATCAGAATATGCAAGCATATTAAGTCCGGGGCAATTCTGTATATCTTCGATACTTACCTCTGTATAGCGTGAATGAGGTACCATAAAGGTGTCGTCAAAACCCTTTAATAATGGGTGATTTGATACGCAAAGCTTGTGAGGGAAAATGCCGAACATTTTTCTGTCAAGAACCCTTTTCTGCAAGCCATAATGATAGTAAAGTCCCGCAAAAGCCGCCCAGCATATATGCACTGTGCTGAAGGAATGGGACTTGCTCCACTCCATTATATCGCAAAGCTCCTTCCAGTAGTTTACCGATTCAAAATCAAGAAGCTCTACAGGTGCACCTGTTATGATAGTAGCATCAAAATACTGGTCCTTTATTTCGTTAAAGGTCGTGTAGAAATTAATCAGATGCTCCTGCGATGTGTTCTTCGGGTTATGTGTTTCTGTCTTTATAAGAGTGATATCCACTTGAAGAGGAGTATTACTAAGCAGTCTTAAAAGCTGTGTTTCTGTTACAATCTTAGTGGGCATCAGATTAACTATTGCCACCTTAAGAGGTCTTATATCCTGCTTTGATGCCTTTTCATCGGACATTACGAAGATGTTTTCGTTTACAAGTGTAGAAAATGCAGGCAGATTATTTGGTATATTTATTGGCATACTGTCTTACCTTTCCTTTATCTTTTCTTTCGTTATACAACAATGAGTTATTTTAACATAAAACAAAGAAAAAATCAATAGTTTAAACGAAATTTACTTCTTTTATCACTTCAATAACTTGAGATAAATCCTTACACTCTCTGAACACTTTTGATTTAAGCTCGCTGTTTATATCCTTGATATCCTTTATGAATATACATTTTATATCAGCAGCCAAAGATGACTTTACGCCATTTTCGCTGTCCTCTATTACGAGACATTCGTTTGTAGAAAAACCTGAAAGCGCAGCTCCCTTCAGAAAAATGTCGGGTGCTGGTTTACCGTTTTCAATTTCATCTCCGCCGATAAGTCCGTCGAAGTATTCATATATTCCTGCTTTTTTAAGCTTCTCTATCGCTGCATTGTGATAAGTAGAGGTTTCAATCTCGGTCTTCCGATTGCTTTCTTTAAGATATCCCGATAACT
>JAZSHW010000135.1:0-7191 GCA_045533495.1 Ruminiclostridium sp. | reverse complement strand
ATCTCCTTAATCACATAACAAACCACCAGCCGATTTGCACCAACTGGTAGTTGTTATTGTGTGCCACAGTAAAACCAAGCTGTGTCTTAGCAGTTGTATTAAGCTTATGCACTTATTGTATATAGATACACTGTGATTTTGCATAAATTGCATTTTTTTAATTTGTCTAAGTGAACAAAATTTCGAAGAAAACTAAAAAAATAAGAATTTTGTGTCACAAATCGAGGTTTAGAACCGTTATATATTATAGAGGGGTAAATGGTATCTTTCCGAATTTTCAGCAATTTAAAAATTGTAGGAAAGAAAACAAAATGCCCCCTTGAATTAAGAGCAGGAAGGAAATTATTATGAAAAAGATTGCCAAAAAGTTCATCAGCGTCTTTCTTGCATTGTCGATTGCATTGCAGGTAGCTGTGTCTGCTTATGCCGAAGCAGGCGTGAATCTTTCTGACGCATTTTCTTCTGATAGCGATTTGCTACCACCCGAAGAATATAGCGAAGAAGAATACACCGAACAGCCTAAGGAGCTTATCGGCGAGCTTACGGACAAGCGTACAGAAAACACAAAGCAATTCCTGTACAATAACGGAACGGTTGTTGTTGCACAGTACGATACAGCTGTGCATTATCTTGATGAAAACGGCGAATGGCAAGATATAGACAACAGTCTTTTTTCAGAAGATGCTACCGATTCTGAAGATGATTTTGCAGGCTATACAAATAAAGCCAATAATGTTAAAATCAAATTTTCTGATGGAAATGCGTCAGGTAAATTCTTTAAGTATGAAAAGGACGGCTGCAAGCTGACCTGGGGACTTAATAAGGCTGATTTGGACGGTAAATTCAGCGTTGTACCTCAGGAGTCATCTCAGACAGAAGAGAACGAATATGCACTCCATAACGTTAAGTCCTCCGTAAAATACAGCTCCGTTATGGAAAATGTGGATATTTCCTATGAAATAAGCGGCAGCGATATAAAAGAGAATATCATAGTAAACGACAAGCTGTCATCCTACAGCTTTACATTTGATATAAAAGCAAAAAAGCTGGATCTTGAACTGTGCGAGGACGGAAGTATTTCTATCACCAAAGAGGACGGCACACCTTTTGCATATATCCCCGCTCCATTTATGTATGATAGTAACAATGAGTATAGCACAGATGTCAGCTTTTCTCTTGAGGAGTATAAGAAAGACAGATATTATCTGACAGTAACTGCCGATGAAGAGTGGATGAATGAAGAAGGCAGAGAATTTCCTGTAGTTATCGACCCGCCGATAGAACAGAGTGGTTCAAGTGTTTCAGCTTCCTTTATCTCCTCTGCACATCCAAATGCTAATTACAGCACGTGGGATAATCTTCTTGTCGGTAACCATGAATCCTTTCAGAACACAAGAGCATATATTAAGCTTACTCTCCCCGAGCTTGAAAAGAGCGATGTAGTAGTAGATGCACAGTTCAGCATTTATCAGGGCTCTTCCGTGCCAACCTCTTTCACAGCAGGAAAAATGTATGCCTACAGAGTGAATGAAGATTGGACTCCTGCAACTTTAACTTGGAATAACAGACCTGCGTTTCAGACTACCATTTCCGACTATACCGAGTTCAATACAACTACAGGAAGAAAAAATGTAAATATAACGGGAATGGTACGAGAGTGGTATAGCGGTGTAGCTAACAACGGCCTTGTATTGAAGGCTGATAATGAAGATGGCAGTCTTGGTTCAGTCTCCTTTGCAAAGTTGGTTTCCTCAAGCTATACTTCAACTATGCTCCCCTATTTTATGGTTACCTACAGAAGCAACAAGGGACTTGAAGGCTACTGGGGTTATCACACAGTAGGTGCAAGTGCGGCAGGTACAGCGTATATAAATGATTTTTCAGGCAATCTGGTATTTACAAATACTATAGTCGCTGACAGCGGAAACCGTATGCCCTTATCTATGGGTATCGTATACGATGGCTTCAGAGCAAAGGAACAGTTCCGCCCTGCTACAAGCTCTTCAAATGTAAAATTCAGCAGTATGAATTTCGGCCTTGGCTGGAAGCTCAGCTTAGAAGAATGTATACTGCCTGTAACAGATTCAGAGATTGTTTCTGATTATAAGTACATATATGTAGACTCTGACGGTACTGAGCATTATTTCTATCAGGATACAGCTGATGACGGCAGTACAGTATATCTTGACGAGGACGGCCTTTCGCTCACTCTCACCGTTTTATCAAGCGGTGCATATAAGCTCACCGATAAAGATGATAATTACAAGCAGTTCACCTCAGCAGGTTTACTTAGTGTTATATCCGATGCTAACGGCAATAAAAACACTCTTACATACACAAGCGGTCGTATAACCTCAGTAACTGACGGAGCAGGCAGAGCCACAACTCTTGCCTATAACGACTCAGGTTACCTGACAAGTGTAACTAACACTGCGGGAAAAACCACTACTTTTACCTATAATACTTCAGGCTATCTGACAAAGATCACCTATCCCGACAGTACCTATGCCGCCTATTCCTATGACGCAGACGGTGCAATGCTACGTACCCATTCCAGCGAGGATGCATATAAGCTTTATTTTACATATTCATCAGCAGGAGATTTCAAACGAGTTATCGCCTACGAAGAAAAGGTGCAAACCGGCTCTACCTATGTTGCAGGACAGTCAGCGAAAATAGAATATGGCGGAAGTGACCTTTACACAGCCTACACCTTTATGGGCGGCGATAATACTATAGATACTGATGACGATATCAGAACAGTATATATTTTCGATGACTTTGGCAGAACTGTGTCCACTTACTCCACCGATAAGGACGGTAAAACTATCCACGGTGCAGGTGCAAACACTTATGAAACAGCAGTAAAAAGTGGCAAGACAAACAAGATATCTACTCAGTCGGTCATCGGCGGTGTAAACCCCAACCTTCTTACAGGACACCAGTGTGAAAGTGCAACAGGTTGGACATCGGCTTATGTCGGTACAAACAATACGTCTTTAACAAGAACGGTCGACAGCACAACAAAATATCTTGGTGCAGGCTCTATAAAGCTTTTATCTACAGGAAAGATATCAGGTTCTCTTGCAGGCTACAAGCAGACAGTTTCTCTTGAAGCAACTACAAAATATTATCTGAGCGGATATATTCTTACAGAAAACGTTTCAGGTACAGGTGCTTGCCTTGCTGTATCAAACCCCAACACATCAACAAGCATAGCCCATACTTCAGAATATGTAAACGGCACAACAGATAAAACTATCAATAAGGGCTGGCAGAGAGTAAGCTTCTCCTTTACATCTGCTGTAGCAGGAACATATACTATCTTTTTCGGCCTTGAAAATTGTACGGGTACAGCATATTTTGACTGCCTACAGCTTGAAAAGAGCGAACACCTCAGCAATGTAAATCTGCTTGAAAATGCGAAAATGGAAAGCACGTCAAAATGGTCTGCCACAAACGGCTACAGCGTTGCTACAGGTCTTGAGGGAAACGGACTTGCATTGACAGGTAATCCAAGCGGAACCCGTGCTATTTATCAGGATGTATATCTCTATACCCCTGCAAAAACCACCTATGTACTTTCAGGTTGGGTTAAGGCAAGCTCTGTAGATATAAGAGAAAGCCGTAAATTAAGGCTCAGAGCAAAGATATATTATACAGACGGCACGACTGAAACCCACTCTGCCAATTTCCTCAGCAGTACGGATGTATGGCAGTTTGCAAGTGTAAATATCGTCCCTAAAAAGACCTTAGACATTAAGATGATAAGAGTATGCTGTGACTATGACTATAACTGTAATAAAGCCATATTTGACAACCTTTCTCTTATCAAGGATACGGTGCAAAGCTATACCTATGACGATGACGGAAATACCGTATCTGCAGTTGACAAGGCACAGACAAAATCTACCTTCGAGTATCAGGATAATGACCTCGTAAAGCAGAATAACCCCACAGGCTATAGCTATAACTATACCTATGACAGTAAGCATAATCTGCTGACAGCAAAGAGCGAGAATGATGTAACATACAGCTTTACATACGATAGCTACGGCAATCCGCTGACTATGAAGCAGGCGAATTCTGCAGGTAATCTGTACATCAACAGCTCTGCGACTTACACCACAAACGGCAATTATCTTGCTACTCTTACAGATAGCAGAGGCTATACTTCAAACTATACCTACAACGCAAATTCAGGGCTTTTAACAAAATTTGCTGACGCACTTGACAACAGAACGATTTATGCATATAATTTAAATAATAATAGACTTACAGCGGTAGCCTATGACGCAAATAAAAACGGTATAGGTGACGGCAATGAGTCGATGGTAAATTACGCCTACTCAAAGGGCAGACTCAGCACGATAACCCATAACGGCTTTAATTACGGCTTTACCTACGATAATTTCGGTAATATGCTAAGCACCACCGTTGGCGGCAACACTCTTGTAACCAATACCTACGGCAGTAATAACGGACTGCTGAAAAGGTCCGATTATGGTAACGGTTACATTGCGGTGTATGCTTATGACGATTTAAACCGTCTGAGCATTGCAAGGCATGGCAATAATATTATCCGCTATTATTACGATAATAACGGCAATCTTGCCACCCTTACCGATGGCGTAAACGATATAGAATACAACTACGAATACGACTTTATCGGAAGACTTGTCCGTAGCTTTGCGACAAAAAACTCCGCAGATTATTTGACATCGCAGATAAAGTATGATGACTATAACCGCATTTCACAGCAGAAATATATTCTCGGTGACGGAACAAAGCATAATTATCAGTATCATTATATAAAGGATAATTTTATCGGCGGCATATCTCTGCCCTACAGCAGAAACCTTGCATATACCTATGACACGCTTAACCGTCCTGTTTCAAAAACACTTAGTGGCGGCGGTACAGCAAGCATTTCTGAAAACTATACCTATTTTGCAGGTACAGGTGGTTCAACTACATCGCTTCTGTCAAGGATAACCTATAGTGACGGAAAATATCTGCAATATACCTACAATGCGGTAAACAATATTTCCGCTGTTGTGGACAGCAACGGCGGCAAGCGTACCACCTACAGCTATGACGGTTTAGGACAGCTTATAAGAGAAAATAACCCTTATACAAGTAAAACCTATGTTTACGCCTACGACAAGGGCGGAAATATAACTTCCGTAAAAACTTACGCTTATACAACTTCCTCTACCTTAGGCACACCCACAAGTACTGTAACCTATACCTACGGCGACAGCACATGGAAGGATAAGCTGACCAATTACAACGGCACAGCTATAACCTACGACAGCATAGGAAATCCGCTTTCATACCGCAATGGCACACTTGCTTGGAATGGCAGACAGTTAAAGTCTTATACAAGCACATCAGGTACTACCACAAATTATACTTACAATTCCGATGGTGTTCGTATTGGCAAGAGCGGTGCAAAAAACGTAAGCTATGTAGTATCAGGCACACAGATTTTAAGTGAAACAAGCGGCTCAACAACCACATACTACATTTATGACGAAAAGGGATTACCCATTGGCATAGTTTACAACGGTACAACTTATACCTACCGTAAAAACTTACAGGGCGACATAATCGCAATACTTGACAGTGCAGGCACGGAAGTCTGCGCCTATACCTACAATGCCTGGGGCAAAATTGTTAGTATGGGTGGCTCTGCGGTAGCTACCGTAGGTCAGGCGAATCCCTTTAGGTACCGTGGATATTACTATGACGGTGAGACTGGGTATTATTATCTTAATTCAAGATACTATGACCCGACTACGGGTAGGTTTTTGAACCCCGAACCTAATGTTGATATTGGTGGCTTTGACAGCGGAGCTGGATTACTGGGTTACAATGTGTATGCGTATTGTGCGAATAATCCAGTAAACTTTGTTGATTTTACGGGGGAAATAATTCAATTTGCGTACTATATCCCACAAATAATTCCACAAATAAATAATTATTTGAGCGTCATAGCTGAACACGCAGCACATTATATATTAATGTTTGTTTCAGTGCCTACCGTTTCAAGTGCATCATCCGCCATAGAAACAATCTCAAGACTCGACAAGTGGGAACGGTCAATAATTAAATTAATGGCTAAAGCAAAAAAAGTAATAAACGACCATAAGCATAAATATGATTATTGGATAGCTATAAAGATTTATGTTGATGATATCCACAGCACTTTCATTCCAATTATGCCTATTGCATATAAACGTGCCATTTCCTATGTAAGAAATGGAGGAGATGTTTTTGCCAGTTCGAAACAAAAAGCATATATATTAGCAAGAGCGGTCGGATTAGGAGCGGAACCCTTAGATCACGAGAGACACTTTAATAAAGTAGATAATTCTACTTTAGGATATTGGGATCATTTTCCTGATAATAAAAGAAGAGGAGGGCATATATTTTATGTGTCATATTAAATACTCTGTTTTACAAGAAAAGTCCAATACAATATTAGAATATTGCTTAAAGTATTCGAACTCATTTTCGGTTATTTCGGAACTTAAAAAACCATATTCACAAATGCCACCTGTATGTACGCATAACGAAATTATTAGCAGTTGGAGCGATTGCTTAATAAACTATGTGATGGGTATCAAAGAATGGCCGGGAACAATAACCAGAGGTAACCATAAAGTAATGTATATGTACAATTCACGAAAGTTTAGAACAACAGTTTATTATTTGCCGAATTTCTTTTCCGCCTTTGAAGATAATCTACCTGAAGATATATGCTTTTATAGAGATGGAAAGCCTTGGCTGTTCACGGTATCTCATGAAAAAATGGCTGGTCTTTGGAATCCAACACAGAAGGATATTTCTTTTTTTGATAACGTTGGAGCGATTATAAGATAGCAAGAGCGTTTTCGTTATTTAAAATAAGTAGTATCAGGTACGCAGATTTTAAGTGAAACCGATGGTACGAATACAGCCTATTATATCTATGACGAAAAGGGCTTGCCGATAGGTATAGTTTACAACGGTACAACTTATACCTACCGTAAAAATCTGCAAGGCGACATAATCGCAATACTTGACAGTGCAGGTACGGAAGTCTGTGCCTATACCTACAATGCTTGGGGCAGAATCGTTAGTATGGGTGGCTCTGCGGTAGCTACCGTAGGTCAGGCGAATCCATTCAGATATCGTGGATATTAC
>JAZSHW010000112.1:0-17270 GCA_045533495.1 Ruminiclostridium sp. | reverse complement strand
CAGTTATTATGCTTTGTGGAGATCTTATGTGTGCTCTTAATCATCAGCGTATGGCGTCAGTCAAAAGTTATGATTTCAGTGATACATTTGATAAAATAAGACCTTATCTTTCATCCGCAGATTTTTCTGTAGGTGTGCTTGAAACTACTTGTTCTGATTCAAATCCTTACGAATGTGAAAAGATACGCACAGATAAGGGCAGTCCTAACTGTAATTCTCCCGCAAGCTTTGTTTCTGCTTTAAAAAATGCAGGCTTTGACGGACTTGTTACCGCCAATAACCACAATTGCGATACAGGCTATGAGGGGTTAAGCGAAACTGTAGAGCTTGTCAGAAGAAACGGACTTTTAAATTTCGGCGCTATGGGGGACAACCCGGTAACTACTGTAATAAAAGGCATTAAGGTGGCCTTTATTGCCTGCAATATGATAAGCAACGGTCTTGAAGCTGACTGCGAAAAGGGTGACGAAAACTGCATAGCAAGATACAGCACTGCATATTTTGAAAATATGGTTGCTCTTGCAAAGTCAGAGGGTGCTGAATATATTATCGCATATCAGCACTTCGGCAAAATGAATTCTGTTCAGATAAGAGATGTCCAAAGAAGAACTGTAACAGAAATGGCGAATATTGGTGCAGATTTTATAATAGGTTCACATCCCCATGTTTTACAGAGCTTTGATATTATAGAAACAGACGACGGCAGAAATGTACCCTGTGCTTATTCGCTCGGTAACTTCCTGACATCTATGTCAGAGCTTAAGGAAAACAGAGAAAGTGCAATGATAAAGCTTTCACTTTCAAGAGAAAGTGACGGAATAAATGCGGAATATTCCTACATCCCCACTCTTGCAACAGATGAAAAGGGGACTGTAGTTGTTCGTGCTATTGAATCTCCCGTTGCTGAGAGAGAAAAGGAAGCTTATGACAGAACGGCATCAATACTTGGTAATAAAATAAATGTATCAGGTAAACATAAGGTGCTTTTGCAAGGCTCAGTTGTACTGAGAAAAATATTTGAGACCCAGTCAGATGCGGTAGCAGACAGTGACGCTCTTATATTATCGCCTCTTTCACTATGCTCAAAGACCTACAATGAGCAGATGACAGATGAAAAGATAATGAGAGTAAGACTTGATATAAAGAAAAATCTTGAAGAGCATATCAAAAATTCAAAGTGCGAGTATATTGCCATAGATTTCTATACAGCAGTTGCAATATCACTTTACAAGCTTGGTGATAGCTATTATACGGCATCGGCAGGCTTTGAGATGTCGAATTTCTATAAAAAGCATAAAACAGAGTTTACTCTTCTTAAAGCTCCTTTTGACGAGCAGTTATGGAAAGAAAGTCTTAAAACCTATGCAGGTATTATAGGAAAGTATTTTGACAAGGAAAAGATAATCCTTGTAAGACTGAGCTTTTCTGATAAAAGAGCAAAATACGATCAGCTGAGAAACGGCATAAAGCGTGACATTCTTAACAAACGTATAAGTGAAATGGAGCAGTATTTCATTTCTCTTATAAATCCCACAGTAATAGATGTTTCATCCCATTACTTTGCATCAGGAAATGATGATTCTCCCTCCTCCTATGAGCCTGCGTTCTACACTCATGTGAATAAGATAATCAGCAGAGTATTTAACGGAGAAAGTGCTTTTTATCATTCACAGAAGGATGACGGAATATTTATCGACCGTGTTATAAAGTATTATGATAATATGAACGCAAGAGCATATCATAACTGGCTTTTATCCGATACGGATACTGCCGATGTTATTATGAAGTACAGCTCAAAGCTCTTTATTGCAAAGAATAAGGAAAGACTTTTAACGCTTAAAAATAATCCTTTTGTCACTTTATCCGAAGTAGAACAGTTGTTTGCAGACGATATCGGAGCAGAGGACTTTGTAAAAACCGCAAAGGCGATTGATCTTCTCTTAAAAGGCGATATATCACAGGATTATGATAGCTACAGCGTTATATTTAAAAATGAGCTTGGTGCAGTAAAGCTGATGTCAAAGCTCCTAACCGAAAAGACAGGCATACGCACAGAAAAGCACAATTGCGAGCTTATATCTATCCTTAAAGATGATGAAGAAAAGCTTAGCGAATATAAAAAGAATCTTACAGAAATAAGTGTTGATATCTGGGGTAGCTGTGTTTCAAGAGAAACAGTAAACTATAATTCTGAGCTGATTTCTGTAAATAAGTATATCTTTAAGCAGCCTCCTCTCCTTGCTTTTGAAAAGGAAATACCGCACGTAGTACCCGAATCATCAATGATCTTCTGTGGAAATGCATGGAGAAGAAGAACCATAAAAGAAGCTTTTGCCCATGAGGGAACAAGAACTCTTACCGCAAGTAAATCAAAATGGCTGATAGTTGACTTTTACGACCTTATCTGCAATATGATGCTTTTTAAGGACAGGCTTTTTGAAGTGGACGACTTTGTGATGAGAACCGCCTTCTTTAAAGAAATTTCAAAGGATTGTAAAAAGACCTATCTTTTCGAAGAAAAGGATACAGCCTTTTGTGACAAAGCTATAAAGCAATTCGCACAGTTTGTAAAGAAAAGATATGGCAGTAATATAATTCTCATAAAGCTTAGCCTTAAGGATAAATATATAACCCTTGATAATGAAATAGCAGACCTTCGTGACGATGGCACTTTTGCTAAAAAGACAGAATTTATCGAAAGATATGAAAAGATATTCTATGAGCTAACGGATTGTTACGTTATAGATGTGGCAAAGTATTTCTATGCAGACGACAGCTTCTCCTTAGGCGGAGCTCACATCGTGCATTATGAAAAGGAATTCTATTCCTGCTGTGCAAAACACATAACAGAAATCTTAAGAGGCTGCACAGAAAAGTATTATTCTGATGTTGACAAAAACTACATTCTATTAAGAGACCTTAAACTCAAAAAATAAAACCGAAAGGAAATGAAAATGCAGGCAGTACAGTACAAATGTCCCAGCTGTGGTGGTAATATAGCTTATAATGCAGAATCAGGTTTGTTTTATTGTGAATATTGCAGTAAATCTCACACTCTTCAGAAGGTTATAGAATCACACAAGAGAAATGAAAGCATAGATCTGACTGATGCTGAAAAGCAAGAGATACAGCTCGAGTTTGAAGAAAATTCCGCTCTTTACACTTGCCCCAGCTGCGGCAGTGAAATTATTGCGGATAAAAATGCAGTTACAATGAACTGCTACTATTGTCATAGTCCTGTGACACTTGTCGGCAGATTATCCGGTGAATATAAACCTGATTACATCATACCTTTTTCGGTGTCTAAAGAGCAGGCAGAACAGATATTCCTTGACTTCTGCAAGGATAAAATTTATCTTCCTGATGACTTTAAGAACGGCAAGGTGCTCGAAAAGATAACAGGTGTTTACGTACCTTTCTGGTTAGGGGATTACTCCTTTGATGCAAGAACTATCTCATCCTGCAGAACGCACGAGGATTTAGGTCGCGGTCGTACAAGAGTCAAGGAATACCGTGCTGACAGAGGTGCGGTTATATACTACAATAATGTGCCTGCCGATGGTGCAAAGCTTATTGATAACGAACTGCTTGACGCACTTCAGCCTTATAATTACGATAATCTTCAGAATTTCACAATGTCATATCTTACAGGCTTTATGGCAGAAAAATATGACGTTGATGCACAGGCGGCATTATGGCCACAGGAAGAAAAAGCAAAACAGCATTGTGCAAAGTTTATGGAGGAGCATCTCAAAAAAACGTATAATTACGCAACTGTCGATCAGGCAATAGTAGAAAGACAAAGCTCAAGCTATAAGTATGCACTTTTACCGGTATGGTTCTTAGCCTATAATTACAAAGGCAAGGTGTACCAGTATGGCGTAAACGGACAGACAGGCAAGGTTTCCGGCTCTATTCCGATAGATAATAAGAAGCTTAATCTCCGTTCACTTCTTTATAGTATGTTTGGTGCGGCATTTGGCTTTGGCATCGGAATGATGATTATTGGTCTTTTATCATGACAGGAGGTGCGTATATGAAAAGAATTATTTCGATTATTACAGTTCTTGTTATGATGTTAATGCTGTCAATAACCGCCTTTGCCTCATTCGGTTCAAACCGTGTTGTTGATAAGACGGATGAAGTACCCGTTTCTCAGGGTATGGAAATGAACGAAATGATGGAGGAATTTCTGGAAAAAACCGGAGTAGATACAAGTATCGTAGTACTTGACAGACTGACGCAGGGTACTATGAAGGCGGAGGCAGAGTATTATCATAGACAATATTTCAGATTTGATACGGGCTTTGTTCTGATTCAGGATGTAAATACAGGCAGAATAACCGTTACCGCCTTTGGCAAATACGCAGAGAGAATAGGCGAAAAATCAGGGCTTTTTGAGCTTGGAGAACTGCTTGCAGAGAAAAAGGTATTTGATGAAAGCTATTCAGAGGGAACAAGAGTATTCCTTGATTATGTTCAGCAGATGATAGACGCTTACGGTGAAGACGGGCTTGCACAAGGTGTTCATAACACAGTAGATGCTATAGGTATGATTATAGATATCGGCAAGTGGTTTATCGGTCCTGTTATAGGTGCACTTATCGTTATGAGTATTCATAAGAGCTATGTAAGAAGAAAATATCGTAACCTTGAGGCGGCTTCTATGGGCGAATATGGTAATGAGGCACAAACTATAATCTATTACGCAAACGACACTTATGTAAGAGAATATATACATTCTAACGATTGATTATGATAAGAGAAATTAAACAAAATGATCTTGAGGGACTGATGGAGTTATATACTCATCTGCACGGAAATCCATCTCCTGAGTATGATGAAAAACTGAAGTCGGTATGGAGGACAATTATTGCTGATAAAAACCATCACATCATAGTGGCGTGTGAGGATGAGAAGATTGTATCCTCCTGCGTATGCGTGATAGTTCCCAACCTGACCCATAACAGACAATCCTACGCACTTATCGAAAATGTAGTTACAGCTCCTTTATACAGAGGTAAAGGCTACGCTACAAAGTGCCTTAGCTTTGCAAAGGAGCTTGCAGTAAAGGAAAACTGCTATAAAATAATGCTTCTTACAGGCTCCGATAAAGAAAGCACACACCGTTTTTATAAAAATGCAGGTTACAATAGTAAAGACAAGACGGCGTATATTATGTGGTTATAAATTAAGAGTAAAAGTACACCTGCCGCAGAAAAGAGGCAGGTGAACAGAATTAACGAAAACCTTTCGACAAATTTCGACAAGTTTCGTTTAAAAACAGATAATAATTAAATTATATAATAATATAAAAACGGAGGAATATTATATGAAAAGAGTAAAGATAATAACAGACTCATGTTCAGATCTTGGCAGTGATATTATGGAAAAATACGACATAGATTACGCTCGTATGGTGACTATAGAGGACGGAGAGGAAGCTCCTGCACTGCTCAGCTGGAGCAGAGAAGAAGCTAAGAAGCTTTATGATACCATCCGTGGCGGAAAGCGTATAACTACTTCTCAGGTTCCTGTCGAAGAGTTTATGACAGTGTTTGATAAATACTTAAAAGAAGATTACGATATAGTTTATATCGGATGTTCGAGTCGTCAGTCAGGCTCAGTAAATACAGCCTGTGTTATATCTGAAGAGTTTGTCGAAAAGTATCCCGATTCAAAAATTTATTGTATAGATTCACAGAATGCAAGTCTTGGAGAGGGAATGCTTGCGGTAGAAGCGGCAAAGCTTGCGAAGGAAGGAAGCAACGCAGAAGAGATACAAAAGCATATCTTATCTATCAGAAAAACTGTCAATCAATATGTTACAGTACACACCTTGGAGCATCTGAAAAAGGCGGGGAGAGTAACCGCTTCTTCAGCCTTCTTCGGTAATCTTATGGGTGTAAAACCGATACTTATCTCTGATGCCGAGGGAACTCAGACTGCAATCAAAAAGGTGAGAGGCAGACAGAATTCTCTTAACGAGCTTATAGAAATGCTTAAGAAAAATATAGTAGGTTCCGAAGAACAGACCATCTACATAGCACACGCTGATTGCGATGATTCTGAAATGTCACAGTTTATTGAAAAGGTAAAAGAGGAAATTCCTTGCAAGGAAGTGTATGTGGGCTTAATAGGACCGATAATCGGTGCATCAATAGGCCCTGATGCAATAGGAATATGGGGCTTTGGTAATCAGATAACTCACAAGGCAGAATAATCATTCTTCCGAAATATCATAATCTGCAAATTAAAACGAGGAAATATATATGGAAATCTTTCTTTTTATCGCAGCGGCTATTACTGCGTATCTGGTTTCGGGCTGGAATCCCGCTATAACTTTTTCAAAACTGATCTATAAAAAAGATATCCGCACCTGCGGAAGTAAAAATCCGGGCTTTACGAATTTCAAGCGTACCTTCGGTAATAAATGGGCTTGGTTTGTACTTGCACTTGATTTATCGAAAGCGGCAATAGTAGTTGTTATATACGCTATCCTTTTTGGAAACTGTATGGGTATGTATCAGCTTGGTGCTGCATATACCGCTGTATTTGCCGTACTTGGTCATGCATTCCCGATATGGTATGGCTTTAAGGGTGGTAAGGGCTTTCTTGTAAGTCTGTCATCTGTATGGGTGATTGACTGGAGAGTGGGGCTTATTGCAACGGTAATTATGATAGTATTGCTGCTGACAACAAAATATATGTCGCTGTCAACAGTAGTTGCAATGCTTTGCTGTCCTGTTATGCTTGCAATATTCGGCTCGGAGCTTGCGGTAATTCTGATAGTAACAGCAATAGTTTTATTTATGGCAATTCGTCATAAGGAAAATTTCAAGCGTTTAAAAAATGGTACAGAATCTCGCTTTGAACTTCGCTCAAAGAGAAAATAAATCAGGTTAAATAATAACCCCGTCAGAGCTTTTAAAAGAACTGACGGGGTAAATTTTATTCTGTTATTTTGCAGAGATCGTCATAGTGTACTTTCTGATTTCCTTCGGCTTTGCAATCTGTATTCCTTTTTTATCTGCAAATACGCCGTTGTCATCATCATAATCATCACTGCTGCACCAGGGTTCTATACATAAGAAACCCGCTCTTTTACCTGCAGGAGTCCATAGCCCGAGAGAAGTAAAGCCCTGCCAGCTTATAGTAGCAATTGTTTTGTTTTCTTCCTTAAAGGTTACTGAGTTGGATTTTATACTGTCAAAGTAAACAACATCATTATCAAACATACTGTAGTTTAAGGGAAGCTTTTTTGCGTTTTTAAGTCTTTCAATTCTGTTCTTGCTTTCAAACATTCTGTTATCAAGATTCATAACAGGAGTTGATGCATTTTCTCTTCCTGAAAACTCTATTGTGCAGTTATCAAGATTGTTACAGGCGATTGCAGGGTGAGCACCGATGCAGAAAGGCATATCCTTGTTACTGAGATTCATAACATTATAGCTTACTAACAGTCTGTCACAGAACACAGAGTATGTAAGTGATAATTGACAGGTAAAGGGATATCCTGTTTTTTCGGGAGAAAATTCCTTTGCAAAAATTACGCTGTTATCTGTACTTCTTAAGATAGAAAACTCGTTATCTCTTGCAAAGCCGTGCTTTGTAAGGTTAATAGTTTCTCCGTTGATGATTGTTTTATTATTCTTAACATTGCCGATTGCAGGGAACAGTATGGGTGAGCTTTTACCCCAGAAGGCGGGGTCTGCACACCACATAATTTCTCTGCCGTCAATTATGAGCGATTTAAGCTCAGCACCCTTTGTATCAATAACGGCTTTTGAATTACCGCTGAAAATTTCTTTTAACATATATCAATATTCCTTTTTATAATCGGCAAGTTTTGAATTTGCAGGTATCTTATCCTGATTCTCAAGCTCCCAGAGCATCAGATATTCAGGTATATATTTTTCTGTACCTTCAAAATCAGGAAGCTCGCTTAATGTGATGACCTTATCGTGTGAATAAACTCCCTTTAAGAATTCAGCGGACATTCGCTTTGTGTTGACTGAGGGTGTACCGCCAAGAGAGGTTATGATAGCACCTGTCGCAGTCGCTTCACATACAAATTCACCATTCCAGGGCATAAAGTAAAGCCATTTTACTTTACTGTCTGCACTGAATATCTTGTCAGGATCGGGAATATAACCGCACTCAGAGATACAAGCCATCTTGTCATCGGGGATAACGTTGCTGAGAGTGCTGTATTTGCTGCTCTGTTCGCTGTGGTCTTCAAATTCGGGATAGATATCCATACCACCAAGGTCATAAGTATTGGCGTTTACTTCTGCTTTCTTTGACTGACCATTCCATATCCAGATAAGATTTGTAAGCTTGTGATAATTTTCAAGTCTGTCAAATACCATATACCAGAGCTTCTGGTAGTACTGGTTTGCGAATGTTTCTGCATCCTTTACACCCCACCAGAACCACGCACCGTTGGCTTCGTGCAAGGGTCTCCATAATACAGGGACGCCTGCGGCTTCAAGTCGCTGGAGCTTTAATGCGATAGTATCAATATCTTTTATAACTACCTCATATTCCTTAGTGCCGGGAGTTACTGCATTTGCAAGACTGAAGTTCTTTATTTCATCTGAATAGAAGGCGATACCGGGTATATCTTCATTTTCTATTTCAACAGGAACTTTCCAGTGCCAGCAGAATGCAACGATGCCATTCTGTTTCGTGTGCCAGTTTATAGCGTCTTCAATATGCTGATCGTTTATACCCTGATTACCGTGGGAGAATATCATATCAAAGCCGATGATTGCAGGCAGATCGCCTGTTTCCATATAATATACGATCTGTTCGTACTGACCTGCTTCAAAGTACTGCTGACCTGCAAAAATATTCTTTCCGTAGTTTTCCTTAAGATAGTTGAAAAGTGCTAAGGTTTCGGGATTGGTGTTCTTTGATACAGGCTTTGATCCATCGGGATCTCTTGATTCAAGATCCTTTAAAAGTGCATCAAAGTCGGTTTCATAGGAAAGAGCAACCTTCATATCAACTTCGCCGTTTTCGTCAACAGCAACAGGATTTGAAAGAGGCTTGTTATTCTGCTCAGTTGATGAGCTGTCGTTTGTGCTGCTTGTTGAGTTGTTATCACCACTACAAGCACAAAGAGATATCGTCATAGATATTGCAAGAATTGTTGCTAAAATTCTTCTCATAATTTTTTCCTTTCAAGTGTTACTTCCTAATATAACGTAATTTCATTATATCAGAAACTGCTGTAAATTTCAATATGAATTTAAGTGAAAAAACTTGATTGTGGTAAGTAAATATGGTAAAATTATAAAAAAGGAGTGGTACTATGTGGAAGGATTTATCCTATGAATGGAAGACCGCCTTTGAAGAAGGTTGGATCGCTTTTAAAAACGGCAGTACACCTATAGGTGCGGCATTATTTGATAAAGATGGTACAATGATTTTAAAAAATCGCAATCGTGCCAATGAAAAAGGAACTGTAAACAAGCGTATATCGCACGCTGAGGCAAATATTTTAAGAGAGCTTGATATTACAGCTTATAATCTGAACGAGCTTACTCTCTATTCCACAATGGAGCCTTGTCCTATGTGTATGGGTACTTGTGTAATGGCAGGTATAAGAAAGCTCAGATTTGCCGCAAGGGATCCTTACTGTGGTTTTACCTATCTTAAGGACACAGAGCCTTATTTTAAAACTAAAAATCTTGATTACACCTTTGCCTGTGATGAAATGGAAAAGGTTCAGCTTGTGATACAGGGCTACAGAGAACTGAAATATATGGAGCAGGGTGCGTCTGATAAGGTGTTTAAAACCTTCTATGAGCTTTGCCCAGAGGTAAAGACTATTTCAGAGCAGCTGTACAAAGAAAATACCCTTGATAACTTTGCAAAGGAAAACAAACCTTTTTCAGAGGTTTATGATTACATACTCTCATTATAAGTCAAGACCACCGGCTTAGCCGGTGGTCTTGACTATATTATAAATCTCAGTTTTTTTACAGTTTTATGATTTACTACAGGCTGATAGAATATTTCCTTAAAAAACACGGGCGGTTCTATCTTTTTTGTTTCAGAGCCTTCCTCTGTGTTTTCCTTTTGCTCTTCAGTTTCGGAACCACCGCCGAATAAATTGCCGATAGCTTCAAATAAAGCAAACCGTACTTCTATATTTTTCGATTCTTCTATTTCCTTGCTTTCCTTTTCAGAGAAGAACTCTCCTGCTGCAGGCAGACAAAGCGGAGGGAACATTACGCACCACCAGTTTTTACCCTCAGCTTTTCCGATAAGAAATCTTACTGCGGTGTAATTACCTGCAGGTAAGGTATAATTTTCATATTTTCTTGTAGTGAAATAGGTATCGGCAATTTCGCAGGTCACATTATAATCATAACCTCTGCTTTTTACATAGCTTCTTGCTGTAAGCTCCATTTTTTCCTTATTTTCCTTTGCCGCCGTTATTGCTTCTTCGGGACTTTTACAAGCGGCAAAGACCTCTCCGAAGGTAATCAGCATATAATCCCTTAGATCATATTTTAACTGCTGATCCTCTTTGCTGTCTGAATTTGCGAGTATGTGAAGTCTTAGCACTTCATCAGGCTTTTCCTCACATCCTGCGGCGAAAGCTGAAAAGCCGCTGAAAACAAGTGCTATAACCGCTGATGTAATAAGTAATGCATCTAAAAATCTAAATTTAAACCCTGCCATAGTAAATTTCCTTTCTGAACTTTGTCAGCAGAATTCTTGGCAGGGTTTTATATTTTTATTCAGTAAATTCGTAATTTCCGGTAAAGCCTTTTCTTTTTCGTTCAATCCAGCATAGAATATCGTCGAAAACTATTTCCTTCATCGTTTCATTTACAAGCTCGTGTCTTGCACCGGGATAAAGCTTTATTTCAGCATTACAGCCTTCGTTTATAAGCTTTTCGTATACGTTTATTACGCCTTTGCCGTAATTTCCGACAGGGTCGGCAGTACCTGATGAAAACAGAATAGGTAGCTTTTTAGGGAACTTTTCCACCCATCTTGATGAAGAAACTCTCCTTAAAAGCGTTGTCAGATCCACAAAGCCCGATGCGGTAAAGATAAAGTTTGTTTTTTCATCGTCAATGAATTTCTTTATGACCTCCTCATCGTGGGTAAGCCAGTCAAAGATGGTCTGCTTGTTTTCTATTCTGTCATTGTATACACCGTACATAAGATTGTTCAGCTTTTCGCTTCTGAAGTACTCACCCTTAAGAGCAACGACTGATCTTGCGGCACGGACACCAAGCTCACCGAGTGATTTGTCATCGCCTGTACCTAATATTATTAATGCACTAAGTTCATCAGGAAAACGGGTTGCATACAGTCTTGCGATAAAGCTACCCATACTGTGAGCGATCATAAAATAGGGAAGAGTGGGGAATTTTCTTTTCATGATCATAGTAAGTCTTCTCAGATCGTTTACAAGATAGCTCCAACCATCCTTTTCGGCAAAATAGCCGTAACCGTCAGGAGAGCTTACACTACCGCCGTGACCTAAATGATCGTTACCGCACACGATATATCCGTTTTCAGTGAGGAATTCGGCAAAATGCTCGTATCGTCCCATATATTCACACATTCCGTGCGAAATTTGTATAATTCCCTTGATCTCGCCCCCTGCAGGTACATAGACGTAATATGCACATTTATCTACACTGTTGGAGGAATCGAAATGTCCGGTGGTTTTGCTGAATCCCATATACGTGACATCCGTTTCTTTGTTAGTAAAAAAATTATTTCATTATATATTATATCAGAATTTTGATGAAAATTCAAGTATTTGATTTTTTGTTAAAATTTAAAAAGGTTGCTTTTTTTGATGTTTGGTGGTATAATACTAAATGAAATTAAAATCGTGCAAAAGAAAGGAAAGATATAAATGAGCGGATGCACACACGACTGCAGTAGCTGTAGTCAGAAATGTTCTGACAGAACACAGCCCCAGAGCTTTCAGGAAAAGCCCCACGAACTGTCAGACATCAAGAAAGTAATAGGAATTGTCAGCGGTAAGGGTGGCGTTGGTAAGTCAATGGTTACTTCTCTCCTTGCTGTTTCTATGAAGAGAAAGGGCTATAACACAGCTATTCTTGACGCAGATATAACAGGCCCTTCTATCCCCAAGGCTTTTGGTATAAACAAGGAAAAGGCAGTAGGCGATAATGTTGGTATTTATCCCGTAAAGACAAAGACAGGTATCAGCGTAATGTCCGTAAATCTTTTGCTCCCCGATGAAACAGACCCTGTCGTATGGCGTGGTCCTGTTATTGCAAATGCAGTAAAGCAGTTCTGGACAGATGTTATCTGGAATGATGTTGATTATATGTTTGTTGATATGCCTCCGGGAACAGGTGATGTACCCCTGACAGTATTCCAGTCCCTCCCCGTTGATGGTATCATTGTAGTAACGTCTCCTCAGGAGCTTGTTTCTATGATTGTCGGCAAGGCTGTCAAGATGACTTCGATGATGAATGTTCCCGTACTTGGTATTGTTGAGAATATGTCATATTTTGAATGTCCTGATTGCAAGAAACAGCACAGCATCTTTGGTGAAAGCCATATAGATGAGGTTGCTCAGCAGTACGGCATCAAGACAATTTCAAGAATGCCTATCAACCCCAAGCTTTCAGCAGGCTGTGACGAAGGTCTTATCGAGCTTTTCGATGGAAACTGGCTTGATAATATGGCTGATGTTATTGAAAATACTTCAAAGTAATATTCACCTCCGCAGATTACAAAGGTTTGCGGAGGTATTTTAAGGTGTGCTATGAAATACAAGAATACAGAAAAGGGAATATTTCTTGAAAGAAAGAACCGTTTTATTGCAGTAGCAGAAATTGACGGAGTGATTCAGGATGTTCATATAAAGAACACAGGCAGACTTGGCGAACTGCTTATAAGCGGGGTAACTGCATATTTTGAGAAGAGCGGCAACCCCGACAGAAAGACCGCCTATGATATGATAGCGGTAGACAATACAACTGACGACTATCCTACACAGATAGTAAATATAGATTCAAATGCTGCAAATGATGTGGCTTATGAATGGATAATAAAATGCGGTCTGTTTTCATCGTCTGCAAAAGTGAAAAGAGAAGTAAGGTATGAAAAATCCCGCTTTGATTTTTACATAGAAGATAAAGAAAATAAGGCGTTTCTTGAGGTTAAAGGTGTAACGCTCAGAAAGGGTAATGTTGCAATGTTTCCCGATGCACCCACTGAAAGAGGTATAAAACATATAAATGAACTTGTAATAGCCAAAAGGCAAGGGTATAAGGCGTTTATCCTTTTTGTTATACAGATGAAGGGGGTAGACTGCTTTACACCGAATGTAATAACTCATAAAGAGTTTGCACACGCTTTATCTGAGGCAAAGCGTCAGGGTGTAGAAATATTCGCTACCGACTGTATCGTTAAAGAAAATGAAATAACACCCGATAAGAATATAAGGGTTGATATAAATCCCGAAGTATGTTAAAATAAAGAAAATAACGGAAAGGAAAATCAAAATGTCAAATCAGAATAAAAGCGGTAACAAAATGCCTGCTATAATCGGTATTATAGCGGCGGCAATAGCAGCCTTCTTCGGTATTTCAATACCGACAAATCTTTTTGGCGGCGGAAACGAGGTTGCTTCCTCTGTCCCAGCATCATCTGTTGTTGAAAGCGTGAATTCTTCAGTAAACGAAGAAAGCTCCGAAGCTGAGATAACAGTTACATCAAAGCCTGAAACTACCACCACAACAAAGACTGAGCAGACTTCAAAGCCTGAAACAACTACCACAACAAAGGCAGAAGAACAGTCAAAGCCTGAAAGCAGTAAGGAAGAGGTGTTCTACTATTTCAGAAATCAGAGCCTTTATGACAGTCATTATGAAAAGCACGGACATGAATTCGGCAACATCACAAAGGAAGAATATCTGCAGAAGGCAAACGACCTTATAAATACAGACTCTCCTGATATACTGACAAAGTATGAGGATGACGGAGACTTTATGTACTTCAACAAAAAGACAGACGAGTTTTTAGTATTAGCACCCGATGGTTACATAAGAACCTATTTTATTCCGGATGACGGAATAGATTACTGGAACAGACAATAAGAGGTATAAAAATGAATGAATTTAAAATGATATGCCCCTGCTGTGAGCATAAGACTATACTGGACGAATACGATATCTGTCCCGTATGCTTCTGGGAATATGATAAAAGTCAAAGCGAGAGACCTTATAGCACAGGCGGAGCAAACAGCGTTAGTCTTAACGAGGCAAAAGCAAATTACGCTCGTTACGGAGCGTGTGAAAAAAGATTTCAGGATAAGGTAAGACAGCCGCTACCTGAGGAAGAATAAAAAAATAAAGCCGAATGGATTTTCAGATCCATTCGGCTTAAATTTTTGCTATTTTGAAATTACTTCATAGCCTTTACTGTTTCAAATTCATCTACGATTTCCTTTTCAGGAGCTTTTGTTGCGAGTGAAACTGCTATAATAGCTATAAGTGCTACGATAAACGCAGGGAGAAGCTCGTATATATCAAGGATACCGCCCATAGGACGAACAACAAACTTCCATACGAATATCATAATACCGCCTGCAACAAGACCTGCAATTGCACCAAACTTGTTTGCACGTTTCCAGAATAACGCACAGAGCATTACAGGACCGAAGGTAGCACCAAAGCCTGCCCATGCAAAGGATACGATGTCAAATACTGAGCTGTTGGGGTCCCATGCGATTACGACACCTATAGCGGCGATTATAATAACTGTAACTCTTGCAATAAGCATAGATGTCTTTTCAGATGTCTTTACCTTGAATACACCACGGATAATGTTTTCTGACATACTTGAAGAAGCCGCTAAGAGCTGAGAGTCAGAGGTTGACATTGTGGACGCTAAGATACCGGCAATGATAAGACCTGCAACAAGTGCCGCTAAAGGTCCGAACGTGCTGAGAAGATTTGAAATCTGAACGATGATTGTTTCAGGGTCTGCAAGAGGGTTCATAGACTTGTTTGCAACCATTGCATTACCAACGATACCGATAAAGATTGCTATGCCAAGTGAGATGAATACCCATACAGTAGCAACACGTCGTGAAGTTTTTATCTTGTTACTGTCGCTTATAGCCATAAAGCGTAAAAGTACGTGGGGCATACCAAAGTAGCCAAGTCCCCATGCAAGCATAGAAACCATATTGAGTACACCGTAATCTTTTGCTACACCGAGGTTATTATCAAAGATCTGTGTAACGGATAAGTAACCGGGAAGGCTCTGACCGTGTGCAATAACTTCGTTAAGACCACCTGCCATAGAAATACCGAATATAACAACGACAATAAGAGCAAGAGTCATAATAATGCTCTGAATAAAGTCTGTTATACTTGCCGCAAGGAAGCCGCCGATAGTTGTATAAGCAAGGATAATAACCGCACTTATAATCATCATAAGGTGATAATCAGCACCGAAAAGTGACTGGAAGAGCTTGCCGCAGGCTGCAAAGCCTGAGCCTGTGTAGGGGATAAAGAATATAAGGATAATTGCCGCTGAAATAAGGTTAATTATATTCTTATCCCTGAATCTGTTCTTGAAAAAGTCGGGTATTGTGATTGCGTTTCCGCATACCTGAGTATAGTTACGAAGTCTTTTAGCAACGATAAGCCAGTTTACATAAGTACCTATTGCAAGACCGATGGCTGTCCAACCTGCGTCTGCAATACCTGTTGCATAAGCAACACCGGGAAGACCCATAAGTAACCATCCGCTCATATCAGACGCTTCTGCACTCATAGCAGTAACAAAAGGTCCAAGCTTTCTGCCGCCAAGATAGAAATCTCCGACATTGCTTGTTTTTTTGGAACAAATCAGACCTACAACTACCACAGAGCCAAGGTAGATCAGAATTGTGACAAGCATTAAAATCTGTTCTGTTGTTAACATTTCTTTACTCCTTCTTTGCCGTTTAAAGCAAGATATTTGATATAATTTTACCACAAAATATGGATAAATGCAAGTTGTTTATATAAAAACATTGTTAATAACAAAAATATTTTATTTTTACATAGGCGTTAGCTGTCCTTTTTTTTGGACAATCCGTAGTGTAGAATAAAGTCGTAGGATAAAAGCAAGCTTAAAAAAGCGTCTACGGAGAAAGGAAAATAAAATGATACTTTATGGTTTATTATTTTTGTTTGTATGTTTTTTAGCATTTATTCTCACTTGTTTTGCGGAGATGCACAGCGAGGATAAAGAAAAAGCCTCCGCTAAGGTTAAAGCGGAGACTGATTTAAAAACAATTTCTGTCAGCAGAAGAGGGTGTCAAGGAAAGTGCGGCTACGGAAATAACTGTAGCGAACTTAAAAAAGCAGGTTAAAACACTTCTTCTTCTGCACGACTGGGTCTTGTCATAAGCTTTGATATGCTCGCAAAGGGATTCTGACCCTCATAGCATACGATACAAAGCTGATCAATGATAGGTACGGATACACCCAGTCTTCTGGCAATCTTCTGAGCAATCTTTGCAACATTGTAGCCTTCAACGGTGCCTACTCTTGCAACTGCATCCTCTGCAGACATTCCTTCACCTATAAGGAGTCCTGCACGGTGGTTTCTTGAATGGGTAGAGGTGCAGGTGACTATAAGGTCGCCTATGCCTGAAAGACCGTTGAAGGTTTCCCTTTTTGCACCCATTGCAACACCCATACGGGTTATTTCGGCAATACCTCTTGTCATAATAGCGGCTAAGGTATTATCGCCAAGTCCCATACCTTCGATTATACCGCAACAAAGAGCAATAGCGTTCTTCATTGCACCACCTATTTCACAACCTATTATATCACTGTTTGCATATATTCTGAAGCGGTTGTTCTGTAAGGTATCCTGAACATATTCGGTGCTTGCCTTATCATCAGAAGCACAAACTACTGTGGTAGGGAAGTTTCTTGCTACCTCTTCAGCGTGAGAAGGACCGGTAAGTACAACTACAGAGTTGTTTGGCAGTTCTTCCTTTAAAACTTCAGACAGTCTTTTTTCTGTTTCCTCTTCAAAGCCCTTGCCGACGTTTACTATAATCGTGTTAGGTGTAACATAAGGCTTTACGCTTTGTGCTACTTCTCTTACGAATTTTGATGGTATAGCAAAAACAAGTATATCAACACCTGATGCAACCGATAAATCTGTAGTAAGAGTTATTGTAGGCGGAACTATAACACCGGGGAGCAGTCTTTAATGCTCTCCGTCTTTTCTTATAGCTTCAA
>JAZSHW010000013.1:0-12359 GCA_045533495.1 Ruminiclostridium sp. | reverse complement strand
TCTTCTTGAAGAAATCGACAAGGCGTAATCACTGTTTTTAAAAGAGCGACGAGCAATTACACCCTTCAGGGTATGAATTGCGATCCTCAGGTATTAAGAAAAATTCTTCTTGAAGAAATCGACAAGGCGTAATAAATCAAGTCGACCGCAAGGTTGCCTTCAGCGTGTAGACAAAGTCTTTGTCTACACGCTGGCAGACGAAGAAAAACGCACGTCAGCCGTTGTTTTTGACTTATTGATTCAAAAGGAATCAGATCAGTGGGCGGCGTACAAACGGCAAGGATGCCGTCAAGTGAACACACAAAGTGCGTCAGGACGACGCACAGCAAAGTGTACGCATAAGGTACGGTTGAGGGGCGGTTGACGAAGTAAGCAAAAATGCTTTAGGGGAGCCGAAATCGGCTCCCCTAAACTTTTGTATTGCTATTTTTGTATATCTGTAACTTTACTGCAAAATTTTGTGCATTTTTGCGGTGCGTGAGTTTGTCTTCAGTCTGAAGGCGACCGCAAGGTCGCCTTTTTTGTGTGTGGATTTATATCCCGACGGTAAATTGAAATTTGACATACATACCTGCCGCTTTGATTGTCTTTGTCGGATATGTTTAAAATCACAAAATATTACAACATTTACTCTTCTATGGGTATTTCTCACAGTAAATGAAAGAGTTATTTGTGCAAAAGGTATTATTTTGAAAGCACATCGTTTTTTTCTGCTTTTTTCAATTGAAAAGGGTAAAATTTTATGCTATACTTTACTTATGTATGGAAGTTTATGAAAGGGGTATATCCATGGCAAAAAAGAAGCATAAAAACAATAATTATCAGTCGCCTAAAAACGATGCAAATATTGCTCAGCCGACTGATGAAATAAAGAAAGCATCAGAAACAACCGAGACGGTTGCATCTCCCGAAGATCTGTTCGGTGCAGACGCTGTAGCAGAGGCTAAGGAAACGGCTGTCAAAATCGCAGAAAAGGCAGAAAAAACTGCCGAAGCATCTATGGAAGATCTGTTTGGTGCGGGTGCTTTAGCGGTAAATGACGGCGAACCCGTTGTAGAAGCGGTAGAAGCCCTGCCTACAAACGAAGCGATGATGATATCTGATGAAGTCAATTCGGATATGCCAAGCATCGTGGTAACAGAAAATTCCACGGACTTTATGAAAGCTACCCCTGATAGCACTGATTATGCTATGCCCAGCATAGAACTAAATCAGGAACTGCGTCCCTCTGAAATAAGAGCGGCACAGATGGCGACTGCCCCTGTTACAGCTCCTGCCGAGGTAATGGGTGAGATTGCACCACCCGTAGCGGAAGGAGTACCCGCTGTTACAGATGAAGCTCCTGCAGCGACCGAAGAAGCTGTTCCCGCTGAGGAAGTTACACCTGCTGAAGAGGTTGCACCTACAGAGGTAGTTGCACCCGTTCCCGAAGTTGCCCCCGTTCCTGAAGCTACTCCCGCAGCAGAAGAACCCGAAACAGCAAAAACTACCGAAGTCATAACAGATGATGCGGCTTACTTTGCCGCTATGGGCGTTGTGTCAGGTGCAGAACCGCCAAGAGATATTTCAAAAATAACAAAGCCGAGAACTATTGAAGAGGCAAAGCTCTTCTATGCAAACTGGCAGCCCCCTGAGAAAAAGGAAGAAACGGAAGAAACCGAGCTTGCCGAAGTACCCGAAGAGGATGACGGCTCAAAGAAAAAGGCTGTCTTCTACATAATAGTAGGTGCGGCGGCACTTATCGTACTTATCGTATGCCTTATTATGATGCTGACCTATAAGAGAGATGACGGCAATGCCTCCGTCGGCGGTAACACAAGCCAGTCGCAAAGCTCTGAAAACAGTACAGACAGCGGTAACGGCAACGAAAACAACTCTGAAAACGGCAATGACAATACAGATAAACCACAGAACACTGATAAGCCTGTAAATTCTGACAATCAGTCTTCAGATACAGAAGTACCGCCCCAGTCCGATGAAAACAACAATCAGGGCGGTAATGAGGACAGCAAACCCCAGTCCTCCTCCACAAGCACAAAGAAGCCCCAGAGCAGTTCAACTTCTACCAAGAAGCCTCAGAGCAGTTCAACCTCCACAAAGAAGCCGCAGACAAGCACTTCGGCAAATAACCCCTCTACTCCTGCTCCTGAAACACCTTCTTCAACATCTACAGTAAAGCCTGCTCCCGTGCCTGATACATCTACTACAACAACAGATGCACCGAAGCCTGAAACTACAACTACCACAACTACTACAACTACTACAACTACAAGCACGACAACTACAACTAAAAAGCCTGAAACTACAAGCACGACAACTACAACCAAGAAGCCTGAAACCACACCTGCTCCCGTGCCTGAAACGCCTGAATTTGTTGTAGATAGCGGCAATATGTGGGGTGATGGCAAAACCGGTGGCGGCAACTTCACTATTACCAACAGCACAGACAAGACAATAACAGGCTGGACAATAACCATAACTGTTCCTCAGGGCTTTAAGCTTACAAACAGCTGGAGCGGAGAATTTACAATAAACGGCACGTCCCTTGTCATTAAAAATCTTAACTGGAACGGTGAAATCAAACCCGGTGAAAGCAAAGAGTTTGGTATTCAGTTCACCTGTCCCACAGAAGTAACCTTCAACAATTACAGTGTAAAGGTAATTTATTAAACAAAAAAACAAAATAATTCTGCACCTATCGGTGCAGAATTATTCTAAACACAAGACAGAAAGGTGATTTTCTTGGACGAAAAGAAAGGCAACCCCCTTGCCCTTATCCCGATAGGAGTATTTCTTATACTCTATCTCGCCACGGGAATTGTTTTTGAATATATTTTAAAAATCGAAATGGGATTTTACAATATCCCTATAGTATTTGTATTTCTTATCGCTATACTTGTAGCCTGTCTGCAGAACAGAAAAGTGAACTTTGACAAAAAGCTTGATATTATGGCAAAGGGTGTAGGCGACAAAAACATCATTACAATGATACTGATTTTCCTTGTGGCAGGTGTCTTTGTCGGTGTAGTAGGAAGAAGCAGTGCCGAAAGCGTTGCATATTTCCTGCTGTCAATAATCCCTCCTCAGTTTGCGGTAGTTGTGCTTTTTATTGTAAGCTGCTTTGTATCAACTGCAATGGGTACATCGGTAGGAACGATAACCCTTATAGCACCTATAGGTTTTGCAGTGTCAGCCGCGTCGGGATTTTCCCTCCCTTTATGCATAGCATCGGTAATGGGCGGTGCAATGTTCGGTGATAATCTGTCCTTTATATCAGATACCACAATTGCCGCCTGCAACGGTCAGGGCTGTCCTATGAAAACAAAGTTCAGGGAGAATTTCTTTATCGCTCTGCCTGCGGCAATACTTGCCCTTGTTATTATCTTCTTTGTTTCGCAGGGCGAAAACATATCACAGATAGAGCTTAAAAGCTACAACCTTATTCAGATAATCCCCTATGTTTTGGTACTTATCGGCGGCATTATCGGTATAAACGTATTTGTCGTACTGCTTATCGGTATTTTATCAGGTGCAATAATTATGCTTTGCACAGGTGCTATCGGCATTACGGAGCTTTTGGCAAGTGCAGGCAGCGGCATTTCAGGTATGTTTGAAACATCAATGGTTGCCGTTCTTGTTGCCGCTTTATGTGCACTTATAAAAGAAAACGGCGGCTTTGAAGCACTTTTGAACCTTGCAGGAAAACTCTTTAAAAACAAAAAGACAGGTCAGCTTGGCATCGGCCTTTTAGTTGGAATTATGGACATTGCTACTGCAAATAACACGGTAGCAATCATAATGGCAAACCCGATTGCTAAAAGAATGTCGGAAAACTATGGTATAAGAGCAGGAAAGACTGCATCTATACTTGATACCTTCTCCTGCATCTTCCAGGGAATAATCCCCTACGGTGCACAAATGCTGGTGGCTGTCTCAGCAGTAGCGGAGCTTGGCAAAACGATAACTGCCTTTGAGATAATTCCATTCCTCTTTTACCCCTTCGCTTTACTTATAAGCTCACTTATATTTATATTCTTTATACCCGATGGCAAAAAACAGACACATAAAGGAGAATAAAAACAATGGATCTTTCAAAGCTTAATTTCGGTGTGGACGGCGACAGTATAACCCAGGGTAATCAGTGGTCATACCACGTATTCAATAAGCTTGGTATGGCGTCACATCACAATGTGGCGGTAGGCAGTGCAGTATGGTACAAGAGAACTGTTTCAGTAAACGGAAAAAGCATCACTACACAAAACTATACCGACCCCGATTTTGCAGGAATCAGCGATGGATGGGAGCCTACAGAGGATGAAGAAGAATTACAGAAGAGGATGAATAACTGTGCTATAGTGCATATTCAGAAATTCATTGAAGAAGTAAAGAGCGGAGCACATCCTGTTCCTGACGTTTTTGCCTTTGCTATGGGTACAAACGATGATATAAATCATCTTGGCAATGCAACGGTTGCCCTTATGGGAAAAAGACTTGAAAACAACCCCAACATCGACCTTTTTACAGAAGCGGGTGCTATGCGTTGGTGCATACAGAAAATAATGGAGGAATATCCTGACGCAAGAGTGTTTGTTCTCACTCCTTTACAGACAGCAAACCCAGAGCATAACGAAAAGACAAAATTCCAGATAAAGACTGTTATGAGAAAGATCGCAGGTGCTATGGGAGCACAGGTGATTGACTGTTATCATAACTGCGGTATCTGTGAAAAGTTCGAAGTTATCGGAGGAGAAGGCAGATATCTCTTAGACGGACTTCATCCGGGGATAAACGGACAGAAGCTTCACGGAGCATACGCTGCAAAGGAAATAAGAAACAATCTTTTCTTTTAAGGAGGTAATACTATGAAAAAGCTTTTAGCAGCAATAACCGCACTCACGATGACTGTGATTTTAGCAGTCGGTGCTTCTGCGGCAACATCACCCGACCAGTCCACGACAAGACTTGGCGGTGCGGTAGGCTATAACCAGTCGGCAAACGACTATCTTACTTATGCAAGAACGATAAAATCTTATATAGAAGAAACCGATAAAGGCTTCAGAAGAATCGAATATTACAACAACAAGCTGACTATCGAAGAATACGATAAAAGCTTTGCTTTAAAGTCCACAAAGACTATAACAAAGAATTCCTACATCTTCGGCGGATACTATCAGGGCAGTGATTATTGCTATTTAGTATGGGGACAGAACAATCCCGAAGAAAACGATAATCAGGAAGTATTGCTTATCGAAAAATACACCAAAGGACTTGGTACAAAGAAAGGCTCTGTCAGCGTATACGGAGCTAATACCTACATCCCCTTTGACGCAGGCTCTCTTCGTATGACTGAAACTGCAGGCAGACTCTATATTCACACCGCCCACGAGATGTATGTAAGTGATGACGGATATCATCATCAGGCAAATATGACTTTTGTAGTGGATACAATCACTATGACTGTTGCAGACTCCTGGTACGATGTCTGGAATATCTCTGGAGGATATGTAAGCCACTCCTTCAATCAGTTTATAGAAACTGACGGTAGATATATATACAGAGTGGATCACGGTGACGCTTATCCGAGATCGGTAGTAATTACAAAGTGTGCGGTAGGCGGAGACATCACAGATGTAAGCTACACCAACGCACTCCCGATTTCAGGTGCTATAGGCGATAACTTTACAGGTGTCAGCGTCGGCGGAGTAGAGCTGACTGCTAACAATGTTATCATAGCAGGTAATACAGCTGATCAGAGCAGTGACTATATCAGCTACTACTCAAAAAGAAATATCTTTATAACTGTTACAGATAAGAATCTGTCCAAAACCACAGTAAAATATCTTACAAACTATACTGACGATGACGAAGCTGAAGTTTGCACACCTCACCTTGTAAAGATAAATGATAATAAATTCCTTGTTATGTGGGAAGAATTAAAGGATTATACTATCTACACAAGACTTTGCACGATAGACGGACAGGGCAACCTCACATCAGAAATAGTTGATACATATATGTATCTTTCCGACTGTGCACCCGTCCTTTTCTCAGACGGTCTTGTCTACTGGTATAAGTCCGATACATCAGGTGCTACACTCTATCGTGTAAATCCTGACGATCTGACTTCTGCAAATAACGGTGAGGTAAAGAAAACAGAAAACTTCAAGGCTACTGCTACAGATACCTCTGTAACTCTCAGCTGGGATATGAACAATTCAGCTGCAAGCTACAACGTAGAAAGATACGAAAACGGCTATTGGTATCCTGTTGTAGGTATAGCACAAAACTTTATCACCAACACCAAGGTAGAGGATCTTACTCCCGCAACCACTTATAAATTCAGAATAATACCCTATAAGCTGATCGGTGACACCTGGGTTTTCGGAGAGCCGACTGAAGTTACTGTAACCACAGCTATCCCCGATGTAGAAGGATTTATACTTAAGGGCAGAGCATCAACTGCCCTGCGGGTAAACTGGAATGTAAACAGCTATGCAGATGGCTATGTTGTGGAACAGAAAATAAATAATAAATGGACAACTATCGCTGATATTGCAGATAGTGCAACTACCACATACCGCATAGGCTCGCTTGCAAGTAACACCTCTTACAGTTTTCGTGTGAAAGCATACAGCAAGAAAAATAATAAAACCATCTATAGCAGCTATACGGATACTATAACCGCTACCACCTCACCTGCAAAGGTAAGTGGGTTCAGGCTCGGCGGCCGTAGTGCGAGCGTTCTTCGTCTTAACTGGAATAAGGATTCCAATGCTACAGGATATATAATTGAGCAGTATAAGAACGGCAAGTGGGAACGTCTTACCAAAATCACAAACAACTCTACCACTACCTATCGTGTGACCGGGCTTAATGCAGGTACCACCTATAAGTTCAGAATGAAAGCTTATAAGTATACAGGCTCTTCCTATTACATAGGCGACTATACAGGAACACTCACTTCTACAACAAGCCCTTCTGAGGTTCAGAATTTAAGACTCGGCGGAAGAAAGGCAGATGTTATCCGCCTTAACTGGAATAAAAACGAATCTGCCACAGGCTATATCATTGAGCAATACAAGGATGGCAAGTGGGTAAGAATAGCAAAGATCACCAAAAACTCAACCACTACCTACCGTGTGACAGGTCTCAAGCCGTCCACAACCTATAAATTCAGAATAAAGGCATACAAAATGGTAGGCAAGGTCGGTCTGCACGGAGCGTATACAGACAGCTTCAGTGCCACCACAAGCCCGTCAGCAGTCACAAATTTAAAAATCAGCGAAAAACGATTCGATTCCTTAAAGCTTGTCTGGAACAAAAACACTTCTGCCGACGGATATATCATCGAGCAATACATAGACGGCAAGTGGGTACGCATCAAAAAGTACACAAGCAATTCTTCAACTTCATTCCGTGTGTCAGGCCTTAAAAGCGGTACTGCTTATAAATTCAGGGTAAAGACTTATAATATGGAAGGAAAGGTCGGAATTTCCGGCGAGTATGTAAATATAGAAGCAACCACCTTGTAATAAATTAATGCCGTTATCTCACAAAATACCAACCCCGCAGCAATAAAACTGCGGGGTTAAATGTTTTATATACAGAAGGGATTGCACAAGGCGGCTCGCCTTTATACTACGCTTCTTTTTTCTCCCTTTGTAAAGGCTCTGAGATTAAGATATACCTCTTCAATAAGTCTTTGTCTTGCTTCGACTGTCGCCCAGGCAATATGGGGAGTTATTATAAGTCTGTTACTGTCCTTGAACTGCACTAAAGGATTGTTTCTTGACATCGGCTCTTCACATAGTACGTCAAGGCCTGCCCCTGCAATTTTTTCTTCAGATAAAGCGTTATATAAAGCCTGCTCATCAACTATAGGTCCTCTGCCTACATTTATGAAAATCGAGTTTTTCTTCATTTTGTCAAAGGCACTATCATCAAAAAGATTTTCTGTATCCTGATTTAAAGGAGCGTGGACAGAAACTATATCAGAGGAAGTGAGCAGAGTGTCAAAATCCACACGATTATAGTTATCGTTATTGTTTTTGCCCGATGTGGAATAGTAGATTACATTACACCCAAATGCCTTTGCAATATCCGCTACTTTTCTGCCTATCTCACCAAGACCTACTATACCCCAGGTCTTGCCGTACAGCTCGTTAAAGGTCTGTCCTAAGTGGTTGAAAAGCACGTTGTCAACATACTTTTCCTGCTTTACATAGGTGTCATAGTAGTGGCTTTTTTCCATCAGATAGAATAAAAGCGAAAAGGTGTGCTGTGCTACCGACTGGGTAGAATATCCCTTTACATTGGTTACTGTTATTCCGTGCTTTTTTGTGTAGTCAAAGTCGATTACATTTGTACCTGTTGCGGTAACTCCCACAAATTTAATAGTGGGATTTTCACCTAAGGTCTTTTCATTTACGCAGACCTTATTTGTAATAATCACATCTGCACCATCACACCGAGATTTTAACTCGTCAGGCTTTGTAAAGCCGTAAACCTCAATTTCTCCGAACTCTCTGAATTTATCGAGGGAAATATCCGCACCAAGTGTATCAGCGTCTGCAAAAACTATTTTCATATATCAAATTCTCCTTTTAAAATTTCAAGCACTTTGCTTTCTCTTTTTATCATATATATGTCGTCTGTAGTCGTTTCTTCTCTGTTTGTTCTTATAGCCTCATCGACTGTTACATAACGCAGGGTAAAGCCTGATTCTGCCTCGTAATCGTCAAGATGCTGTCCGTTCTTATTGTCTGAAACATTGCAGAGATAATAAAGATTTTCCTGCCAGAATACAGTGTCCTCGAATATATCACTTTTACGGAAAATATCTGCTCTGCCATATTCCTTTATGGTGCTTTGGATAACGGAAAGTCCAACCTCTTCCATAACCTCTCTTATAAGAGCAGTTTCGGGAGCTTCCCCTTCTTCTATACCGCCACCCGGAAATTTGTAATATTTATATTTCTCGCTGTAGACCATAGCAAGCAGATTATTTTTAATTATTATCGCCCTTGCCGATGCCCTTTTTGAGCGCGGATATTTTTCCTCATAATCCTTTAAATCTATTGTAAATAAGCTTCTCATTTTTTCTTGTTCCTCGGTTTTGTGTAAGTAAGATTATAGCTGTCCTTTATCATAATTTCTATATCCTTATCGGGAATAGTGCCGTCAAGGATAACAGAATTCCAGTGGTATTTATTCATGTGATAAGCCGGTATGACGGACCGGTATGCACTTCTCCACATTGCAGTCAGCATAGGGTCGCATTTTAAATTGAGCCATATATTCCCCTGCCTTTCATAAATGGTGGCAAAAGTCTTTGCAGTACCCTTATGTCGCATCAGAGTCCAGTTGTCATCGTGAAAGGGATAATCCTCATATACACCGGGGAGAGTCAGGCAGAAGTCGATGGCCTCTTTTCTTGTTTTCATGCTTCACCCACCTTTTATCTTTTAGATAATTATATAATATGTGCCGCAAAAAATCAAGCGGGCGGCGACCTGTTGATCTGAAGAATGTCGCAATCCGTCGGAGTGCTGCCGTGGGCAAAAAAAGAGGCTGTAAAAAAACGAAGTTTTTTACAGCCTCTTTTGAGGGGATAAGAAAAAAAGATGCAGAACGAACAAACTGAGCAACAACAAGGTGTCAGCCTTGTTGTTGGTTACCCGACGGCGTACAAAAGTACGCCGAGTGGCGAAGTTTGTTTGTAGCATAAAAAACAAAATATCTTGATTTTTTGTTTTTTATAGAATTATATGAACTTTTAACAGGCTTTTGCTTTAAAAATTCTTGGTTTATATAGGTTTATGCGGTCTGCGCTTTTTTTACATCCCCATCGCATTATGTATTGTATTACTGATTGCCTAACATATAGTTGATTTTTGCTGTAAGTCTTTCGGCAGCCTTTGTGTGAGTCTTTTCTGTGGGGTGCCAGTCTGCCGCATAGCCGTCAGCCGCACTCTGCACTTCAAATGACAGAACATCTACATTTTCGTCGCCTGTTTCTTCCTTGTATGCCTTGACAGCATTGTTCATGGGATGGAAAAGCTCATTGCCCATAACGCCGAGAGTACAAAGGATAGTCGCATCAGGGTTCTTGGCTCTTATCTGCTTTAAGAAGTCAACATAGCCCTGTGAGTATTCAGCTTCCTTTTCCTTGTCCTTCTTTACATAGGAGTTGTCATTTGTACCGAGGTTAATAACTATCATATCAGGTGTAAAGCGTGAGAAATCCCAATCGTTTTCTACTATTTTACTACCTGAGTAGTTTCTTGCAACCTTTTCATAGAAGGCAGGAACAATCTGCTGATCCTGCTTTTTGTTGGTGTCTGTATAACCCGAAATTATGCCGTGACCGCTGAAGGACACAAGGCTGTAATCAGCGTCAAGGTTCATAGCTGTCTTATATGCATAAGCCCTTGTAGCATCCTCTGTAGCTGTTGAGAAGTGATTTTCCTTAACCTCGTCATCTACACCGTAGCCACAAGTGATGGAGTCTCCGATAAATTCGATTTTAAATTCCTTTTCTGCTGTAGGCTTAAGCTCTGTTGCGTCTGTATCAAAGGATTTTACACCGAAAATGCTGTTTGCGGCTTCAGAAAGCTTGATAATCTTTACCTTTGTTTCCTTTGCACTGTCAGCTGAGAAAACCTCGATAGTCGCTTCATTTTCCTGAAGCAGATGGTCTACCTTGCGTTCATCGTCTACATATACTGCAAATCTGGGTTCGCTGCCTGCACCGTATGCGATATCTTCGCATACTGTAACGGATGCCTTTGTACCTGTGAATGTAAATTCAAGAGCACTTGCAGAATGGGACAGCCATACCGTGCCATCGCCGTCTGTATAGGTTCTGCCGATGTGTTTTGCGTTTTCGCTTGTCAGCTTGAAGCTGTTTGTTGTCTGTTCCATTTCGCTGTTCTCCAATTCTGAGGAATCTTCCGGATTACTTACTTGTGTGTTACTTTCAGTAGCACTTGTTTCAGCTTCGCTTGATTCATTCTTGCTTTCTTCGCTTGTTACACTGTTTGTAGGGGTGCTTGTAACAGAGCTTGTTGTTTCACCTGAGCAGGCGGTTGCACTCATAAGAGTTGCTACGGCTAAAACAGCCGCAAAAAAATTTTTTAACTTCATATTACTTTCCTTTCACAAAGCATTTTACTTAAAAAAGAGTATAACACAAATTCCCTCAGATGTCAATGAAAAGCCTTGATAAAAGGAATTTTGAAAACAAAAGGGTATGTTTTTCTAAACATACCCTTTTGTTTTATCTGCAGCCTGCCTCATAAAAGTCAGCTATTATTTTCATAAGTCTGAAATCTATCTCGAAATAGGTTTTTTTATCGGCGTTTTTCTGATAGAATTCTCTTTTTGCCATACTGGTGGGATTTTTGCCAAGCTCGTCATAGCACTTATCGTCAAGCTTTTTCTTGTATTTGATAGCCTTGTCACTGTCAAGGGAGTTATGACCTTTATGCTTCTCGGTTATAAGAGTTATATTGTCATTCTTTATAACGTTTGATAAAACGCTGTTTGCAAGGCTAATGCTCTTATCGTCAAGACTGTGCAGGATAAGAAATTTAGTACCCTTGGCAGTTGCCTTTGCGATACCTTGCATTGCGGTGTAATCTGCCGCCTTACCGAATTTCATCTTTTCGTACATTTTTATATAGGGGGCAAGAGCAAGCATCCATTTACCAAAACGCTTTACCGCCTCTGCTGTGAGCATATCGCAAGGACGGTTAAAGCCGTTTTGTACAAATACGCCCTTTATGTCGTAAATGTTGTAACAGCTTACCGCCGACACCGCATAACCTCCCCAGCTATGACCGAACAAGAAAAGCGGTAGCTTTTCGTCCTTTGTCACTTCTGTAACATAAGCTAAAGCGGTATCTAAATCCTCTGCCGACTGAGGAAGACCACGCAGGGACTTTCCACCTGACAGATGACTACCTGTGTTATCAAAGCCGAACACCTTATATCCGCGTCTTGCAAAATAGTCTATCTCAGGTAGATAATTCAGCTGTCCGTCAAATATCCCGTGAGAAAATACGATAAGCCCCTTGAACACAGTCACATCCTTATGACGATAGAATGTTCCGATATGATTATATCCTTTTTTTGAAGGGAAGGAAATATGCTCGCTTTCAATATCGGGGTAGTCGTTAAAATCGGGGAGCAGGGGAGAATCGTATATTTCAAAGCGTTTTCCGAATACGCTTTCATAAATTGCCGAAACGGCGAGAAAACAGATGAGAACCATCACAGCAATAATGGCAACGATTATTCCTATGCCTATCAGTATTGTAAAAAATGTATCCAGAATATCAACCCCTTTATGTTTTTAA
>JAZSHW010000091.1:0-13041 GCA_045533495.1 Ruminiclostridium sp. | reverse complement strand
TGGGGAAAATTGTAGGGGACGGCGTCCTCGACGCCCCGTTATGATACATAAACACAAACCGTCAACCCGCCGTCAAACAACAATTTATCTTACAAAAATCAAGCCGCGAGGAAACCTCACGGCTTGTTGCATTTATAACTTTCCGATTATCTCATCAATATTACAATCAGAATATTCTATCTCTGCTGAATACATCCGTGCAATATCTGATATCTGCGTTATATCAGGAGCTTTTCCGTAATATGCTGTCGCAAGCTTCATTATCACCTGCACTGAAAATAATGCAAAGGCAAGAATGTCCTCTGTGCATCTGCACTCATTGTTCAGATGACGTATGATAAAGTATACTGCAAGCTGTTCACATACGGTATCGTAGCTTTCAGGGATATTATCTTCCTCAGAATTTAAAAGTGCGGATAAAACCTTATCCCAGTCTTTATCAAGCCTTTCGAGGGAGAAAAGAATGTCATACAGCTCCTTGTTGCTGTATCGCTTTATATCACAGACTGACCTTGCTCTGTCATCGTAGGCCTTGCTTCTGTCCTGAAGTGCGGCTATAACTTTTTCCTTTAAGGTAAGTATCTCTTCTTCATCTTCAGATAACGGCTCTTCCTCATATCCGTCATCAGACAAAAGAATTATCTCCGTCTTTTTTTCTCTGCCGCAGACAAGCTCTGACACCGCCTCACAGCAAAGACCTAAACCTATCTCGGTTCTGCCTGAGTAAAAATTTCTGAATCGGGGATGATCATTACATATATCGCAAAGGATATCTTCACCCTTTTCTAAAATCAACTCGCATAATCCTTTTTCATTAAGAAAAGGGCAACGCTCATCCTCACAAAGCTTAAAGCTATGAACACTATCTTCATCGGTTGTGATATTATCAGATAATTTTTTGCCAAGCTCTCCGCCGATGTCTTTATAAAGCTCAAAGGTATAATCATCTATATCTATCTCCCAGCCGATACAACAGCTATGCTTGCATTTATCGGCTATGCAGGAAAATTCACTATAATAATCAGGGACGTAAATCTTCATATTTCCGCTCCTTACCACATAAATCCGCCATATTTATCGGCTATGGGGGATGAATCGGTTTTCAGCTTCTGTTCCTTGTTTTCGGGAATTTCCACCTCAGCGGGAAGCTCCTTTATAAGAAAGGGCATAAAATATTCCACCAGCTCCCAGAAATCAGATGCCGCACTTTTAAGAGTTTCTCCTGAATTTGCTGAATACATCTCTTTACCACAAGGAATTGTGAAATAGATATAAAGATTTTTCTTGCTCATAAAGTCTGTCAGCTCTTCATCATCGCAGGGCTTTTTTCTTTTGTACTCTTCGCCTGCAATCTTTATATCGTACTTTTCCTTAAGTCTGTTTACAATATCAAAGAAAAATCCCTTGTTGGATAAAAGCTCCTTGCGGAAATTCTCCATCACATAAGGCTGGGGCTTGCTAATCTTAAAACCGCATACCATACCATCTGCAGACAGTTCAAGATATACCATCGGGGTCTGATTCCACATCATCGCATTATGCAGAATATATATCCACATTGTATCACGATAGTGCTGATATGGCGGATATGAAGCGTCCTGATATATCCTTGACGCCTTATGCACCACATCGGGAATATCAGAAAACTGCTCACCTATAAAGCCTGCAAGTTCGCACAAAGGCTCGTAAACATTTTCAAGATACTCCTGCTTATGTGCTTCAAACCATTCCTTATTGTTATTGTCACGGATACCCTTTAAAAATCCCGTTGTCTTTTTATTAAAACCTCTAAACATTATGCTCTTCCTTTTTGAAAATCTCTGTTTATTGTAACATATCGGGGCGGTAAAATCAATAAGGGAATATTCTGTAAAAGAGATGCATAAAATATTTCCGTATACTATATATAATGGATAGAAAATTTTCTACAGTTAAAGGTGAATTTATGAAACAGTTTTCTTTGGCGAAGTTTTTACTGTTTGTTATCGGCACAGAGCTTGTCGGAGCATTGTCTGCACTTATCACAGGCGGGTTTTCTCAGTTTTTCGAAATCTACAAGGCACCGTCCCTGCAACCGCCCGCACCCGTATTTGTCGTTGCATGGGTGATACTATATGCACTTATGGGCATATCCGCATATCTTATCTGTACTGCCGATTATGATAAAAAAGTAAAAAAGACTGCTCTTACAGTATATTTTATACAGCTTGCATTTAACTCTTCCTGGAGCATTATCTTTTTCAGATTTCAGATGCTGTGGACAGGAGCTTTCATAATTGCCCTTATGATAGTGCTTGTGGGAATAATGATATATCTTTTCAGCAGAATAAGAACAATTTCCGCATACCTTAACATCCCCTACATTCTGTGGCTTTGCTTTGCACTTTATCTGAACATAGCGACTGCGATTATCAACAGAGTATAAATGCCCTTTTATTGTGTATTTTTCATAATAAATGATGTAAAAAAGTTTTCAATCTTTTTTCTCTTTATATCTTGACATAGCGGGCAATTTAAGGTATAATATTAAATTGCATAGGCGTAAATTGACGCCTTACAGTTAATCGTTTAACTGTAATCAATATAACAGGAGGAATACACAATGAAAAGAACTTACCAGCCCAAGAAGCTGCAGAGACAGAAAGAACACGGCTTCAGAAAAAGAATGTCCACAAGAAATGGTCGTAAGGTTCTCGCAAGAAGACGTGCAAAGGGCAGAAAGCACTTAAGCTACTAATATCGTAGTGAGTGAATTCAGAAAAAAATATGTCTGCATAAAAAAGGACAAGGAATTCCGCTTTTTATTCAAAAAGGGTGAATCCATTGTAAACTATGCATTCGTATGCTATGTGAGGGAAAATAAAAGGCGGGTAAACCGCATAGGTATTGTGACCGGTAAAAAGGTCGGCAATGCAGTCAAACGCAATCGTGCAAGACGGGTTATCCGTGAAGCGTTCCGCCTTATTGAACCTCGCTTAAGAGAACAGAGCAAAAAGAGATACGACTTTATTTTTGTGGCAAGAACAAAAACCACAGAATTAAAAACGGACAAGCTGTACTCCCTTATGAATAAACAGATACTGGGCAGATACGGCAAAAAGAACGACTAAAAATAAAATGAAATATGTACTGTTATTTTTCGTAAAAATCTACAGACTTACACTATCTAAGTGGTTACCGCGTTGTTGCCGATTTACACCAAGTTGCTCAGAATATGCTATGACGGCTATTATGCGTTTTGGTGCGGTGAAAGGCGGTTATTTGACTATACGGAGAATTATTAGATGCAACCCGTTTTCGCCGGGTGGCTATGACTATGTACCACAGGAATTTTATTTTTTCAAGAGAAAATGACTGCAATTAGGCAGCAGACTATACGGAAGGTGATTTGTCATAGATTTCTTATACACATTAATCGGTACGCCCTTAGGCTATATTATGTGGCCCATTTACCTGCTTTTACAGAACTTCGGTTGGGCGATTTTAATTTTTACAATCATTTTAAAGATTGCCACACTTCCGCTGACATTAAAGCAGCAGAAGAATATGGCATACTCACAGTTATTTGCTCCAAGAGTAAAGGAAATTCAGAGAAAATACAGAGATAACAGAGAAAAACAGGCCGAAGAGCTTCAGAAGCTTCAGGCAGAAGGCTATAACCCTACAGGCGGCTGTGGACCCTTAGTGCTTACAATGCTTATCCTCTTTGGTATGATCGACGTAGTTTACAAGCCTATGACTCACATGGAACATATTCCATCTGATCAGATAAACCACACTGTAACCGTCGCAGTTGATACAGAATATGCCAGCATTTTCTTAAACGAGTATAACGTTAAGGATAGAGAGCTGATAGAATTATACAAGGATCCTGCAACAAGAACACAGATGTTCATTTCAGAGACTAACAATCTCCCTAAAAACGAACACGAGTTCAAGGAAGACGAAGGATTCAAGAATAACTATTCTGAAAAAGACCCTTCTGTCATCACAAAGGAAGACAGAGAAAAATACGGTAACTTTACAGAAGAAGAATTTGCAGATATCACAGGTGACAAGTCAAGATTATCTGCCGAAACCATCTCAAGATTAAAGATGGTCAAGACAAAATATGCAAGTCTTCAGAAGGAGCTTATGGCCCTTCAGATGTACAATAAGTACCCCAAGAGCTTTGAAGAAAGCTCTCTGATGTCAGATACAGTCAAGGGACAACTCGCAAACCTGAAGAACAATATGATGTTCTTCGGTCTCGATTTAGGTATGACACCTGAGTGGAAGTTCAATTCCCTCCTTATCATCCCTGTCCTTTCCTTCATCTTCTCTATTGCACAGACACTTCTTACACAGTACTACAACAGACTTAACAACCCCGAGACCGCTGATGTAGGCGGTGCAAGCATGAAGATAATGATCTATGCTATGCCTCTGCTCTCCCTCTTTATCGCATTCAGCGTTCCTGCCGGTGTTGGTCTTTACTGGACGATAAACTATGCTTTAGGTATAGTTCAGGCGGTGCTTTTACAGATCTTCTACAATCCTGCAAAGCTCAGAGAAAAGGCAGAAGAGCAGTTCAAGGCTAACCGCAAAAAGCAGCAGGAAGTTACAACTACAGCAGTAGTTACTGATGCAGATACAGGTGTGGAAAAGGTAGTAACCAAGACAGAAACCTTAAGCCAGAAAGAAATCAACAGAAGAAAACTCGCAGCAGCAAGAAAAGCCGACGCAGAAAAGTACGGCGAAGAGTACAACGAAAACGACGAAGATTGACAGCAAAGCAGTAACAAATAATGCTCTCTGCATACTACGGAAGGATTTTAACAATGGAAAAGATTTATAGTGGCAAGGTGTTAGAAGAGCTTAAGGCTCTTGCTTACACAGAAATCACAGCACTCGGAGTAAAGGTTACCGACATTACTATTGAAGTTATTGAAGAACCTGTAAAGAAGTTATTCGGCAAGAAGGGTGACTACAAAATAAGAGCAACATTCCCTGAAGTTGAAGCTAAGGAAGAAACAACCCCTGTTACTGAAGCAGTTGCAGCTACACAAACAACTGCTGAAGCAGCAGCTCCTGCGGTAGACAGTGCTGAACACAGCGAAAAGATTGCACTTGCGGTAGCTTATATCGAAAAGGTTCTCACAGAGCTTGGTGCTACTGATTTCAAGGTAAACGTAATTGAAAAGGAAGAAATCACAATTTTAGATATCGTTGGCGAAAAGCTTGGTATCGTAATCGGCAGAAGAGGCGAAACTCTTGATTCTCTCCAGTATCTTGCAATCTTGGCAAGCAACAGAAACGACGAACCTTACTGCAGAATTACAGTTGACTGCAACGGCTACAGAGATAAGAGAGAAGAAACTCTGCGTGCTCTTGCTGAACGTACTGCAAATAAGGTACTCCGTCAGGGCAGAAGAATTACTTTAGAGCCTATGAACCCCTATGAGCGTCGCATCATTCATAGCAAGGTAGCTGAAATTGAAGGTGTATACAGTAACTCTATCGGTGAAGAGCCTTACAGAAAGGTCGTAATCTCCGCTGCACAAAGACACAGCGATAACAAGAGAAACGACAGAAGAGGCGGTCAGAGAAGAAACGGCAACGGCGGTAATCGTTCCTACAAGCAGAGCAGCGGCTTCTCTACAAGCTTTGAAAGAGAGTACAAGCGTACATCTGACGAAAATGCAACATATCAGTATTCTCAGGAAACTGTAGAAGCTGAAAAGAATGCTACACTTTACGGTAAAATTGAATTCTAAAAAAATGGTCCCCGATATATAATTATATCGGGGATTTTTCGCTCTAATTATAAGGGATATTGTTAATATTCTTTTGTGCAAAATCCCACTTGACTTTTTTGCCGTATTACTGTATTATAATTAAGGTACAGACTAAACAGATAAATAAGTATATTTGCGGCGTTTTGATACCATCAGAACGCTTTATTTTATGTAGAACAAAAATTCTTTTTTCACGGGAGGAAAAGGAAATGACAGAAAACAAACTCCAGATGCCTGAGCTTTTCGGTTCAGATGTATTCAGCGAAGCGGTAATGAAAACAAAGCTTCCTAAGGCTACCTTCAAGGATCTTATGAAGGTTATCCACGGCGACGCAGAGCTTACACTCCCTGTTGCTGAAGTAGTTGCCAGTGCTATGAAGGACTGGGCAGTAGAAAAGGGTGCTACACACTACGCTCACTGGTTCCAGCCTATGACAGGTATCACAGCAGAAAAACACGATAGCTTTATTTCACCTGTAGGTGATGGCACGGCTATTATGGAGTTTTCAGGTAAGGAGCTTATAAAGGGTGAACCTGACGCATCCTCCTTCCCCTCAGGCGGACTTCGTGCAACCTTTGAAGCAAGAGGCTATACAGCCTGGGATCCTACCTCTTACGCATTTATAAAGGATAACGCCCTTTACATACCCACAGCTTTTTTCTCATACTCAGGAGAAGCACTTGATAAAAAAACCCCTCTGCTTCGCTCTATGGATGCGGTTTCAAAGCAGACAGTAAGAATCTTACGACTTTTCGGAAACGAAGAAGTAAACGCCGCTATTGCAACAGTAGGCGCAGAGCAGGAATACTTCCTTGTTGACAAAAAGAGCTATGATAAAAGAAAAGACCTTATCTTCACCGGCAGAACGCTTTTCGGTGCGGCACCTGTAAAGGGGCAGGAATTAGAAGACCACTATTTCGGCACTATAAAGCAGAGGGTCGGAAATTATATGGAAAACCTTGACAGACATTTATGGGCTTTAGGTGTTGCTTCAAAGACAAAGCACAACGAGGCGGCTCCTGCACAGCACGAATGTGCACCTATATTTGAATCTGCAAACCTTGCCGCCGACCACAACCAGCTCACAATGGAAATTATGAAAAAGGTTGCCTTAGAACACGGTATGGTGTGTCTGCTTCACGAAAAGCCCTTTCAGGGTGTAAACGGCTCAGGTAAGCACGATAACTGGTCCCTGACAACAGATGACGGTCACAACCTTTTAAATCCAGGAAAGTCACCTATGGAAAACGCTCAGTTCTTAACCTTCCTTGTGGCTATTATAAAGGCAGTTGACGAACACGCTGATCTTCTTCGTGTATCAGTCGCAACTGCAGGCAACGACCACAGACTCGGCGGTAACGAAGCACCTCCCGCAATTATCTCCATTTTCCTTGGCGATGAGCTTACAGAAATCATTAATGCCATTGTTGACGATAAGGATGTGGAATCAAAGCGTTCTCAGTTTGATATCGGTATCTCCACACTACCAAAATTCCCCAAGGATACTACTGACAGAAACAGAACATCGCCCTTTGCCTTTACAGGTAACAAGTTCGAGTTCAGGAGTGTCGGTTCTTCTCTCAATATTTCAGACCCTAACATTGTATTAAACACCATAGTTGCTGAGGCTCTTGATGAATTTGCAACCGAGCTTGAGGGTGCAGAAGATTTCACCACAGCACTCCACGAGCTTCTTGTAAAAACTATAAAGAAGCATAAGCGTATTATCTTCAACGGAAACGGCTACGATGACGCCTGGGTAAAGGAAGCAACTGAAGTAAGAGGACTTCCCTGCTACAACTCTGCGGTTGATGCTATCCCCCATTTCCGTGATGAAAAGAACATAAAGCTTTTTGCAAAGCACAAGGTATTTACTGAAATTGAAGTAAATTCAAGAACTGAAATTCAGCTTGAAAACTACTGCAAGATTATAAATATCGAGGCTCTTACTACTGTAGAAATGGCGTCAAAAGAAATCCTTCCCGCCGTTATGGAATATGAAAAGGCTCTTTGCGAAACACTTATTGCAAAGAAGAATGCAGGCATCAGCCACAATGTAGAAAGCAATCTTGCATCAAGTATCAGCGTGCTTGCAGAAGATCTCAACAACAAGATCTACGAGCTTGAAGCGGTTATCATAAAGGCTCACGGTATATCAGATATCTTTGAAGCCGCAAGATGCTATCACGATGAGGTATTTGCTACAATGCAGGCTCTTCGTGCTATCGCTGACCAGCTTGAAACAATGGTAGCTGAAAAATACTGGCCTTTCCCCACTTATGAGGAATTGTTGTTTAACGTATAATCAGATATAATGAACGAAAAATCCACTTCTGATATTTGTCAGAAGTGGATTTTTGTTTTATCAAAGAAAAAATTGTTGTTTGCGGGGAGATGTGACGGAATGAATCCCCCTGACGGCTATCGCCGCCATCCCCCTTTAGGCAAGGGGGACTTTGGTTGGTGTAGCACCAAAAAGCCTCCCTTGCCTAAAGGGAGGTGGCAGTCCGTAAGGTCTGACGGAGGGATTCTCTATACACCGAGCAATCTTTTTTTGAGGCTACAATAACCCCAAGCGGAGCACTAAACAACAACTTATCGCTCAGACCTAAACAAAATCCGAAGAAAACGCTTGATTTTCTTCGGATTTAATTCTTTATATAACCGTTATTGAATTAGCAAGCTTCATCTTGCAAAGCTTTTCTGTTTTTCCGTCTTGATGAACGATACGGACAAAGCTACCGTCAGAATATACTATCTCGCCATCATCGGTGATATTATAATCCATAACGCCTTTTTTCAGCACTGTTTCCTTGCCATTTTCATTTCTTATAAGCTCCCAGCCTGAAGGAATAATTCCTTCTTCACTATCGTCACTAAGCATTTTCTGAGCTTTTATCATATTGCCCTCGACAAAGATTTCTCTTTCATCGGGGTTTCTCGTTTTGGATGGATTACTACCGCCTGTACGCAAAGGCTCTCCGGCGAACGCCAATGAGAATACGCTTAAAAATCCGCCTATAGCTTTAATTATTCTTACAGGGAAAAGCAGAATATCCATTAAAATGTTACTCTTTTTCTTTGTAGGCTGATATTCTCTTTTTATGTAATAAAGATTGCCGTCCTTATCGTCTGATGGCTTTATATAATCAAATGCATCATCAGAAATTATATCGGCAAGCTCGCCTGTGCTTTCATCGTAACAACAGATAGAACAAGGGCTTTTCTCCATCACGTTGCCCACATTATCCCTTGCATAGCCCATAGCGGTATAGTATATCTTGTTATTATCCGCTTTTGATATAAAGGGATGTGTTTCACTGGTAAAGCCTTCTGTAATCTGATTTACTCCGCCATTATCAAGATTTGCGATGCCGATATGTCTTTCATAATTTCCAAGACCTGCTGTGATAACACATTTTCCGCCATCGGCGTATACATCAGTTATATCAAATTCCTTATTTGCAAAAATATAGGTTTCATCACCGCTATCGGCGTCCTTTAAATACATTCCGCCCATACCGTCAATAAAGGTGCTGTAAATGAGCTTTCCATCACATTTACCCACAGAACGAAGATACATCATTCTGTTACCTGTCTCATATTCCTTTGCTTCAACACCCATGAATTTTGCACCCTTGCCTGTGGTCTTCCATTCATCACGCTGTTTCATTTTGGTAACGGTATCTATGTAATTTTTTATTCTGTCGCAAGTAACTATACGGCTTTTACCGTTTTCAATAAGGTGGAGCTCACCTTCACTTATACAATATACTTTCATATTTCCCCCATATCACAGTTTATTCATACATTATATTATCCTTTTCAAGCTTTCCTGTATATCCGAAATAGAAACCGAAATGGGTAACTACAGGAATAAGAGCATAACATAGCATATAAATAAAAGGTACAAATATCTGCATACTGTCAATACTGCTGCCTGGTACAAGCATTAATGATAAAGGATAGATCATACCATCTATTATTCTGTGGATAAGAGTAATATCAAAGTACCAGTTTGTAAGCTTAGCCAAAAGAAGTATCAATGACGGTACAAACATTATCCCCATAAGGGCTGTGCCTATCTTCACCCATTTTTTCATATCGGGTTCTTCGCATTTGTGAAGAGTAACATATCTCTGTTCTCTTACGCCATCCTTATAGGCTACTGTAAACATCATTGAATAGAAAACCGCTATTGCTAAAATAAATATGACTATCTTCATAAAGTCATTTCCTATAAAGGGGGCTGTGGATAAGGTCATAATGGCACACAGAATATTGCCGAAAAGCATATATAATCCGCCCGCCAGTATAAGCTTCGGGAAAGACTGTCTTTCTGATTTTTTAAAATAATCCATATATTTCTCCCTTACTGATTTGCAGGTTCGTTTACAACATTGCCGCTGAGAATGTTATTAAGAACCTCGCCGGCCTGCTCGTTACGGAGTAACGCGTCATCGTTATAACCAAGCAGGTCGCTTGTCATATTTCTTATGCTGAAGCCTAAAATATCAGGGCAGGAATTTTCCCACTTTGCATCCTTTACAAATATCGTGTCCTTAAGGCTTATGGATGTTACCCCCTTATATCTGTCAGCACCCGTAACTTCTCCAAGATCCTTGAACATTGAGTCAAAGCTTACTTCATTACCATTCTCATCATCGCCTAAGATATCGGTATCACAGATAAGGAGCTGTGCCACACCTCTTTGCATTTCGCCAAAGAATTTTGTAGCGTTTGAATTTACATACTGGGGGTCGGGGTTGGACTTTGTAAGGTCTATCATATATACGTCAACGTGTACATTTCCGTCCTTGTCAAAATCGGGACAGTATTTCTCTAAAGCAAGCTCGATGTCATTTACCTTCTGATAAAGATTTGGGGCTTTCTGAGAATCGGAGGTAACTAAAAGTACCGTCATATCCGATTTTTCTCTTGTAAGTGTCTGATGTACAAGGAAGATTATAAGCAGGCCGAAAAATAATCCCACTATTATAAACCATTTATTATGATAGAAGAAATTTTCTACCGCCGCCATACCTGTAGGCTTTTCAAGCACCACCTTATCCGCTTCGGTTTCTATTATATCGCTTTCTTCTATTAAGCCCTGCTTCATTTTGAGCAGTTCTCTTTTTTCATCATTGTAGCTTGCCATTTAAAAACTTTTTTCCTTTCAATCTGTTAATCTCTTAAGAATTTCTTATTATTATAAAGATTTGATAAAAATTCCATTGCCTGCTTTTCTCTGTCGTCATCTGTGTTTTTTACAGCGATGAAAAGCTCTGTAGTAAGCAGCTTGTTGTCTTCTCCGAACTGAGTCTCAGTTACATCAATAAGATAAACGTCTGCACCTACGATATCTTTTAGACTTGCAAAAATCTCTTCGTCCTTTGCGGTTTTAAAATCATTATACAGTGCTTCAAGCTTATCCTTTTTGCCGATATAAAGAGAAGCATTGCCGCTTTCTATCTCGGCATAAAGATCAGTAAAGCCCATTACAGCGTCATCACCCGGCTGATTGATGCTGACCTTTATTTTCCCATTCTTGTCAAAATCGGGACAGAAAGCCGCTGTGTTTTCTTCTAAAAGCTGACGATAAGTTGTACTGTAATTACCTGTTGAATAAATCCGGATATCAGGCTTTTCTGCTACAAAGAAGAAATACCAGATAACAAAGCCTAAAGCAAGCACAATAAAGCCGATTATAAACCATAGCTTATGATACCAAAGCCAGTTTTTAAATTTACCCATAGCGGTATCAGGCATAGCTACGTCGTAGCCGCCCTCGTCAATAGCATCGCTTTCCTCTATGAGTCCCTGCTTTAATTTTAAAAGCTCTCTCTTATCGTTATCGACTGACATTACAGCACCCCTTTCAGCATACTTATTTTATCCTTTAAATATAAAGGGAATTTAAACAGTTTTTGTAATAATCGTAGTATATCCCATTGGGGATAAAAAACCATAATAATTATATCACAGTAAGGGGTAAAAAGCAAGTCCGCCCACTATGGCAGTGGGCGGACAATGTTTATATATTTTTAAACCATATCAGATAAGTTATTTTTTAATAGTTATACCCATCTTTGAAGGACTGAGCAACCAAGTCTGCCATGCCTTATTCCTCTTCACACGTTACGCTTAAATCAGCAGAAACGAAAATGGTATTTGGTTTAACCTCAAAAGGCTCGTCGGATTGGTTGCATGAGTCACAAAGCGGCACGATATATCCCTCAGGATAATTTTCTCCTACGATATGACCACCTAATGTCGCACAATTTGTGCATCCTTTAACAGAACAAGTCTGCTCATCAAGGGGCATGCCTATAAAGTTTTCCCAATGTGCCTTACTTGAACCGCATTGACAGAAGCGTTTGCCCGTTTCCTTTTTGCTTTTCGACATTTCCTGAAATAAATTTAACATTTTTTCTCCTTAAATTCGTTCTTTTTATCGTTTAATAATTATGCCAATCTGTAAAGCATAATTTCTCGTCCAGTACATCATAAGCACCGCACAGAATTTCTTCTCCAAAATCATCCGAACACTGGAAGGATATTTCTCCGTCGTCAAGTCCCACGCTTTCGGGAATGATATTTTCAAAGAAGGTATCGAAATCAAACATCGGGAACAGCTCTCTGAGCTTCTGCTCTATATTCGGCTTATTAACGCTGCCGTCGTTGGGTGTTTCAAGATGTTCCCAAAGCTCATTCAGCTTATCATCCACCGCATCGTATATTTCATCTGTATCGCCATACGGATCCTTATCCTCAAGATATACTTCCTCTATCTCCCAGAAATCCAGACCGCAATCTACCATACCGCTGAACACGTGCAGTAAGAATGTACCGTTTATATTGTCGATATTCCTTTCGATTTTCTCTGCAAAGTCGCTGTAATACCTGCTCAGAAAAGCAGCAATCTCCTCATCTGTACAACCTTCGGAAAGATTGTTCTTAACAATTTTCCATCTTCTTACAGAGTCTATACCTCTATTAATCGACATATCTCCGTCTGTATAAGTGCCGATGTAGCCGAGATTGAGAGTTCCTTTTACTACAAGCCGACCATCATTTACGCTGATTTTAATTTTTTCTGCCATTGTTTTTCCTCCTGTTATGTATGTTTTGTTGTTTAATTATTTTGTTTTATTCTTATCCGATGGTTTAATCCCACCACAAATTCCATATCCTTGAATCCTTAAGCTCAAGTGCAAGAGCACTGTAGGTCTCACAGCCCTGCTCTACAATATCGTAACAGTA
>JAZSHW010000097.1:0-43600 GCA_045533495.1 Ruminiclostridium sp. | reverse complement strand
CACTTCTGTTCCAAGACCACGAAAAAATATAAGCCCCACATTGAACTGTGCCCGCACATCACCCTGCTCGGCTACCTTCTCCCACCAATACAATGCCTTTTCGTAATTCACCTCTGTGCCTTCACCTTGACAATACATGCGACCAAGATTAAACTGTGCCTCCATATCGCCCTGTTCGGCTGCTGCTTCAAGTTTTTTCATTTCAAGATTTTCTTCCATTTTCTTTTCCTCCTTAAAAATCATTTAGAAATTATGCCAGTCTGAAAAGCTAAGATCCTCATCAATCACCGCATAAGCACCGCACAAGATCAGTTCGTCAAAGCTGTCAGAGCACTGGAATGAAATCTCGCCGTCGCTAAGTCCAATACACTCAGGCTCGATATTTTCAATAAAGCAATCTAAATCGAACATCGGGAAGCATGCTCTGAATACAGCTTCCAAATGCCCTTTCGGAACTCTGCCGTCATTCGGCGTTTCAAAATAGGGTGCAAGAGAAGAAAGAGCCTGACCTGACGCCTTATAGATCTCGGATATATCCATTTCGCTGGCGAAATAGTTCTTTTCCTCAATATACAGCTCTTCAATTTCTCTGAAATCAGTTTCCATATTTATCATATCGTCAAATACATACAGCAGGAATGTACCGTTGATATTGTCGATATTCTGAGTAATTCTATCTGCAAAGCTATTGAAATACTGATTTAAGAATTCGATGATCTCCTCGTCTGTACAGTCCTCGTCAAGATTTTCTGTCACGATGTCCCATTCTCTTATTTCTTCCAAAGTATCGTCAAGCTCGATCTGTTCATCCTCAAAAATGCCGATGTAACCGAGATTAAGACTACCCGATACGACTATCTCTCCGTCTTCAAGGGTTATTTCAAGCTTGCTTTCACAGGAAGATGCGGCACGAGGAGCATTCTCAGATGAAGGCACATCATCTTCATCGTATTCCTCGTCTTCATCGTCTTCGTTTTCTTCATCCGTTTCCTCGGGGTAATAGTCGTGTGCAACCATCCATTCGCCTGTTTCCTCGTCCATCTCGGCGTAATCGCCGCACTCGAGGTTGGCAAAAAATTTCATTCTTTCATCAATATACATAATTTCGTCAAGCGAAACCATTCGCCCGTCAGTCATTTCGTGACTTTCTCCGCACAAAAACTGCCAGCTATCTTTATCGTGAAAAACGAATGTAATAGGTTTATGTTCTTCCAATATGTGACGGCAGGTCATACAGACAGCGTGAGGACCATCCGCAAACGGAAAATCATAACCGTCCTTTGAATATATCACGAACATTTCAGGCTCTGTGCAGGAAGAAGCCTCGATGATTTTTTTATAGTTGATTGGCAGTGCCTTTCCCAGTCCGTCAAACAAGAAGCTTTCATAACATTCATGCCCTGACATAATAACGATTGTGATGTCGCCGCAAAGTTCTATTGCCAGTCCCATATCGTCAAGAAGCGGACCCTCGCCTGTTGTGAATAGAATGAGCCTATTTACATCGTCCATATCAAAGGGCAGGAACTGTCCTTCGATATTTGCGTATATGTTATTATCCTTAACGGTCAAGAAATCTCCGTAGCCTATCTGTAAAGTTGTCATTTTAAGCCTCCTGTATAAATTCCGCCAATTACTATTTTATACAATAATTAGCACTATTTCAACAATTTGCTGACAAGAGGGCGATATGCAGGATAGGCGGTACTTTTCTGGGTATAAGGTGCCAAAAAAGCCGCCTCAGATGCTGTAAAAGATGACAAGTTGCACAGCAGGGAAAGATAAAAAGTCCGCTGAAATTCAGCGGACTTTTAGTCTGTTAGTATTTATTAATACAGCTTCGCACCTGCGGGGATATGGTCGTCGACCATAAGTAAGTGGAGCTTTTCTTCGCCTTCTTCACTATGAACTGCGGAGAGGAGCATACCGTTTGACTCAATACCCATCATTGCTCTGGGGGGCAGGTTTGTGATAGCGATAAGAGTCTTGCCGACAAGCTCTTCGGGCTCATAATAAGCGTGGATACCGCTTAAGATCGTACGGTCAGTACCTGTACCGTCGTCAAGTGTGAACTGTAAAAGCTTCTTAGATTTCTTTACTGCTTCGCAAGCCTTGACCTTAACTGCACGGAAATCTGACTTTGAGAAGGTCTCAAAATCTACTGCGTCCTCAAACAAAGGCTCGATTTCAACCTTTGAGAAGTCGATAACTTCAGGTACCGCTTCAGCTTCGGGAGCTGCTTCGGTTGCTGTTGCTACAGGTGCTGCTACGGGAGCGGGGTTCTTCTTGGCAGTTACTTCAGGCTTCATCGTGGGGAATAATAATACGTCACGGATTGAAGCACTGTCTGTAAGGAGCATTACGAATCTGTCAAGACCCATACCAAGACCGCCTGTTGGAGGCAGACCGTATTCAAGAGCTGTGATGAAGTCTTCATCAATTTCAGCGTTAGCACCCTGCTTTCTCTTTTCCTCAACCTGCTTTACAAAACGCTCTCTCTGGTCGATTGGGTCGTTAAGCTCGGAGAAGGCATTACCGAATTCACAGCAGTTGATAAAGTATTCAAATCTTTCTGTAAATGCGGGGTCTGTGGGCTTTCTCTTTGCAAGAGGTGAATTTTCTACAGGATAATCGTAAATGATTGTAGGCTGTACAAGCTTGTCCTCTACAAATTCTTCAAATAAAGCGATAAGTACATCGCCCTTTGTAGCTGTAGCACTTACTTCTACATTCTTAGCCTTTGCTACTGCACGAGCCGCCTCGTCATCTGCCCAGGTATTGTAATCAGCGTCAGCGTACTTCTTTACGGAGTCTATCATTGTAAGACGTTCCCAGGGCTTGCCGATAGCAATTTCCTTGCCCTGATACATAACTGTATCTGTACCGCATACCTTTATTGCAACTGTACGGTAAAGCTCTTCGATAAGATCCATCATACCGTAGTAGTCTGTGTATGCCTGATACATTTCGATAGATGTAAATTCGGGGTTATGAGTAGCGTCCATACCTTCATTTCTGAAAATTCTGCCTACTTCATATACTCTGTCAAAGCCGCCTACGATAAGACGCTTTAAGTAAAGCTCTGTTTCGATACGAAGATACATATCAATGTCGAGTGCATTGTGGTGTGTAATAAAGGGACGAGCCGCCGCACCGATTTCAAGTGTGTGCAGAACGGGTGTGTCTACTTCAATATAGCCCTTTGAGTCAAGGAAGCTTCTGATTTCTCTGATGATCATTGAACGCTTTACGAATGTATCCTTAACTTCAGGGTTTGCGATAAGGTCAAGGTAACGCTTTCTGTAGCGTTCTTCCTTATCCTTAAGGCCGTGCCACTTTTCAGGCAGAGGGAGAAGTGACTTTGCAAGGAGCTTGATGCTCTTTGCGTGTACGGAGATCTCTCCTCTTCTTGTCTTGAATACAAAGCCTGTAAGACCTACGATATCTCCTAAATCCCACTTCTTGAATTCCTTGAAGGTGTCTTCGCCGATATCGTCTATCTTTACATATACCTGCATTCTGCCGCTGTCATCACGGATATCTATAAAGTTTGCCTTACCCATATCTCTCCAGCTTGTAATTCTGCCGGCGATGGTTACATCTGTATTTTCAAGGGCTTCAAAATTCTCTCTTATATGTTCAGCCTTGTGAGTAACGTCAAACTTTGTTGTTTCATAAGGATTCTTGCCACTGAGCTTTAATTCGTTCAGCTTTTCTATTCTTATTCTGTGCTGTTCGTCAAGCTGAGCTAAGGCTTCTTCCTCAGTCAGTATGATTTCTTCAGTCTGATTGTTTGCCATCGTTGTCTTTCCTTTCCCTTTTATCTGTTACTTATCAATTTCCTTGATAACGTACTTCTTTATTCCGTTGGGAGCTTCTACGATAATTTCTTCGCCAAGCTTCTTGCCGATGCAAGCCTTACCTAAGGGTGATTCGTCAGAGATCTTCATCTTCTTCATATCAACTTCCTTAGAGCCTACAAGAGAAATCTTAAGCACCCTGCCGTCATCAAGGGATTCTAATATAACCTTGTTGCCAAGGCTTATGTGTTCTGTAGAGATCTCATCTGCATCGAGTATCTTTACATTCTTTAAAGTAGCTTCGATTTCAGCAATTCTTGCTTCTACGATACCCTGTTCGTTCTTTGCTTCATCGTATTCAGAGTTTTCTGAAAGGTCACCGAATGAAAGTGCTACCTTGATTTTTTCAGCAATTTCTTTTCTGGTGACGGATTTTAAATACTCGAGTTCATCCTCTAAATTCTTAAGTCCTTCTTTTGTTAAAACTGTCTGCTTAGTTGCCATTGGTCTGTTACCTCCGTGATTTCCGCTTATGCGGTATATTATGCCTTTTAAGGCTTATTGTAAATTGATTGACGCCACCGCTTCAACTGCCTTCTGCAGCTGAGCGTCGGTTGAAGGATCTGCAAACTTGATTGCCATTTCCTCCTGCTGTGTGATATCTATGATATAACCCGGTTTCAGTCCCACGTCGTCAAAGCTTTCTGACTGCATAGGATATACTCTTGCTGTGGATATCGAAACCGCACTACCATCCTTAAAGCTTTTCGTTGTCTGAAGCTCTGACTTGCCTGCAGTTACCGAACCTACCAGTGCCGCATTTGAAAAATCTCTCAGTGCCACTGCGAAAAGCTCTGCTGTACAAGCGGTAGTGGTATTAACAATTACCGCCATAGGCTTTTTGATTTCCTGAACGCCATCGGTTATAAGGAGTTCTTCTTCGCTGCCGTCAGCAAGTACCTTTTTTGCCACCGTTGCCTTAGGCATAATACGTCCGAGCATACTCTGAAGGGGAGCTATCTCACCCTCTGATACGTTTCTGAGGTCGAATATATAACCTAACACCGACTGTGATTCGTACTTGTCGATAAGCTGAATGAACTGGTCATCTGTAAGACCGTTAAAGGTGGATATCTTTATATAAGCGTAACCATCCACCATTGCACCCTTTACAGACTGAAGCTCGATCACCTGTCTTACAAGTGTAACGGTATTTTCTGTGCCGTCAGGTGCTTTTGTTGTTATAGTGAGCTTTGTTCCCTCTTCACCGTCCAGCATACGCTGAGCTTCTGCCGCACCAAGCGTCAGAATATCTTTGCCGTTTACCCTTGTGATAACGAAGTCCTTGCGGATTTCAGCAACCTCTGCCGAGGAATCCTCGTATACTTCAGTAATCTTCAGATAGTCGCCCTCAATCACAGTTTCAATGCCGACACCGATAATCTCGCCGCTTTCTATCTGTTGTTTCTTGTAATATTCACTTGTTGTGTAATATTTAGCGTATTTGTCATCAAGTCCTGAGATATAACCATTCATAATGCCATTCAAAATGTCATTTTCCTCAAGCTCATAAATAGATGAGCTTCTGACGAAGGTATCAATCTCCTTGATTTTGGCGTTTATGGTTTCTCTCTCCTGCACACCCGTTACCATCGAATTGTACATATTGAGCGACACCGTCATAGTAAGCACGAAGGTAATTGCACAGGCAACTGCCACAAGGCTTATAGCTACGCCAAGCGAAACCTTTTTATTCATTGAAATTCCTCTGTCTTAATTTTATCTGTATATTTCCACATACCCGAAGGGATCAACAGGTTCTCCGTCTATTCTGATCTCAAAGTGAAGATGCGGACCTGTAGAAAATCCTGTATTGCCTACTGTACCAAGTACATCTCCCTTTTCAACTACCTGTCCCACGTATACATTTACTGTATCCATGTGAGCGTAGGTTGAAGTATATCCGCCGCCGTGGTCTACGGTGACATATTTACCATAGCTGTAGCCCGGTATGTACCAGTCCTCAGCGATGATTACCGTACCGCCCTTTGTTGCATAGATATTGCTGCCCCAGATTCCCCAGTCGCCGACATCTATACCCTTGTGCATTCTCCAAAAATCATAGTCCCAGCCGAAATAACAGGAAATGTAACCAAACCCGGGAACAGGCCATATCCAGTCACCCTCCTGAAGAGTTGTACCCTGCTGGGTGTTCTGGATAATAAGCTCCTTTAACTTCTCCTCGAAGGCTTCTATTTCCGCTTCTCCGACACTTACTAGATACTGAAGATTATCCTGCTCATACTGAAGATTGTTTAAGATGCCCTGATACTTGCTGTAGTCTGCCTGGTATTCATCCGCCTTTGACTGTGCGGTATCCTGAAGAGTTATAAGTTCAGTCTTTTCATCCTCAAGAACCTTTTTTTCACCTTCAAGAACCGTTCGTTCGTCTTCGAGTGCCTTCTTGTCGGTCTCATAGGTATTCTTATCCGCTTCAAGCTGTTTTATGTCAGCCTTGAGCTGATTCATAAATTCGTAGTTCTTTTCTGTGATATTGCCGACTATCTCTGTGCTTACCATAAGCTGATAAAAGTCAGTAGCACCTGATAAAACACCAAACATATCACTGTTTCCGCTGGTGTACATTGTACGGATTATCTGAGCAAATTTATCAAGATTTTCAGCGTTCTGGGCTTCTGCATCACTGATTTTCTGCTCAGTCTTTTTAAGCTGGTCTTCGAGTCTTTCGACATTAGCTGTCAGCTTGTCGATCTCAGCCTGCTTTTCAGCTATATCCTCATTTTTATAGAAAACAAGGTTATTGTAATAATCTACTTCGTTTTTCTGTTCACCAAGCATAAGAGCGATTTTATCCGCTTCTTCCTGCTGCTTGTCAATTTCGCCTTCAATGCGGTCTATCTCTTCTTTTCTGTCCGCATTTTCTTGCTCTATACGATCAATTTCGTTTTTTATTTCCTCTTCCGTCATTCTGTTACTTGCAGATACGGGTGCGTATGATAATATTATACCAGCATTTATAGCAAGAACCATGACGAAAGAAAGCACAGTACGAAATAATTGTCTTTTTTTCATTATTTCTTCCTTTCTGTTCCGCTGTTACTTATATCTTTAAATGCTTACCTGTACTGAAAACTGTACCTATTGCACCGAGCATTGCTCCTGCAAGGCAATAGACAAGCACAGTGATAATTGCTACATCGGAAAATTTAAGGATGTTGTCCATTCCGAGTGCACTCCACATACCAAGCTTTTCAGAAAACAGGGTGTATACTCCCTCATAGATGAATTTGGTCAGTATAAAGGACATAAGACCTGATACAAGGCCAATAAACATACCTTCAATAAAGAACGGAGTTCTTATAAAGCTGTTGGTAGCTCCCACGATACGCATAATAGCAATTTCTTTACGGCGTGCAAAAACGCTGAGTCTTGTGGTATTTGCTATTATGATTATGCAGACAGTGCCCAAAGATATAATAAGGGCAATGCCGATAATTGTAAAGGTATTACGGATATCCTCGATAAAGCCTGCAAAATCAAGGGGAGCGTTTACCTTGTAAACACCGCCGATTACTTCAAACTGCTTTACCGCCATATCTATCTTATCAAGGTCATTTATAGTTACCATATATGTAGGAGGTACGGGGTTATAAGGCAGGCTTTCAAAAAGCTCTGTCTGATCCTTGTACTGCTCCTTCATAGACTGAAGACCTTCTTCGGGAGAGATGTATCTTACATTAGTAACAAGAGTGTTACTTTTAAGTACATCCTTTATATGCTCTAAATCTGCGTCATCTTCCATATAGACGCTGATTTCATTCTTATCTGAAACGCTGTCAAGGATTATTCCGCAGTCAAGCATTACGAAAGCGGAAAGTCCTACAAGCAGAAGGCTTACTGTAAGTATACAAAAGCTTGCAAAGGACATAAAGCGATTCTTCCATACTGAAGACAGTCCCTGCTTTAAAAGATATGAGAAGTTATTCATCATCAGCAGCACCTCCCACATAATCGTCGAATACCACTTCGCCTGACTTGAGGCTGATGATTCTGCCGCCGAAATATTCAACAAGGCTATGCTCATGAGTTACCATAACAACTGTCGTGCCGCACTTGTTGATTTCCTTAAGCAGCTTTACGATATCATAGGATAAAGCCGGGTCGATGTTTGCTGTAGGCTCGTCTGCTATTATAAGTCCCGGATCGCTGGCGAAAGCACGGGCAATAGCAACTCTCTGCATCTCACCGCCTGACAGCTTGTCGGGATATGCTTTTGCTCTGTCCGCAAGCTTGACTAAGTTCAGCACATAAGGCACTCTGTGTCTTATATCTCTTTTTGTCTGTCCTGTAACTCTCATTACAAAGGCTACATTATCGTAAACATTCAGATCAGGTATCAGTCTGAAATCCTGGAAGATCATACCGATAGAGCGTCTGAAATAGGGTATTTTCTTTTTCTTTATGTTTGTGAGATTGTATCCGTTGACAAATACACGTCCCTGGGTAGGCACTGCTTCTCTTGTAATAAGCTTTAACAGTGTGGACTTACCCGCACCGCTGTCACCTACTATGAATACGAACTCACCGTCTTCTATGCGTAAATTTACATTGTTTAACGCGTCAACGCCCTCTTTATAGTGAACGCTGACATTTTTAAGTTCTACCATTTCTATTACCTTTCTGTTTCTGTTTTTACTGATGACGGAAATATCGGTTAAAAACAGTGTGTGCCCGATTATGGCGAATCGGTCATCCAATCATTTCTACTGCCCTTAAACTGACAGATACACAGCAACTTTTTTAAAATTGCTGTGTAGTCGTAACGGATGTCAAATTTTTATAGGGCAGGAAACGTATACAACGATAAATGGCGGAGTCTTTAAATTGTAATTTCCTTCCCGAAATCAGAATTTTACAGGATCTGCAGCAAGATACTTCTTAACCATAAGAGCGATCTTGAAGATTATCGCATGGTCAAATTCTCTTAAATCGAGACCTGTAAGCTTCTTTATCTTGTCAAGTCTGTAAACAAGTGTATTTCTGTGTACAAAGAGCTTTCTTGATGTTTCAGATACATTGAGGTTGTTTTCAAAGAATCTCTGGATTGTAAATAATGTTTCGTGATCAAGAGATTCGATAGAGCCCTTCTTGAATACTTCCTTTAAGAAAGTTTCGCAGAGTGTTGTGGGCAGATGATAGATAAGTCTTGCAATACCAAGATTATCATAGCTTACGATAGTCTTGTCTGTATCGAATACCTTACCGACTTCAATAGCAATCTGTGCTTCCTTGAAGGAGCGTGCAAGATCCTTAATACCTGTTACAGGTGTACCGATACCTACATTAACACGAGTGAAGAACTCGCTTGAAAGAGTATCTGAAATAGAGCGTGCAAGCTTTTCGAGATCCTTATTGTCTATGTTTGACTTTATTTCCTTTACAAGAACTATTTCTGTTTCTGTGATATTGAAAACAAAGTCCTTATTCTTATCGGGGAACAGATTCTGGATAACGTCATAAGCAGAAACATCGTTTGATGTTACAATGCTGATAAGGAATACCACTCGGCTGATCTCCGCATTGAAGTGAAGCTCTCTTGCTTTGAGTGTGATATCTCCGGGGAGCACGTTATCAAGAATGATATTCTTTACAAAATTGTTTCTGTCGTACTTTTCATCATAGTACTGCTTGATGCTGGAAAGCGAAATAGCTAAAAGTGAAGCGTATTTTGCCGCCTGATCATCTGTACCTTCGATGAATACTGCATAATCGGGCTTTACATGAACGCCGAAGGGCTTGTATGTATAGCCGTCACGGATGAATACATCGTGAGAATCACCAAGTTCGATAGTAAAAAAGTCGCTGTTTGTTCCTATTCTGGAAAGCTCACTGCAAGCTACGATAGTTGAGTTCTCATCAATTACACCGATTACTCTGCCTATTGTATCCCTCATCTGATGAACTACGCCCTGAAATAATCTGTTAGACATTTTTTTTACCCCTTTTGAAATTTCTTTGTTGTTATTTTAAAGTCGGGTTTTATCCCTGCTTTGTCTTTGGTCGTAATGCTTTCGGCAAAATTACCGAAATTTTGTCGTGAAAGCTCCAAAAATAATACACCAAATATATTTTACTAAAAAAATTCGAAAAAATCAAGTGTTTTTCAGATAAAATGCAAAATTTACTGAAATTTTTTTTGATAGGTTGCAAAAAAATGAAGAAAGTGGTATACTAAATAGGTATGCAAATGTAAAAAATGCATATTTTTCATAAAAAAGAAAGGACTGATGTATTTTGAAAAAATTCTATAGCTTTAAGACTGGATATATCAGTCTGCGAATGTGCGCTCAGCACATATAAAATAACACAAAACTAATGAAAACAAAAAATAAATCAACAAGGAGAAAATAATAAAACAATGGATAAGAAATTTTATATAACAACCCCTATATATTACCCCTCAGGTAATCCCCACATAGGTCACTGCTACACAACGGTAGCCTGCGATACTCTTGCAAGATACAGAAGAATGCAGGGCTATGAGGTAATGTTCCTCACAGGTACAGACGAGCACGGTGCAAAAATTCAGCAGAACGCTGAAAAAGCCGGTCTTACCCCCCAGGCTTATGTTGACGGTATCGTTGAAAAGTTCAAGGAGCTTTGGAAGTTTATGAACATCAGCTACGACCGCTATGTTCGTACTACAGACCCTTATCATATTGAAACCGTACAGAATATATTCAAAAAACTCTACGACAAGGGCTACATCTACAAAGGCTCTTATGAGGGCAAATACTGCGTTCCCTGCGAAAGCTTCTGGACAGAAACACAGCTTGTTGACGGCAAGTGTCCCGACTGCGGCAGAGATGTCATCGACTCAAAGGAAGAGGCTTATTTCTTAAAGCTCTCCGCTATGACAGACAGGATAACAGACCTCCTCAAAAACACAGATTATCTTCGTCCCGAAACACGAGTAAACGAAATGATAAACAACTTCGTAAAGGACGGACTTGAAGATCTCTGCATTTCAAGAACGACTGTAAAATGGGGCGTTCCTGTTCCCTTTGATGAAAAGCACACGGTTTATGTATGGCTTGACGCTCTTATCAACTATATCAGTGCTTTAGGTTACGAAAACAGCACCTATAACGACTTTGAAAAGTTCTGGCCTGCTGAAATTCACATGACTGCAAAGGAAATCGTCCGTTTCCACTCCATCGTATGGCCCGCTTTACTTATGATGCTTGATATCCCTGTCCCCAAGATGCTTTACGGTCACGGCTGGATAAACTTTAACGGTCAGAAGATGTCAAAATCTCTCGGCAACGTAATTAATCCTCTTGTTTTAGGTGAACGTTACGGTGTCGACGCTGTCCGTTATCACATTTTAAGAGAAATGCCCTACGGCGGCGACAGCAATTTCTCAAACGAAATTATGATAAACCGTATCAATTCCGACCTTGCAAACGACCTCGGAAACTTAGTTTCAAGAACCGTTGCAATGGTTATAAAGTACTTTGACGGCACATTGCCCGAAGCAAAGAAGGCAGATGAAGCTCTGGACACCGAGCTTATATCTATGGCTTCCTCACTTCGTGCAAAGGTGGACGAGCTTATCGAAAAGCCTCAGCTCAGCCTTGCTCTGACAGAAATATTCAAGGTTATCTCTCGTGCAAACAAATACATTGACGAAACTGCTCCCTGGGTGCTTGCAAAAGATGAAGCAAACCGTGACAGACTTGCCTGCGTACTTTACAACTTACTTGACACAATAAGACTTACATCCACACTGCTCTATCCCTTTATGCCTCAGACAATGCCTGAAATATGGAAGCAGATAGGTGCAACAGAAGCTGATGTGACTTATGAGGCTGCAGGCAGGATAGGCGTTCTTTCTCAGACAGTAACAGTTACAAAGGGCGATGTGCTCTTCCCCAGAATTGATCTTGACAAGGAAATTGACGCTCTTAACGAAATGCTCACTCCTAAAACAGAATACAAGGAAGACGAAGACCTTGACAAGGCAGGTATAATCTCTATTGAGGACTTTGCAAAGGTAAAGCTGAGAAGCGGTGAAATAACAGCCTGTGAAAAAATCAAGAAGGCTAAAAAACTCCTTAAGCTCCAGGTTGACGATGGCAGAGGCGGAAGACAGATAGTAAGCGGTATTGCTCAGTACTACACTCCCGAAGAGCTTATCGGAAAGAAGGTAATCTTCGTTGCAAACCTCTCTCCCGCAAAGCTTTGCGGTGAGGACAGCAACGGTATGTTACTTGCCTGTGATGCAGGTGATAAAGTACAGGTAGTATTCTTAGACAAGGATACACCCAACGGTAGTTCCATCAGGTAAATATAATAAACGACAATAGGGCGGTTTTACAATCGCCCTATATCTGAATGTAATAAATTCTATTTATTATCAGAAAGGAATGTTATCATATGAAGATTGCAGAGCTTTATGGTAAGGAAAAAGTAGTATTTTCTGTAGAGGTATTTCCTCCCAATAAGAATTTTCCCATAGAAACAGTCTATAATGCGGTAAACGAAATCGCACAGATAAAGCCTGACTATTTCAGCGTTACCTATGGTGCAGGCGGAAATACTGCAAACCGTTCTACTTGTGAAATCGCATCCCATATAAAGAACAAATGCGGTATTGAGACTATGGCACATCTCACCTGTATAAACAGCACAAAGGCAGATGTTGATTTTGTACTCAACGATTTAAAGGCAAACAGAATCGAGAACATCCTCGCTTTAAGAGGAGATGTAAAGCCTGACGAAGAGCCGAAAAACGACTTTCCTCACGCCAGCGACCTTGCCGCTTATATTTCATCAAAGGGTGACTTTGACATTGCAGGTGCTTGCTATCCCGAAGTACATATTGACGCAAAAAATCAGAAAGAAGATATCCTTAATTTAAAGAAAAAGGTAGACAGCGGTGTATCTCACCTTGTTACCCAGCTCTTTTTTAACAATGACGCCTTTTACGATTTTCGTGAAAAGGCAGGCATTGCAGGGATTGAAGTTCCGATATCTGCAGGTATTATGCCTATCACCAGCAAAAAGCAGATTGAACGAATGGTGTCAATGTGTGGGGCAAGTCTTCCACCAAAATTTGTAAAGATGATACAGCGTTATGAAAATAACCGTGAGGCTCTTATAGACGCAGGTATTGCTTATGCAGTAGATCAGATAATCGACCTTATTTCAAACGGAGTAGAGGGTATACATCTTTATTCTATGAACAACCCCTACGTTGCAAAACGAGTTTATGAGGCTATAAGAAAGCTTTTATGATAATAAAAAATATCAATAAAAAAGAGGCTTTACGCTATCTTGGTATAAAGGGTGAGCCTGATAAGAAAACCGAAGAGCTTATCAGCTTATGCGAAAAGGAGCTTTTAAAGGTCACAGAACCTAAATTTCTTTTCAGGAAATTTGAAATAGCTGAAGTTTCTGACGGTGTTGATGTAGATAACGGAAGCCTATTTCTGTCAGGCGAAAGAATTAAAAAGCATCTTGACGGCTGTAAAAGTGCGGTGCTGATGTGTGCAACACTCGGTCAGGGTGTGGATCGTCTTATAAGACAGCTACAGATAACCGATCTTGCAAAGGCAGTCGTTGTTGACGCTCTCGCATCAGCTGCTACCGAACAGTTGTGCGACTATGCGGAAAATGAAATTAGAAGCTTTTCAGAAGGATATCACCTGACCACAAGATTTTCTCCGGGATATGATGATCTGCCGATAGATGTCCAGAAAGATTTTTTATCACTTCTTTCAGCACAGAAAAAAATCGGCCTTTGCTCTACTGACAGCATGCTGCTTACCCCAAGAAAATCGGTAACTGCAATTATCGGATTATCGGATAAGAAAACAGCAGATTATAAAAGCTGTGATAACTGCAGTCTTAAAGAGAACTGCAGATACAGAAAGGATAACAACCACTGTGGAAAATAAAATCAATATAAAGACACTTATAAAACAGAAAAATTTCCTTATGTTTGACGGCGGTATGGGCACAGAGCTTCAGGCAAGAGGTCTCAAAACAGGAGAGACTCCTGAGCTTCTTAACTTTACCGCTCCTGACATCATTAAGTCAATACATCTTGATTATCTTAAATCGGGTTCAGATATAGTTTCTGCAAATACCTTTGGTGCTAACCGCTACAAGCTTGAGGGCAGCGGAAAATCTGTTGAAGAAGTAATCACAGCAGGTATCAATAACGCTAAAAAGGCTATAGAGGAAAGTGGCAGAACAGATGTTTTTGCGGCTCAGGACATAGGCCCTGTAGGTCAGCTTTTAGAGCCTACAGGAACACTCAGTTTTGAAGAAGCCTATGACATATTCAAGGAACAGGTTGTTGCAGGTGTAAAGGCAGGTGCCGATCTTTTCATTATTGAAACTATGACCGACCTCTATGAGCTTAAAGCGGCTTTACTTGCGGTAAAGGAAAATTCTGCTCTTCCCGTAGTGTGCAGTATGACATACGAGGAAAACCGTCGTACCTTTACAGGTTGTCCCATAGAAGCAGAGGTTATCTTATGCGAGGCTCTCGGTGCTGACGCTGTTGGTATCAACTGCTCTCTCGGTCCCAAGGAACTTATGCCTATTGTAAAGGAGCTTTGCGATATTGCAGCACTTCCCGTTATTGTAATGCCGAATGCCGGTCTGCCTGACCCTGAAACAGGAAAATTCAGTATCACCGCAGAGGAATTTGCAGGCTATGCTAAGGAAATGGCACAGTACGGGGTGCATATCTTCGGCGGTTGCTGTGGTACAACTCCTGCATTTATAAAAGCAGTCAGTGAAAAGCTTAAAGGTATAGACCCTGTCTGCAGAAACACAGAAAAGCAAAGTACGGTATGCAGTGGCACAAAGGTATGTCATATAGACTGTCCGAGAATAATCGGCGAAAGAATAAACCCCACAGGCAAAAAGCTTTTTAAAGAGGCTCTTAAAAACGATGATATAAACTACATCTTAAACCAGGCTATCGAACAGGTAAACGCAGGTGCTGATATACTTGATGTCAATGTGGGGCTTCCTGACATTGACGAAAAGGCTATGATGATAAAGGTAGTAAAGAGCATACAGAGCGTAACCGATACACCTTTACAGATAGATTCCACCGACCCTGAGGTAATCGAAGCGGCTTTAAGGATATATAACGGTAAGGCTATTGTAAACTCAGTAAACGGTGAAGAGGAAAGCCTGCAGAAAATTCTGCCCATCGTAAAAAAATACGGTGCGGCAGTTGTGGGCCTTACTCTTGATAACAACGGTATTCCTAAAAAGGCCGAGCAGAGAGTAGAAATTGCAAAGCGTATAATAGACAGAGCGGAAAGTATTGGTATTAAAAAAGAAGATATCTATATCGACTGTCTTACCCTTACCGCTTCTGCCGAGCAGGAGGCTGTAAGAGAAACCTTAAAGGCTGTAAGGATGGTAAAGGAGCAGTATGGCATAAAGACTGTACTTGGTGTTTCAAACATTTCCTTTGGTCTGCCTAACCGTGAGCTTTTAAATCACATTTTCTTAAGTCTTGCCCTTGAAAACGGGCTTGACCTGCCTATCATAAATCCGAACATCGACGCTATGACGGGTACTGTAAGAGCCTTCAAGCTACTGCATAACATTGATGTAAATTCTGCAGAATATATAGCCGCATATTCCGATATGGCGGCAAAGCCTGTTCAGAAAACAGAAAGCATAACCCTCGAATACGCCATTGACAACGGGCTGAAAGCCGAAGCTGCAAAAATCACCGAGCAACTGCTCAGCGAAAACGATCCTATGGATATAATAAACGGCAGGCTTATCCCTGCCCTTGATAAGACAGGCACTCTTTTTGAACAGGGTAAGATATTCTTACCTCAGCTTATCTTATCGGCAGGAGTAGCACAGGGCTGTTTTGACGTCATAAAGGATAAGCTTTCAAAATCAGGAGATACACCGATCAGTAAGGGCAAGATAGTTCTTGCTACTGTAAAGGGAGATATTCACGATATCGGTAAGAATATAGTAAAGGTGCTGCTTGAAAATTACGGCTATACAGTTATTGATCTTGGCAAGGATGTGGAATATCAGGCGGTAGTCGATGCGGCAGTAAAGCACGAGGTAAAGCTTGTGGGACTGAGTGCTCTTATGACTACCACACTTAAGTCTATGGAAGAAACTATAAAGCTGTTAAAATCCGAACTCCCCGACTGCAAGGTAGTTGTAGGCGGCGCAGTTCTGACACCTGACTATGCAGAAAAAATCGGTGCTGACTTCTATGCAAAGGATGCAAAGGAAGCGGTGGATATAGCGAAAAAGGTTATAGGGTGAAAATATAAGCGGAGTCGTAAGACTCCGCTTTGTCTTTGTTTTTATCAGCCCTTAAGACCTCTTGACTGTCTGTCCATATCTTCAACAACGATATCAAAGATTTCGCCGAGAGATGCACAATATTCAAGCACCTTCCAGGGTTCGTTTGTGTGATAGTGTATCTTTATAAGATCATCATCACCTACAGCGAGGAGGCTGTCTCCCTTGAAATTTTCTACGAAATAATCATAGATCTCGTCTTCGTCAAGTCCTTCGCCCTCAATTAAAAGCTGAGTGTCATATCTGAATTCTGTCATTTTCTTTTTTCCATCCTTTTATTATTTTGGCGTATAGCCTTTATATAATTATAGCCTAATTTGTCCCGATATGCAATAGAAAACCTTAATTTTCCTTGACAAATTCTGTTTATGGGTATATTATATAATGTATGAAAATTCTTTTATTTTAAAATTTACATAGGAAAGGAAAGACTATGAAGAAAAAAATCCGTATAACTGCGATGATTCTTGCCTGCTCTATGCTTTTTGCGGGATGCTCCTGTGCTCCTGAAGTGAGTATGCCTGATATCAGCAGTAATGTAAGCTCATCGGAAAGCAGTACTGAAAGCTCTGAAAATTCTGAAAATTCTGAAAATCAGGAAAGCTCCGGAAATTCTTCTGAAGCAGAAAAAACAGAAAGCAAGGAAGAAAGCTCATCAGTTCCCGAAGCTGACAGCAAGGAAGAAGGCTCTGAAGCAACTGAAAGTAAGGAAGAAGCAAGTAAGCCTGAAACAGAACAGTCTGAAAAACCTGAAACAAACAAGCCCGAAACGAGCAAGCCTGAAACGAGCAAGCCTGAAACAAGCAAACCCGAAACAGAAAAGCCTGAAGACAAGCCCGTTCAAAACAGCGATTTTACCGCTCAGTGGAAGTTAAGCAGCACCTGGCAGGATGGCGGTAAATACTGCGGCGGTTATGATGTTGTAATAACCAACAACTCAGGTAAGCAGGTAGAAAGCTGGACCGCTACCGTAACAGTTCCGAATGGCTTTGAGATAACCTCCGGCTGGAATGCAAAGTATACGGTAAACGGCTCAACGCTTACCGTTAAGAACGAAAGCTACAACGGTACTATCACAAACGGCGGTGAAATTTCCTTTGGCTTTAACTACAGCTCACCCAAGGAGTTTACTCCCTCTGATATCAAATTCAACGGCAGTACAACACCCAATATTGACGGCCCGTCAAACGACAATAATAATAACAATAACAATAACAATAATAACGATAAGCCCGTATCTACAAAGCCTGTAGAAACACTCCCCCCTGCTCCTGCAGACCCTGATGGTTCAACACCCGTATCAGTACACGGTCAGTTATCGGTAAAGGGCTCGCAGCTTGTTGACAAGAACGGCAACGCTTATCAGCTCAAGGGTATGAGCACTCACGGCATAGGCTGGTTCCCTGCCTTTGTAAACGAAGGTGCATTCAAAACTCTCCGTGACGACTGGAACACAAACGTTGTAAGACTTGCAATGTACACAGGTGAAAGCGAGGGCTACACAGGCTCTGCAATGGCAACTCACGAGGCACTTGTAAAAAAGGGTATCGACATCTGCATAAAGCTTGATATGTATGTTATAGTTGACTGGCACGTGCTTGCTGACCAGTCACCCAGCATCAGAAAGGCAGACGCTATCCGCTTCTTTGATGAGATTTCAAAGAAATATGCTGATTACCCTAACATCATTTATGAAATATGCAACGAGCCTAACGGCTATTCTCAGTGGGACAACGACATCAAGCCCTATGCTGAGGATGTTATCCCCGTTATAAGAAAGAACGACCCTGATTCTATAGTAATAGTCGGCACTCCCACCTGGAGTCAGGATATAGATAAGGCGATGACAAATCCTCTTAAGTTTGATAACGTAATGTACGCTCTCCACTTCTATGCGGCAACTCATACCGACTGGTTAAGACAGAGAGTACAGAACTGCGTAAATAACGGACTGCCTGTATTCGTCTCAGAGTTCGGATGCTGTGACGCATCAGGTAACGGTGCAAACGACTTCAATCAGACAAAGCAGTGGCTGAATCTTCTTGACAGTCTTGGCGTAAGCTATTGCAACTGGAATTTGGCTAACAAGAACGAAAGCTCCTCTGCCTTCAAGCAGTCAGCTTCGTCAAACGGAAACTGGACTGAAAACGATATGAACCCCAGCGGTTCATGGATCAGAAAATGGTTCAGAGGAGAAATTCAGTGAACGAATTTATGAAAGCGGCACTCGACGAGGCCTATAACGGAATAAACAACGGCGATGGCGGACCGTTTGGTGCGGTCATTGTCAAGGACGGAGTTATCGTAGGCAAGGGTCATAACTGTGTTATAAGTGGCAAAAACCCCACCCTACACGGTGAAATAATGGCGATAACAGAAGCCTGCAGAACACTTCAGACTCACGACCTGTCAGGCTGTGACATATATACCACCGCAGAGCCTTGCCCTATGTGTATGGGTGCAATTCTCTGGGCAGGTATCAAGGCAGTATATTACGGCTGTAACACAAAGGATACCGAAAGCATCGGATTTCGGGATGAGGTTTTTTACAAAATGCTCCACTCAGACGATATGGGCATTATCTACAGCGAATCTGAAAGAAATGAGTGCCTGAAGCTTTTTAAAGCATATTCCGATATGGAAAACAAGCAAATTTATTAAAAAAACACAGCGACCTATGACGGTTTGTCATAGGTCGCTTTTTATATCATGATCATTCTAATGTGTATAGTGCTTTTATTCTGCGGAAGATAAGGCAGACTACAACGCCCGCTATTCCCAGCACAAAGAACTTTGCTATTTATTTTGTCAGCTTATAGCCCGTTATTGTTGTCTGAGTTATAAGAGTACCAAGCTCATCCTTTACCGTTACAAGATATGTGCAGGTACTTCTGCCATCCTTTACACAGCTTGCAGTTGCTATTATCTTCTTACCCTTAGGAGTACCCATAAAGGAAATGTTCGAGGTTATCGAAACTGTAGAGGGCTTTTTCCAGTTTGCCGCTACTGCAAAGGCAAAGTCCGATAAAGTAAAGGGTACTGCACCCATAAGAGAATTCATTGCGTTCAGATGGTTTTCAGTAAGCTCTATAGAACATACAGAATAATTGTCGCCTATTTCGTCAATTATTGCACCGTTTTCAGTGGCAAAACGGTCGTTTTTAAAAAATTCTCTTACCTCTTCTATAGTGGGTAATTTTTCTTCGGACATTTTATTACTCCCCTTTTTTTATTTTTCTTACAATAAAACCCCGACTGATCGGGGTTTTAAGAATTGATTATTTTTTCTTTTTGCCTCTTTTAGAAGACTTCTGATTTCTGGTTGCTTTGAGCTTTTCAGCCGCCTTTAATTCTTTGGCGGGTACTTCTTCAGTTACTTCTGCTACCGCTTCGGCAACTTCTGCTTTTACTTCTTCGGCTTCTGCTACATCATCGGCAACTTCCGCCTTTATTTCTTCGGAAGTTTCTGTAACTTCCTCATCTGTTACAAATGCTTCTGCAATAGCCTCTTTAATAGAGTCTGTTGCCGCTTCAAGCTCTTCCTGTTTCTTCTCTTCAGAAAGCTCGAACTTGATATCAGGATAAAGATTCATCATCTTTTCCGCATCAAGCATTACAATTTCGCCCTGTACTCTTTCGGTATGAGCAATACCGCATATATAAGGAGATGAATAAATTCTTCTAAGTACACTGCCCTGGAATACGATATCAGCTTCTTCTACAGAATAAACCTCATCACAGATAAGTCCTATCATCTTGTCGCTACCCTCTGGCTGAACAAGAAGAACGATACCTCTGAAATTGCTCTTGAAAAGCTCCTTTGCTTCATCAATAAGAGAAAGAATCTTGGGCAGATAGAAGATATCTGCTTCATAAAGAAGTTCTTCTCTGTCAGCATCGGAAATATCTTCTCTGAATATTTCTTCAGCTATTTTATGAAGCTTGCTGTGAGGCTTTGAAATATGTGCAACGTGAGCGTTTAAGTCATTTCTGTTACTGGTGTAGGCATCTATCCATTTACCGAATTTACACTGGTGGGGATCGGTTGCAAGAGTGAACTTTTCGCCTGTTTCAATGCATCTTTTAAGCTCGTTTGCCCAGTTTATATGTTCCTGCTTGCGTTGTTCAAGCATCTCTTTGAATTCTTCGTATTCGTCATCAAGAGATCTCATACCGAAAAACTCTCTGAGGTTTATAAGAGGTACTATCTGTCCTCTTATTACGCCTACTCCGACAAGTGCCTTATTATTTGTAGGAACTGCTACAATTTCGGAGGGCAACTCGGTCATTCCTGACACCATATCGCTACACACAGCAAATTTATTCTGGCAAAGATTGAATATGATCCACGGCATATTCTCGCCCATAGACTTTTTTATCTCTTCCATTAACTGAACCCTCCTGATTTACCTTTTATTTTTATAATTTTATATTTCTAATGTCTTTAAATATTCTCTGAAGCCTTCGCCGATTTCGGGATGCTTTAATGCAACTTCTACACAAGCCTTCATAATACCGAGCTTGTTACCCATATCATAACGTGTACCTGTGAAGTCAACACCTATCATACCTTCTGTTGTTGCCAGCTGCTTCATAGCGTCTGTAAGCTGATATTCTCCGCCTGCACCTGTAGGAAGTGTTTCAAGAATATCAAAAATCTTTGCAGGCAGTACACATCTGCCAAGAATTGCGAAGTTTGTGATAACCTCTTCAGGCTTGGGCTTTTCTATCATATTTGTCAGGTAGTAGTCATTACCTTCAGCGTGTTTTACATCGAGTGTGCAGTACTTCAGCACCATCTCGAAGGGTACTTCCTTCATACAAACTACAGCCTTGCCGTATTTTTCAAAAGCACGGCAGCACTGAGCTGTACAGGGATCTTCACCGATGATAACATCGTCACCGTACATTACAACGAAGGGATCATTACCTACAAACTGCTTTGCATACATAACAGCACCGCCTGTACCGTTCTGTGTCTGCTGACGGATGTAGGTTATTCTCTTGCCCATTTCTGCGATTTCGCATACAACCTTGTAAGCTTCTTCCTTACCGCTGTTCTTAAGCTGTAATTCAAGGTCGGGCTTGCGGTCGAAATGGTCTTCGATATCCTGCTTGCCTCTTGATAAAATAATGAGTATATCTGTAATGCCTGACTTAAGTGCCTCTTCAACACTGTACTGAATAGCAGGCTTGTCTACTATGTTGAGCATTTCCTTAGGAATCGCCTTGCTTGCGGGAAGAACACGTGTGCCATAACCTGCCGCAAGAATAACTGCTTTTGTTACCTTTGCCATTTTTTTATCCTTTTCTGTAATTTGATTAAAATAACGCTTCCTTAACCTTTAAGAGCTTTGTGAGGCTACCTAACACATAGAAATCACCTGATAAAGCCTTAGCCTTAAAATCATACTTGTCGTTTATAACGCTGATAACGTCTTCGATAGGCATATCAATATGAATATCGTTGTCGAGATAACCATAGGGTTCTACTGTAACAACGCCATTGTCAACGAGAATATACATATAGTTTTCGTATTCGCCGTATACCTTTATCTGAATAGCAATCTTTTCATTTATAGCAGAAGCGTCCTTCTTTTCAACCTTTGCTCTGAGCATATCAGCAAGAGCTACGATATCAGGGAGCTTCTTTTCTGCCTTCTTTGCAGTTTTCTTTGTTGTGGTTTTCTTTGCCGCAGCCTTTGTTTCTGTCTTCTTTGCTGCTGCCTTCTTTGCAGCGGGCTTCTTAGCTGCTGTCTTCTTAGCGGCAGGCTTTGTTTCTTTCTTTGCGGGTTCTGCCTTTACAACTTCTGTCTTTACTTCTGCTGCGGGAGCAGCCTTGATTTCTGTTTTTGTTGTCTTTTTGGTAGCCATGATATGAAAATCCTTTCTGACCTTTTGTAAAAATTCTGCCGTATTCGTGTGCAGAAATATTGGGATTTAATGTATCCCTTACGCTTTATGATACCATATTTTAAAGGAAATTACAATAGTTTATAGCAAATTTTTCTTATTCTTCACAAAAAAGAAAAATAAATCATATAGTATGTAAAAAGATAAAGGAGCTGAAACATAAATTTATGACAGAAATACTTATATTAGGCTCAGATAAAAGACTACAGTATGTCGCCGATATTCTGAGCGAAAAATACAGTACCGAAATATATTCAAGGGACTACAAAAAGCTTTTTACTGATAAGAAAAGAAAATACAACGCCTTGGTGTTAGGCATACCCTGCAGTACAGACGCAGAGCATATCAATATGCCTTTATCGGACGAAAAAATACCGATTGATATTTTGCCTGACTTAGTAGATAAAAACGGCATAATAACAGGCGGTATGATACCGCAGAAACTTTATGATATCTGCAGTGAAAAAGGTATAGCCTGCGTGGATTATTATAAAAGCGAGGCTGTCGTGCTGAAAAACGCCGTACCCTCAGCTGAGGGTGCATTGGCTCTTGGAATAAATATGACGGCAGATACCATTTACAAGGCTAAAATACTTATAACGGGGTATGGCAGAATAGCGTCAATTCTTGCAAAATATCTTGTGACTATGGGAGCGGATGTTACTGTTGCCGCAAGGAAAGAAGAAAAACAAGTCCTTGCAGAAATAAACGGCTGTAAAGTCACCGATTTTTATAATCTTCGCGATATCATCGGAGAATTCTCGCTTATATACAATACCGTTCCTGATCTTGTAATTGACAGAAAAACGGCTGAAAAAATAAACAGCCGGGCAGTCTATATAGAGCTTGCGTCAAAGCCGGGAACAGATCCTGCCTATTGCAAGGAGCAAGGAATAAACTTTGTAAACGGTGGGGGACTTCCCTCAAAGACCGCACCGAAAACCGCAGGAAAGATAATTGCTGATTCTATAAAACAGATACTTGACAGACACGGTAAAAAGTATAAAGCCGTGACAGATACGGAGAATAGCGTATGAGAGAACATTTTAAAGATCTAAGGGTGGGATTCTGCCTTACAGGATCCTTCTGCACCTTCAGTAAGGCTATTTCTATGATGGAATATTTAAAGGAAATGGGCTGTGACATAATACCGATAATGTCCTATAACGCGGCTGTTACGGATACCCGCTTCGGCACAGCAAAAGAGCATAAGGAAAAAATAGAAAACATAAGCGGCAGAAAAATAATCACTTCAATAGCCCAGGCTGAGCCGATAGGTCCGAAGGATATGACAGATATACTGCTCGTTGCCCCCTGTACGGGAAACACTATGGCAAAGCTTGCCTTAAGTATTATAGATACTCCCGTCTGCCTTGCGGTAAAAAGCCATTTAAGAGCGGGAAAGCCTGTAGTGATAGCACCTGCCACCAATGACGCTCTTGCAGGAGCATATAAAAATATAGCGGCACTTATGAATTATAAGAATTATTACTTTGTGCCTTTCGGTCAGGATGACTATGCAAAAAAACCCACCTCTATGGTGGCGGATTTTTCTCTTATTCCTGCAACTATGGAGCTGGCACTTCTTGGTAAGCAATTGCAGCCTGTGTTATTGTGAACGATAAAAGCACCCGACTTATTTTAAAAGTCGGGTGCTTCAGATTATATACTCATAATATAGGGTAAATATGTACCCACATCGGTGAGGGCACTTTCTGTTGTCATACCGACAAATACATCGGTAGCACCATTTTCTATACAGAAATTAACGATATTGAAGTTGCAGTATCTTACATCCACCACATAAATTTCTTCAAAGGAGGATGTAAGGCAAGGAACCATAGCACTGGGGTAATCATCCTTTATCACTACAAGCACCCTGTCGTTATCCACATCAGTCGTAATGTGCTTTACATAGCTGTCAGCAACCATAAACAGACTATAGAAGGCGTCTGATCTGTAGTCACTTTCGGGCATAAGGGGATAATCAAACTGGAACTCCATATCAGAATTATAATAATCTACTGTAAAATCATTCTGAGGTACGTAATATGTAAAGGTCTCGCCCTCGTACATAAGTCCCTCGTATTTTGTATTGGTATATACAGAACCAAGACAGTCCTCTTCCCCCTTGCGATAGCTGTCAAGAGGAGCAAAAGGAACTTCAGCAAGTCTTGCCAGCTCCTCTGCCGCATAATATGCACCAAGCTGCTGCCAGTGGCAGTCACGCAGGAAAAATATATCCTCTCCCGCATGAGGTGCAAGTACGTTTAAGGTGTCAACTACCTTTATATTCTTATCAAGTTTTGTTTTAAGATAGGTTGCATCCGCCTGCTCTGTATAAGTACCCTTGTTCAGCTCTACGGGTGTAAAGAAAGTGTTCTGTGTAAGAGCTGTCATATTGTAGATATTCATAGAAGGAAGCTGTGCCGCAAGAGAATTCATTGCCGCCGCATAATCCTCTGCATAGCTTCTTTTTCCGTTATATAAAACGCCTGCGTAAAGCTCGCCTCGACTGTTATATACTACCTGATTTCCGTCCTGATAAAGCAACTCGGCCGCAGGGTCTGTGGGAGTTACAAAACCGCCTATAGGCTTTGTTTCTTCGGGTGCGGGAGCGGAGGTTTGTTCCGATGATGAAGAAGAGCTTTCCGTATCTGAGCTTTCGGGAGCGGGTGTGCTTTCATCATCAGTTGCAGGTGGCGGTGTTACGATTATGATGGGCTTTGTAGACTGGGTTGTAACCTCTGTCTGACTGGTATTGCTTTCTACCTTGTTTATATCACCGCTTAAGGTAACACCGTCAAGTGAAAATCCGAAAAGAGAACGGAAGCTTGCACCGAACTGCTTAAGCTCATCTCTCATAGGTACTGTGTCATTAAAGAAATTGCTGATATCCTCAGTGTACTTACCACTCCAGTAGCTTTCCCAAGTAAACTCGGGGAAGGTTGCAAGGGGTCTTTTCTCAGACTCTGAAATTGTGGGTCTTGGCAGTACCAAAAGACATACCACAAGTACAGCGAATACGCTTACACATACGCCGATATTTATCTTCTGAATAAGCTTTTGTTCGGGAGAATTGCTGTCAACTACAGGATTTTTTACAGAAGGCTTTATATTTTTGTCCTTTTTCTTATCCTTATCTCTCATTCCTGTGGGTGTTTCGCCCTTGCTTGCCGACACCTTTACAGGTCTTGATTTTTTTTCAGTCTTTTCATTCTGATTTGCGAGAGCAGCCTGCTGTTTTTCTCTGTAGATCTTTTCAATCTCTTCAAGCTCTTTGCTTTTGTTTTTATTTTCAGCCATATCTGTTCTCCTTTCCTCAGAACTGCCAGTAGATGAAGGGGTTATTGGTAGCATTTACGAGGAGTATACTGCTCATAAGGAATGCCGCCACATTGAATACCGTCTGACCTGCACCGAAAAGTACAGCGAGCTTTGCCTCTTCCATCTTCTTTTTGATAAAGGGTATGACAGGCAGACAGAAAACAATGCAGGCGATAAAGAGCCAGAGATTTGCTGTCATACTCTGAAGTGATATCTTGTCTGTAAACGAGTTTCCGTTAAGTCCTATAAGATTACCGAGGAAAATACCAAGCTTGCCGAAATCGGTAAAATAGAATATACCGAAGCCTACAATTATAACCAGCTTGCTGTAAATGTGTGTTATTGCAAGGGGAATCTTCTTAAGACGCTTTGCACCTATCATTCTTTCTATCAGAATGAACATACCGAAGTAAAGTCCCCAGATGATGTAGTTCCAGCTTGCTCCGTGCCAGAAGCCTGTACAGAACCATACTAAAAAGAGATTGAAGTACTTTCTTCTCTTACCGAAAATGGGGAGATAAAGCACATAGTCACGGAAGAAGGTTCCGAGGGAGATATGCCATCTCTGCCAGAATTCTGTTATATTCTTGCTGATGAAAGGATAGTTGAAGTTTTCGTCAAAGTGGAAGCCGAATATTCTGCCGATACCGATAGCAATATCCGAATAACCTGAGAAGTCAAAGTATACCTGCATAGCATATACAATTACCGTATACCATGTGCCGAGTACAGATAATTCTCCAAGGTTGCCGTTTTTGAAGAAAGCGTCAACTATAACGCTTAAATTATTTGCTAAAATTACTTTTTTGGCAAGACCTACACATATTCTTGTGATGCCGTTGCTGATATCGGACATTGATATTGGTCTGTCATCAATTTCCTTCTCAATAACACTGTATCTTACGATAGGACCTGCTACAAGCTGAGGGAACATCGAAATGTACATAAGTAATTTAGGAAAGCTCTTCTGCACCTTGATAGTACCCCAGTAGCAGTCTATTACATAGGACAGTATCTGGAAGGTGAAGAAGCTTATACCTATCGGCATAACTATATTCGGCACGGGAAGGTCAACAGGGCTTATCACATTGAAGTTTTCCACAAAGAAGCCCGTATACTTGAAGAACAGCAGGACGCATATATCAAATATTACCGCTGATGCCATTGCAATGGTAGATTTTTTTGTATCTCGCCATTTGTCTATCAATAATCCCGCACCGTAGTTTATTCCTACACTGCCCAGCAGTAAGAACACCCATACAGGCTCTCCCCAGGCATAGAATATGAGCGAAAATACTATAAGCACCCAGTTACGATAAACCGTTTTGCGACTGACAAAATAGGCGATAAAGCACGCCGCCATAAATACATACAGAAAGAATAAATCCGCAAAAATCATTTTAATTTTCCTTCCTTTTTACCTGAATTTTCTATATTAAAAGGTCAATTTTTCCTGACATTTCATTGTAGGCACATATTTATTAAATTATACTATATTTTACGGCTCGTGTCAATCGCAAAAGAGCTAAGAATTGATTAATTTAAAAATTACCATTTAGTGAAAAAGAAAATGCCCTGCATTTCTGCAAGGCATTGATTTTTATTTTTTTGAGGAATTAATACATTCCGCCCATACCGCCCATACCACCTGCGGGCATAGCAGCTGCAGCGTTTTCTTCCTTCTTGTCAGCAACGAGGGATTCTGTTGTAAGAACCATAGCCGCAACGGATGCCGCATTCTGGAGTGCTGAACGTGTAACCTTTGCAGGATCAACGATACCTGCTGTTATCATATCAACATATTCTTCCTTGTATGCGTCAAAGCCAAAACCGATCTTACCTTCACGACGGATAGTGTCGATGATTACAGAGCCTTCAAGACCTGCGTTCAGTGCGATCTGACGAACGGGCTCTTCAAGAGCACGGAGAACGATCTTTGCACCTGTCTTTTCGTCACCGTCAAGAGTTCCGATAAGCTCTTCTACAGCGGGCATAGCGTTGATGAGGGCTGTACCGCCACCTGCAACGATGCCTTCTTCAGCACCTGCCTTGGCAGCAGCTAAAGCGTCTTCGATGCGGAGCTTCTTTTCCTTCATTTCGATTTCTGTAGCAGCACCAACCTTGATAACTGCAACACCGCCTGCAAGCTTTGCAAGTCTTTCCTGAAGCTTTTCTCTGTCAAATTCGCTTGTTGTAGTTTCGATTGCCGCTCTTATCTGTGCAATTCTTGCCTGGATAGCGTCAGTTGTACCTGCACCACCGACAAGAGTTGTGTTTTCCTTGGAAACTGTGATGCTCTTTGCACGGCCGAGCATATCAAGAGTTGTATCCTTAAGCTCGAAACCGAGTTCGGATGTTACTACTGTACCGCCTGTGAGAATAGCAATATCCTGGAGCATTTCCTTACGTCTGTCACCAAAGCCCGGAGCCTTTACACCAACGCATACGAATGTACCGCGGAGCTTGTTTAAGATAAGTGTTGTAAGAGCTTCGCCTTCGATATCCTCAGCGATGATAAGGAGCTTCTTGCCTGCCTGAACAACCTGTTCGAGTACAGGGAGAACGTCCTGAATATTACCGATCTTCTTATCTGTGATAAGAACGAGAGCGTCGTCAAGATTTGCAACCATCTTGTCTGTATCTGTTGCAAAGTAGGGAGAGATGTAGCCTCTGTCAAACTGCATACCCTCTACAACCTCGCTGTAGGTTTCTGCAGTCTTGCCTTCTTCAAGTGTTACTACACCGTCTGTTGTAACCTTTTCCATAGCCTCTGCAATGAGCTTACCTACTGTTTCATCGCCTGAAGAAACTGTAGCTACTCTTTCAATGCCCTCGCTGTTTTCGATAGCCTTGGAATTCTTCTTGATTTCTGCAACTGCTGTGTCAACAGCTTTTGCAATACCACGCTTAACGATCATGGGGTTAGCACCTGCGGCGATATTCTTCATACCCTCACGGATGATAGCCTGTGCTAAGAGTGTTGCAGTTGTTGTACCGTCACCTGCAGCATCGTTTGTCTTTGTGGAAACTTCCTTTACAAGCTGAGCGCCCATATTTTCAAAGGGATCGTCAAGCTCGATTTCCTTTGCGATAGTAACACCGTCATTTGTGATAAGGGGAGCGCCGAACTTCTTGTCGAGTACTACGTTTCTGCCCTTAGGGCCGAGTGTTATTTTTACTGTGTCTGCAAGCTGGTCAATACCTGACTGTAAAGCCTTGCGTGCTTCTTCTCCGTAAATAATCTGCTTTGCCATTATGATTATGTCCTTTCTTTATCTTATTCTACAACTGCTAAAATGTCATCTTCACGAAGGATAGTGTATTCTACACCATCAACCTTTACATCTGTGCCTGAGTACTTGCTCATAAGCACCTTGTCGCCCACCTTTAAGGAAACGGGAACGAGTGTACCGTCAACTGTCTTACCTGGGCCTACCGCTACAACTTCAGCTACCTGAGGCTTTTCCTGTGCGGCACTTGTTAAAATAATACCACCCTTTGTGGTTTCTTCTGCTTCGAGCATCTTGATTACTACTCTGTCTGCTAATGGCTTGATTGTCATTATCTTATCCTCCTTTTGTTCTTTTCGGATTATGTATATTTCAGCTTCCGAAATGGCTTTCGATTTTAAGGATTAGCACTCTCTCAGTTCGAGTGCTAACCGCTAAACTCTATTGTAATATTTTTAGAGGTAAAAATCAAGAGGTAACGGACAATTTCTATAATTTTGTGCTATATTCACATAAAACAAAATAGGCATTTGTATAATTTGTTTATAGTAGCTTAATTATTCTGTCAAAAAATCAATAATTCCCTTGAAAAAAGTCATATTGCAGTGTATAATAGGGACATAATCTGAGAAAAGGCGGGATGTAAAAATGGCGAAAAATGTACTCATTGCAGGAGAAAACGAGGAGCTTTGCGATTTTCTCTTAAACTATGCAGAAAAGGAAGGCTTTAATGCAAAGGTAATCTGCGATATCCGTGATGATGAACAGAGAATAATCCGTGAATGTACCCTTTTTAAACCTGATATAATCCTTTTAAGCGGTTCTTATGCCGATGAGGATGACGAATGTACCCACAGCACCCTTATGGCTGATGTTTATTCTATCGTGGAAAATAAAAGCAATCCCGATGATTTAAGCCTTTTATCCTATCCTATAGATATGACAGAATTATCAGCGGTATTCGATAAGCACAACGAAAATAAAACAGGATTTATCAAATTCGATAAAAGCGGTATGAAGATCATTGCTGAAGACACAGAAATAGCTCTACAGCTCACCGAGTACGATGTGCTTTACTGCCTTTCGAAAAATCCCAACCGTGTATTCAGCCGCAGTCAGCTTGCCTATGAGGTTTTAGGCGTTGACGCTCCCAGCGGAGAAAAGGCGATTGAAGATGCAGTAATATCTCTTAAAGAAAAGATAGACGGACTGTCATCCAAGTGGAGTTTAAAATTCCTCTGGGGTGTGGGATATAAGTTTGAGGTGCTGTAATCGTAAAAATAGCACCTTGTTTTTGAAAAAGTGAAAACGTTATTGTAAACAAATCGGGCGAACATCAGTCATTGGTCTTTAGACCAACAACTGACTGTCGCCCATATTATTTTTTTAATAAATGATGCTGCAGCTTTTGTCAATAACCGTATATCCTCTTCTAACACCTATAGGAGAAGCGGTAGCGTATCCGTCGCTGCAGAAGGGCTGAGCATCAGAAAAATAGCCCACCGTTTTTCCATCTTCTCTTACGTAGCTCAGATGATCCGATCTTCCCTCACACTTTATTTTAAAGCCGTTGATATATCCATCGGTTGCCTCATACAAAGAAGCATAAGGGTAATCGTTATGCTTTGTCAACTGATGATCAATGTAATAACTGCTATCGTCACCCGAGTATGAGCCGGTCCATACAGGCTTTCCGTTTACTACCTCCGCCTGCATGGGATAAAAGTTTTCTACAAGGTTTACTGTCCCTTTTTCAAGGTCACAGACCAGCATACCATAATTCATATATTCATGATATTGTTCATTAAGATCAAAGGTCAGCTCAAAATATACCGTTTTTTCATCACTCAGCATATTGCCGTAATCAAGTCTGTAATAATAATCCTCGTTAAGTTCTACGTGTGACAAAACGTTCTCTATAACCTTTACAAGTCCCTTTTCCTTACTGTAGCTGTAGATATCGGTCACGCCGTTTTCTTCAGTTATTATGCAGCTTGTTTTTGTTCCGCCGCAGACTCTGAAAGCACTGTCACCACCAAAGAGAATTTCTCCGCTGCTTATACTTTTCAGCATATATTCGCCTTGGTCGCTATAAAAGGCAACAAGGTCATTTCCTGATATTATACCTTGCTCTCTAATTTCTTCATTATTTTTATCGAGATAAACACGCTCAGTTACACGATAATTCTCTTCGTCATCCCAATACCTGTTCATCTCTAAATATCCGTAAACGTCTTCGCCTCTGCAAATAAATCCTTTTTCAGTAATAGGTATCGGCTTTCCGTTTTTGTCAAGAATATCGCCGTTTGCATAAATTCTGTTTTCATCAATAACGTAAACCGAATTGTAACCTACAAGATAATCTATCGGCTTGCCGTCAATACCTACGTAGCTTTGCCCGTTATAGAAAAATGGTGTGCCGTCAGGCAGTGTTTCTACACCACTCATATTATAAAAAGGACCGTACACTATATTCCCATATACATCTGCAAGATACATCTTACCGCTATATCTGTCGTGTCCGCCGATAAGAGCAAGCCCGTAACTGAAAAGCTTATCCTTTTCTGTCTCAGGGTCAAGTGCCTGATAATACTTATAGCCGTTTTCATAACTGTATCTTGAATAGGTATTAAGCTCGTTATCATTAATGTGACGGGCATATTCTATACCCTGAAAGCCGTCTGTTGCAATTACGGTTTCGCCCTTTTTGTTTATTATATAGGCGGCACCATATTCATCCTTTGCCACCGCATAGCCGTCATAAGAAAAATCTGATACGGCGTGGAATTTAGGCTCTATCACGGTTTTGCCGTTCAAATTCATATAACCGATAAAACCTGATTTTTCATCATAGAAGGGTGCAAGTCCGTTATTAAAGCCCATAAACTGATTATCAGAGCTAAAAATTTCATTATAATAACTATCTATGCAGTAATATTTTCCGTCAGCCTTTCTGACTGTGGCATATCCGTCTGTGCTGAAATCGGTGGCAAATTCATATTTTTCGCTCTTATTTCCAAAACGGTCAATAAAATAATATTTTTCATCAGACTGATTTTTAAGGAGCAGGATATCGGGATATGTTCCGCTTACCACATCACAGCCTTCTGCTATCTGTCTGCCATCAGGACTTAATATCCTATCCGTGCTTACACCAGCAACATAATCACAGAATATAAAGCCGTTATCGGTAAAAGCGACTGTAAGGTCGGACATACCTGATTTTGAGTCATCAAGCCTTAATACTCTTCTGCCGTTATAATAATCGTAAATATAGTAGCTTCTTGCAGGGGCAATAACATCAACAGGTATCCAGTCAAAGCTATAATTTACATCACGGTAAAAGAGCACCTTACCGTTTTCTATCTCCGCATTTGTATTACAGGGGAATACTGCAATCTGTCGCATATCCTTGCTGTATACATTAGCCACGTGACCAAGACCGATACCGAGATAATATCCGTCATCCGCTTCAGTATAGAACATAGCATTGGCATGGGTATAGCCTTTATTCCTCACTAAAGAGTAAACCGTGGCATCAGCACTTGAACCAACATATTCCTTAAGACATATAATTCCGTTTTCGTCAGGAACGCAAGGAGTGTAATAACGATCGGTCACTCTTACCGAGCCGTATTTATCCATAAGCTTATATTCGTAATAGCTGTTTTGTCCCTCGCCTACTATCTGTGCTACTAAAGCACCGCCTGTCTTTTCACTGTCATAGCGGGATACAAGAGCATCCTCACCGCTTAAGAGCTTGCCATCCTTACTGTAAAGACGCTGATTATACTCATAGCCGAATATGTTTTTCTTTCCGACAGCTTTGGCACTGCCCTCAGCAGATACGGAAAATACACCATCATCAAACATAAGCTTTATATTATCGTCAAAACTCTGATTACCGTACCACTTTAAGTCAAGGTTGTTTCCATAAATGAGATTTATGGGATAATCAAGTCCGTCGATAATAATCTTTCCTGTGGTGTCTATAATTTTATAATAGCCATTCTTGAATACTGTTGCATAACCGTCTGCGGAAAATTCTGATACTGCTATATATTCAGCACCCAGCACAATTTCGCCGTTTATATTTATATATCCTATTCTGCCGTCATCTGCCAAAAACGGAGCAAGACCGCAGTTCATCTTACCAAAGGGGTACTGACAGGTAAACACCTTGCCATCTGCATTATAGCCTGCATAATTATCCTTTTCCTTAACGCAGGCAATGCCGCTTTTATCAAAGCCTGAAATTATTTTAATTTCAGCGTTTTCCTCGCATACTTCCTTAAAACTGTCGTTTAAAAGCACCTTTACAAATCTTGTACCTGATTTTTTATAAAGCACAAAGCCGCTGTCATAGGTTTTAAAGCTGCTGTCAATGTAATAATCGCCGTTAAATCTGTTCAGCTCTTTGTTATAGATTTTCGCTTTGTAAAGACAGCTTTCTTCATCAAAAGTACAGAAGATATAGAAATCGTTGCTTTTATAAATTCTGTCATAAAACTCGGTTACGGGCTTTCCGTCTTCATAGCTTGCAAGGGCAAACTCTCTTGGTGAAATAAGCTCCTCGTCGTGACCTTCCTTATATCTGAAATATACGAAATAATCATCATAAACATCGGCTATACCCTCATTGTTCAAATCAGAGAAAGAAAATTTTTCCTTTAAATCTCTGCCGATTATGTAATATTCATTCAGATAATGATATGCCTTTGAGGTGTTTATAGGTATAGTTTCTCCCTCTTCAAAACCGTCGGATTTCGTATCAAATACTGCATAGGAATAGCCGCTGTCTGTAAAGTCGGAAATAAAGGTGTATTTATTATCATCAAACACTGTCTTACCCGATGTGTTTACATAGTTATTTCCTTTCACCTTTGCATAGCCCGACCTTAAAAATGATTCGGCATCTAAAAATGATGGGGATATTTTATATTCTCCTTTTTCGTCAATAAAGCCGTATCTTATTATATCGCTCCCATCTTCGGGTACAAGAAGCTCATCTTTAAGGATAGTTGCCACAAGGGCAAGTCCGTTTACCTCGTCCGCAAAGGGAAAGGCATTTTCGAAAGACGGCACTATTACCATATTGCCCTCTTTATCGGCGTAGCCCCATTTTCCCTGCACCGATACGGGAGTAAGTCCCATTGAGAAAAGAGGCTTGCCTGTACCTATCAGTTCAGACGTACCCTGCTTATTCAGTCCGAATATATCGAATACGAACACAAAAAGCATTATAGCTGAAAGCACGATCAATACCGACACGGCAATTATTATATTTTTCGGTGTAACCACCTTTGCGTCATCTGCTTTTACAGGCTCGTTGCCTGCAAAAGCACCACAGAAATTGCAGAAAACTATTTCATTTTCAACTTCTCTGTTGCAGGATGGACAGGTCTTGCTCATTTTATTTCTCCTTGTTTTTTAACCGTTATAGACAACATTGAAATGCTTGTCAATTATCTGATATGCTCCGAATATTCTGTCAGATTCGGGATTTAAAAGTTCTGCTATTGCATAGCCGTCAGAACAGAAGGAGGTGCAGCTTAAATAATCATTGCTGACCTTTCCGTCTTCTCGCTCGTAATAATAGCTGTTGATGGATTTGCCTCTTATTCTGAAGCCGTTGTAATAATCCTTTACCACAGCGTGATAAGGCACATCAAGCACAGAGAGATAGGGAAAATCGTAGGTATGTACTTCAAATTCTTCATCAAGAAGATAATATTTTGAAGTATTATAAAATCCTGTGACTCTCCAGTAAAGCTTGTTGTTTACCATTTTGTCATCTAAAACGTTATAACCCTCTGCGATTTTTATGGTATTTTTCTCAAGATCACATACCAGTATACCGTGTGCACCATACACGATATCATCATGATTAATATTCGGGTGAGTGTAGCTTATCGTGCCGTATGCCGTTTTTTTATCCGATGCTATCTCAAGTTGTATAATGCGATATTTTCTTTCTTCAATCTCGGGCAACATCTCTGTGATATCATCGCATATAGTCGTAAGCCCCTCATCCCTGCTGTAACTGTAAATTGTAATTTTTTCTTTGTCAGAGATAATAATACAGCTATACTTATCATCTCCGACAACACTCATCGTTGTATCTTCGTCAAGGGTATATTCAAGTACCATTTCACCGCTGCTTATGGATTGTAACTCGTAATCCTGTGTTGATAAGGAAAAGCCCTCTTTCTTCGGATACCTGACAAGATCATTACCGCAGATGACACCGCTTCGGTTCCATTCAAGCCCGAACATCTCGTTACTGCTGTCCATATATACTGTTTCCGTTTGATAATATCCGTCTACATCAAACCCAAGTGTACACACAAGATAACCATAACTTGTCAACTGAACATCTTTCAGATTCGGGTCGCTTATCACGTTTCCATTCTTATCAAGAATATAATGTTTATCCCTTACGGCGATGATTCTGCCGTAGCCATCCGTATATGCACTACTGTAGTCTTTGAGATAATCTATCGGTTTGCCGTCTATACCGAGAATTCCTTTATCTGTGACAAAATACGGCGTGCCGTCAGGGAGTGCTTTTATTTCATTGACAGAACCGCCGTAAGGACCATATACTATATTTCCGTATTCATCCACAAGATATCTGTAATCACGCTCTCCGATAACAGCAAGGCCGTAGCGGAAAAGCTTGTGCTGTTCTTCCTCCCAGCTTAAAGAGAGATAATATTTGTAGCCGTTTTCAAAACAGTATCTTGAATAGACCTTCAACTCTTCGTCATTTATACGCTTTACCGCCTCTGCACCTTCAAAGCCGTCTGTGGCAATGACAGTCTCACCCTTTTTGTCTATTATAAAGGCATTGCCATCCTCGTCCTTTGCCACAGCATAGCCGTCATAAGAAAAATCCGATACCGCGTGGAATTTCGGTTCTATTACAGTTTTGCCTGTGATGTCAATAAATCCTATATAGCCTGATTCTTCGTCATAAAAGGGCGAAACGCCGTTTGTAAAGCCCATAGCCTGATATTTGAAATCCGCAACCTTGCTGAAATAAGTGTCTATGCAGTAATATTTTCCGTCTGAATTTTTTACCGTTGCATAGCCGTCACTGCCAAAGGCGGTAGCAAACTGATAGCCTTCGCTCTTATTGCCGAAACGGTCAATATAAAAATATACATCTTCGGTAACGTTTTTTACAAGTACTATGTCGGGATAGGTGTCATCAGCTATTTCATAGTCCTGATATGCAGGATAATCGCTGTCAAGCAGACTGCTTTCATAGATAAGCAGTCCGTCGGGACTGAAAAGAGCTTTATAACCGTTTACTTCTTTAGCAGTTATAAATCCATTTTCAGTAAAATCCGCAGAGGAATAAATACCTATAACGGATTTTCCGTTATAGTAATCTGCAACATACGTGCCTGAAGGAGGGTTGTATTCCGAATTAGGTATCCAGCTGAAATATTCGGACTTTGCAAGGTTATATTTTACCTTGCCGTTTTTTATAACCACTCTTTCCCCGCCTGTCGGGAGTGCAGTTATCAGCTTCAGCTTGTTATCACGAATATCCGCCGTACTATGATAGCCCGTGATATAATGTCCGTTGTCACTTTGTACATAATCACCGTGATAGTGCCGACTTCCGGACTTGTTTTGTTGAGGTGCATACATGCAAATTGAAAGATCCTTGGTAAAGTAATGCTCCTCAATTATTATGCCATATTCATCAGGGACACCGATGGGGGTTGTGCTGTCAATTTTCTTTATATTACCATTGCTGTCTATAACGCTGTACCTATATTCGTCTAAATCATCTTCTGTTACATATTCTGCAAGCAAAGCACCGCCAAGGCTCTGACTGTTGTATGCACTTACTATACTGTTTTCTGAGCTTATGAGAGAGCCTTCTTTAGTGTAAAGATTATAAGCGTAGTTCCTGCCAAAGACATCATATATGCCATTACGATAATCATAGGCTTTGCCGCTTGCAGATATTACACCATCATCAAACATTATTCTGATATCATCGCCAAAGCTCTGATTACCGTACCACTTTAAGTCAAGATTGTTTCCATAGACAAGATTAAGGGTATAGTCAAGTCCGTCAATAATAATCTTTCCTGTGGTGTCAATAATTTTATAACATCCATCCTTGAATACCGTTGCATAGCCGTCTGCGGAAAATTCTGACACTGCTATATATTCGGGTGCAAGCACTGTTTCGCCGTTTATATTTATATATCCTATTCTGCCGTCATCTGCCAAAAACGGAGCAAGTCCGCAGTTCATTTTGCCAAAGGGGTATTTGCAGGCAAATACTTTTCCCTCTGCATTATAGCCCGCGTATCCGTCATTTTCCTTAACGCAGGCGATACCGCTTTTATCAAAGCCTGATATTATTTTAATTTCAGCATTTTCTTCGCAGACCTCTTTTAAATCGTCATTTAAAAGCACCCTTACATATCTTGTACCTGATTTTTTATAAAGTATAAGTCCACTGTCGTATGCTTCAAAGCTACTGTCAACATAATAGCTGTCACTTAGCAGATTAAGGTCTTTATCGTAAATTTCCGCTTTATAAAGATAGCTTTCTTCATCAAAGGCAGTGAGAATGTAGAAATTGTTGCTGTTATAAATTCTGTCATAAAAGTCGGTAACGGGCTTTCCGTCATCATAGCTTGCCAAAGCAAACTGTCTTGGAGATATCACCTCTTCCTTATGACCCTCTAAGTATCTGAAATAAACAAAATAATGGTCAAAGACATCTGCTATGCCTTCATCCCTGCTGTCAGAAAAGCTATACTTTTCCTTTAAATCTCTGCCGATTATGTAATATTTGTTCTGATAATAATATGCTTTTTCTTCAGGGGATACATCAGGTACCGCTCCGTCACTCAGGTTAGCGTCAAACACAGCATAGGAATAGCCTGTATCTGTAAAATCGGAAACAAAGCTGTATTGCTTGTCAAATATGGTATTTCCTGAGGTATTTACATAGTTATTACCTCTTACCTTAGCATAACCCGATGAGGTAAAGGATTCGGCGTCTGTGAAGGTTGGTGCTATTTTATATTCTCCCTTTTCGTCAATAAAGCCGTATCTTATTATATTGCTCTCGTCTTCGGGGACAAGCAGGTCATCGGTAAGAATAGTTGCCACAAGAGCAAGCCCGTTTACCTTATCTGCAAAGGGAAAGGCATTGTCAAAAGTGGGTGCTATAACGATTTCGCCCTTTTCGTTGGCATAGCCCCATTTTCCGCTGACAGCTACAGGGGTAAGATTCATCGAAAAAAGCTTTTCTCCTCTGCCGATAAGCTCTGGCTTTTGGCTCTTATTCAGTCCGAATATATCGAATACGAATACGAAAAGCATTATTAATGCAAGGGCAATGAGTGAAAATGATGCTATTAATATATTTTTAGTTGTTACTACCTTTGTGTCATCGGATTTTACAGGCTCGTTGCCTGCAAAAGGACCGCAGAAATTGCAGAATACTATTTCATTTTCAATTTCACGGTTGCAGGATGGACAGGTCTTGCTCATTTTATTTCTCCTTGCGTTTATTACTTGTTATGTATAATATAACATTGTTTTTTCTGTAAATCAATACCAATGGGCAAATTGTAACCAAATTGTAATAATTTTATCCCTTTCGTAACCCTTCAGGCATATAAAAAACAATAGACAAAAGAAGCAAAATGTGGTATACTTTAAATATATATACCTAAAATCAGTCAAAGGAGGTCGCCGTATTGCAAAACAGTAAAAACAGAATACTGTCGCTTATATCGGCGGCATCCGTTATCATAGCGGTTTTACTGAGTGGATGTAACGGTACAGATACATCATCTTCCTCCGAGCCGCAGTCATCCCAGTCGTCGTCTGTTCTGACTTCAGCACCGCCTGAGACTGAGCCTACCGACACTTCTCCGTACTCAACGCCGCAGGAGACGCCTCCGCCGATAAGCGAATCGGAAACATCGGAGAGTGAAGAAAGCAGTACACCCGAAAGCGAAGAAAGCAGTACACCTGAAAGCGAAAGCACTCCCGATACATCGGTTATTGACACTCCGCCGCCCGAAACAACTACTACTGAAGCTACATCTCCGCCACCCGAAACAACAACCACAACAACTACCGAAAGCAACAAACCTCAGTCTGCTCCGCCTGTATCAGCTACGCCTTCCCCTCCGTACGTAAAGGAGACTGTTGCAAGCGGTAAAACGGTATATCAGAATGATTACGCACTGATAGACGCTTCAAACGCATCTGAGGGATATGTGATGGTCAAGCTTAAGGAAGCGATGGAGGGTAACTTCAAGGTGCTGGTAGACGCTGTGGATATATCGGTAAGATACACCTTCTCCCTTGCCAATAACGGAAGCTATGAAGTTATTCCGCTTACAGAGGGCAGCGGTAATTATAAAGTCATCGTTCTTAAACAGACATCAGCAAACAAGGGCTCAACTATGCTGAAGGAAGAATTTTACGTTAATATTAGCGATGAGTTTTCAGTATTCCTTACCCCAACCCAGTACTGTATGTATGATAAAAATTCTGAATGTATAAAGCTTGCATCAACACTTACGGCAGGAATGAACGAGCTACAGAAAATAGAAGCAATTTACGAATACGTGACAGAAAATATTGATTACGTTTCCACAGCAGAAAACGCTGCTAACGGCTACACGCCCTACCCTGACAGAACGCTAAAAAGCAAAAGCGGAATATGTTTTGACTATGCATCGCTCATGACTGCAATGCTACGCAGTCAGAGGCTACCCACAAAGGTGGTCGTGGGCTATGCAGGTGATATCTATCACGCCTGGATAAGCGTATACGTAAAGGGCAGTGGCTGGATAGACGGAATTATAAGTTTTGACGGAAACAAATGGAACAGAATGGATCCCACCTTTGCCGCAGGTGCAAAGAATGAAGCAGATTATCGTGAGCTTATAAATTATATCAGCAACAATTCAAATTATCGCGACGTTTATTACTATTAACGAAAGGGAAGATAAATATGAAAGGCAAAAAGCAATTATCAAATCAGAGTATATCTATTATCTGCTCTGAGCTGGCGGCTATTATAAAAGCAGGTATCCCTATTACCGACGGTATCTTTATCATCTGCGAGGATGAAACAGATAAGCTTAAGAAAAGAATACTTACCGAAATGCTTGAGAATATCGAAAACGGCGGCTCTGTATATACAGCCTTTGAAGCTACAAAGGCATTCCCCACATATTTTCTTGAAATGATATCGGTCGGTGAAAAGACAGGCAAATTAGATACAGTATTAGAGTCAATGTCCCAGTATTACAACGAGCTTGACGAAATATCCTCATCAGTAAAAAGTGCAATAATCTATCCCTCTGTACTGCTTATAACAGTTTTTGCGATAATTATACTGATGGCGGTCTATGTTCTTCCTATCTTCTCGGAAGTATTTGCACAGATGGGACTTACAATGTCCGATTCAGCAGCGGTTGTTATAAACATCGGCAGAGCAATCAGTAACTATGCGGTCTACATACTTGCAACTGTAGTTTTACTGATAATAATAGGCATACTGCTTTACAGCCTTGTACCTCCGATAAAGAAAGCGGTACTTTCCTTTGTATCACACACAAGGATTGCAAAGGCTTTATACTGTGCAAGATTTGCAAGCTCACTTTCTATGACCTTATCGAGCGGTATGGATATTGACTCTGCTATGGAGATGAGTGAAAAGTTTATAGAAAATCAGAGTATCCGTCAGCGTATAGCAAAATGCCGTAAGGAAATGTCTGAGGGTATCCCCTTTTCTGAAGCGATTGTAAAGACAAAGCTTTTCTCTCCCCTTTATGCAAAAATGATAAACATCGGTTTTTCAACAGGTACTCTTGACAAGGTTATGAAAAGCGTTGCAGAAAAGACTGAGGCAAAGGTGGAAAATGTAATTGAAACCACTGTTTCACGCTTTGAGCCGACAATGATAATCATAATGGCAGTAACTGTAGGCTTTATCCTGCTTTCAGTAATGCTCCCCTTACTTGGCATTATGGCGGTTATAAATTAAGGAGCGGACAATGAAATTAAAGACTGAAAACAAGTCCTTTATTGCATTAAAAAGTCTGATTACAGCACTCATAATTTTTGCGGTAATTTTTCTTGTCGCTATAATTGCAATAAACTCGGTGCAGCAATCGAGAAAAGCAGAAAGCGCCGAGATAATTGAGACGGGCGTCAGAAGAGCGGCTATGGAATGCTATACAAACGAAGGATTTTTCCCAAATAATATTGATTATCTGATAGAGAACTATCATCTTTATACTGATATTGACCACTGCATTATACACTACAGTGCAGTATCGTCAAACATTATGCCTGAGATAAAGGTAATACCAAAATAGGAGGCAGCTTTATGAACAGTGGTTCAGGTATGCGGAAAACTAAAAAAAGCAAGCTCGATACCATCTTTGTTATGATGGTCTTTGTGCTGTTTATATGTTGCTTACTGCTTGTCACTTTAGCCTTTGCAAAGGTGTATAAAAACTCCTCTGAAAGAATAAATGACAGATTTGAAAACGGCACGGCGGTTTCCTTTGTTTTAAGAAATCTGCAGTCTTTTGACAGGGAAAATTCCATTGCCGTAAAGGAGATGGAGGGTGAAAGCGTTCTCTGTCTTTATGAAACTATCGACGGCAGCGAATACGTAACCTACATATATCACAAGGACGGAATGCTGTGTGAGCTTTTTGCCGATACAGAGTTTCCTTTTGTTGCAAGCAACGGAGAGGTTATGCTCCCCTGCGAAAGCTTTGATATAAACATCGAGAATGGTATGGTAAACTTTACTCTTTCAAGCGGCGGAAAAACTACAAGTCAGCGTTACTTTTTAAGAAGCAATGCGGAAAGGACGGTGTAGTATGATATCAAAGCAGAAAAGCAAATCAGGAATATTCCTTATTGAGCTGAGCGTTGTTATCGCCATATTCGCCATCTGTGCCGCCATTGCATTAAAAGTGGTGTCGGTAGCAGGCAATGAACTGTCCTACAGTGAAAATCTGACTGAAGCAAAAAGCATATCAGTCTATATTGCAGAAAGCTATAAAAGCGGAAGCTCACCCGATGAAATAACGGGTATAGGCGAATACGAAAACGGAGTGATATCTGTAGAAACAAAAAACGGCGTTTTATTCGCTTTTCTCACAGAAAGAAAGGGCGAAAATGGTGTAAGCTATCTTGATATAAAGATATCGGACGAGGACAGAACCTATTTTTCTATCACTTGTGCAAGGAGGAACGAAAATGGGCAGTAACCAGAAAAGCAGAAGCTTTACAGGCATCGGTGCTTCTACCCTTCTTATCGTCTTCGTTGTACTGGCGATAACGGTATTTTTACTTTTCACCTTCTTTACAGTAAGGCAGGATCTGACAAGTTCAACAAAAAATATCGAGGCACATAAGGCGTATTATGCGGCAGATGTCAAAGTTACAGAAAAGCTGTCAGAACTTGAAAATGCCGCAAACGATGACGCAGTACCGGATATAGAAGCGTATGCAGGTGAACTTGGCTTTACCTTAAAATCAGCGGGCAGAGGAGAATATATCTTTACCCTGACTGAAAGCATTGACAAAAACAGCAGTATTTTATGTACGGTGACACTTAAGGGTGGAAAGCTCTCTGTAACATCCTATAAAACAATAAACAAGAACAGCTATGTGAATGAAGATTCGTTACCTATATGGGACGGCGAAACAATTCCACTGTCGTGAAAGGAAAATAAATATGGAACTGAACAAAATTTTAGAAACCGCAGTAAAAAATAACGCCTCAGATATCTACATAATATCAGGCATTCCCGTTTCCTGCAAGGAAAATGGCGTTATAAATCCCATTGACAGTGAAAAGCTGATGCCTCAGGATGCGGAAACTCTTGTAAAGGAGATATACGCTCTTGATAACAGGGCTATGACCCGCTATTTAGAAACAGGCGACGACGATTTCTCTATATCAGTAAAGGGACTGAGCCGTTTCCGTATAAACGCATACAAGCAACGTGGCACTTTAGCGGCAGTAATCAGAGTTGTTTCCTTTGATATCCCTGATTACAGCACACTTAACATCCCCTCTGACATTATAAGTGAATGTGCAGGCAGTACAAAGGGTCTTATACTTGTAACAGGCCCTGCAGGCGGCGGTAAATCAACCACTCTTGCCTGCATCATAGATGAAATAAACAAGAACCGTAACGGTCACATCATCACCCTCGAAGACCCTATCGAATATCTGCACAAGAATAAAAAATCCCTTATCAGCCAGAGAGAAATAAACAGCGATACAGAAAACTATATCACAGCTCTTCGTGCGAGCCTTCGTCAGTCTCCCGACGTTATATTACTTGGCGAAATGCGTGACTATGAAACTATCAGTACCGCTCTTACCGCTACTGAAACAGGACACCTTGTAATCTCCACTTTACATTCACTCGGTGCAGAAAATACCGTTGACAGAATTATAGACATCTTCCCGCCGAGCCAGCAGCAGCAGATAAGAATACAGCTGTCCCAGCTTTTATCCTGCATTATTTCTCAGCAGCTTATTCCTTGCGAGGACGGTCTGCTTCGTCCCGCCTTTGAAATAATGAAGTGTAATAACGCTATCAGAAATATGATAAGAGAATCAAAGACCCATCAGATAGATACAGTTATCACTTCTTCAGGTGACAGCGGAATGATCACTATGGATGCATATCTCTTTAATATGTACAAGCAGGGTATTATTTCAAAGCATAATCTTCTGAAATATGCAAGCCACCCTGATATAATGCTCAGAAAAGTCGGAGAATAAAGAAAATTGAAATTTGACGTGGACAAATTTCAAAGTGAAGTATCCACCTTCGGTGGAAGTGAAGAAGTGAAGCGAGCCTTCGGCTCGTGAAGTTGCACCTTATGGTGCAG
>JAZSHW010000048.1:0-11571 GCA_045533495.1 Ruminiclostridium sp. | reverse complement strand
GGTAGTACTTTCAAACGAGGACTCTCAGGGCGGCAAGTGCGATATCTGCCACAGCGATATTGTACAGAAGACTAAAGAAGTATGGTATCTGCGTATTACAGAATATGCAGACAAGCTCCTTCAAGGTCTTGAAACAGTTGATTATCTGCCCAACGTAAAGCTCCAGCAGGAAAACTGGATAGGCAAATCAACAGGTGCTTTTGTAAACTTCACTATAAAGGAATTTGATGAAAAGCTCCGTATCTACACCACAAGACCTGATACTCTTTACGGTGTAACCTTTATGGTAATTGCTCCTGAGCATCCCATAATCGAAAAGTACAGAGATAAAATAGCCAATATAGACGCTCTCGACGCATATAAGACAGAATGCAGCAAGAAGAGCGAATTTGAAAGAACTCAGCTTGTAAAGGACAAGACAGGTGTGAGAATTGAAGGTCTTACAGCTATCAACCCTCTTACAAAGAAGGAAATTCCCGTTTACATTTCCGACTATGTAATGATGGGCTACGGCACAGGTGCAATTATGGCGGTTCCTGCCCACGACACCCGTGACTATGACTTTGCAAAGAAGTTCGGCATTGATATAATCGAAGTTATCAAGGGCGGAGATATTTCTAAGGAAGCCTACACAGGCGACGGAGAAATGGTAAACTCTGACGTTCTTAACGGTATCACAAACAAGAAAGACGCTATTGAAAAAGTACTGACAGTGCTTGCTGAAATGGGCGTCGGCGAAAAGGGTGTACAGTACAAGATGAAGGACTGGGCATTCAACCGTCAGAGATACTGGGGCGAGCCTATTCCCATCGTACACTGCTCCGACTGCGGTATGGTTGCAGTTCCTTATGAGGAATTACCTTTAAGACTCCCTCCCGTTGACAATTTCCAGCCCGGTCAGGATGGCGAAAGCCCTCTTGCGAAGATTGATTCTTACGTAAACTGCAAGTGTCCCAAATGCGGTAAGGATGCAAAGCGTGAAACCGATACAATGCCTCAGTGGGCAGGTTCAAGCTGGTACTTCCTCCGCTACTGCGACCCCAACAATTCCGAAGCTTTCGCTTCAAAGGAAGCTTTAGAATACTGGATGCCTGTTGACTGGTACAACGGCGGTATGGAACACGTTACAAGACATATGATCTACTCACGCTTCTGGCATAAGTTCCTTTACGACTTAGGTGTTGTAAACACAAGTGAGCCTTATGCAAAGCGTACTGCTCAGGGTCTTATCTTAGGTCCTGACGGTGAAAAGATGAGTAAGTCAAGAGGTAACGTAGTAGACCCTAACGATATAGTAGATCTTTACGGTGCAGACGTACTGAGAGTGTATGTTCTGTTTATGGGCGACTATGAGCAGGCTGCTCCCTGGAACGAAAGCAGTATGAAGGGTTGCAAGAGATTCCTCGACAGAGTATGGGCTTTACAGAACATACTTGTTGACGGCGATGAATTCTCACCTGAACTTCAGACAGCTATGCACAAGACAATCAAGAAGGTCAGCGAAGATATTGAACAGATGAAGTTCAATACAGCTATCGCTGCTATGATGGCGCTTATCAACGAAATAACTTCACTCGGCAGAATAAACAAGGCTGAAATGAAGGCATTTCTTACTATACTTAATCCCTTTGCTCCCCACATCACAGAAGAGATGTTCAATTCTCTCGGCTTCGGTATCTTAAACGAATCCCAGTGGTGCGGTTATGACGAAGCACTCTGTGTGGATGCAACAGTGGAAATAGTAGTTCAGCTTTGCGGTAAAATCAAAGCAAGAATCAACGTTCCCGCAAATGCTGAAAAGGACGAGCTTTTAACGCTCGCAAAGGAAGCAATGGCTCAGGCTCTTGAAGGAAAGACAATCCGTAAGGAAATCGTTGTTCCCGGCAAGCTTGTAAACATTGTTGCCAACTAATTTATTTTCGTGTACATCTCATAGATCGAGTTTTATTGCATGCGGATGTTGCTCTTGCCTGGCGGAGGTGAGGGCAACATCTGTTTTTATGGAGAAATTATAATTTTTCTTGACTCCCCCACGCCTGCATTTTTCCGCTGATTAAGAATTGGCAAATTTTTATAGACAAAATCTAAATTTTGTGCTATACTATTAAATGATTATAATTTATCCGCAGTATATCGGCGGAACAGAAAGGAGAGTCATTCACAGTATGACTTATGAAAAATCCTGTGGTGGAATTGTTTACAGAAAATTTCACGGCAACACAGAGATACTGCTTATAAAGCATCTGAAGTCAGGCTACTGGTCATTCCCCAAAGGTCACGTTGAAGGAAACGAAACGGAAGAAGAGACCGCTAAAAGAGAGATAATGGAAGAGACCAATATTGATGTTTACATTGATGCAGGCTTCAGAGAAACTGTAACCTATTCACCCCGAAAGGACGCCAGAAAAGAGGTTGTCTATTTCGTGGCAAGAGCAAGAAATTTTGATTATGTCCCTCAGGTAGAGGAAATAGCGGATATCCGCTGGGTAGAAATAGGTCAGGCTCACAATCTGCTTGCCTATGATAACGATAAGCTGATAGTAAACAAGGCTAAAAGCTTTATCGCACTTATGAAATAATTGTGTCGGGACTAATACCCTTTTTGGAGTAACCTTTGGAGAAAGGAACATAATAGTATATGATGACCTACGAGCAGGCACTCGGGTATGTGAACGGATATTCAAAATCGGGCGAACCGATGAAGGAGCTTGTCCGCTTTGTCATACTTATGCGTTTGCTGAACAATCCGCATACATCCTTTAAATCGGTGCATATTGCAGGCACCAACGGTAAAGGAAGCACCTGCGAATACATCTGCAATTCGCTGATGTCGTCAGGTAAAACTGTGGGAAAATTCACATCCCCCTATATAACGTGTATTGAAGAACGTATTCAGGTAAATAATAAGCATATTTCACGCCCCGCCTTTGCCCTTCTATGCGAACAGGTGAAGAATGCAGTAGAAGAAAGCGGTATAACAGGCTATTCCCAGTTTGAGATACTGACTGCCATCGGCTTTCTTTATTTCAGCAAGGAGCAGGTGGATTATGCAGTTATTGAAACAGGTATCGGCGGCACTCTTGACTGTACCAACGTCATAACACCTCTTGTAAGCGTTATAACCTCCGTTGATTTTGACCACACCACTCTTCTTGGAAACACCTTGCCTGAAATCGCATCTCACAAGGCAGGAATAATAAAGCCCTCTGTACCCTGCGTATCTGCAGTAATGCAGGATAGTGCAGGAGATGTTGTGGACGCCAAATGCAAGGAATTCAACAGCGAGCATATAATTCCTGATGTAAACCGTATGCAGATACTTCATATTGACGCAGGAGACGTATTCTTCTCCTATAAGGGTATGAACTATCATCTTATAATGTCAGGTAAGCATCAGATAATGAACGCTATGTGTGCTATCGAAGCCTGCAAGAAGTTAGGACTTGAATACAGTCACATCTTTACAGGTCTTGAAAAATCATCTCTCCCTGCAAGAATGGAGATGATAAGAAAGGACGATATACACTACATCGTCGACGGCTCACATAACCCCTCTGCTATGAAAGCGGCAGGTGAGCTTTTATCTCTTGATAAACGCCCTGTTTACGCAGTTATAGGCATGCTCAATTCAAAAGACTGGGAGAATGCTCTCAAGGAAATTCTGCCCTGTCTTGAAGAGGTTACCTTTGTGGATAATTTTGCCGATGGCTCAGTACCGGGCGATACGCTTATGGAATTTGCTATAGCAAACGGCTGTCGAGCAAGCTACGAAAAGGAACTTTCCGTTGCTTTAGACAAAGCACAGTTCAAGGCCGGAAAGAGCGGATACGTTATGGTAACAGGCTCTTTATACCTTGCATCTGATGCAAGAAAATTGATAAAAGAATAAAAAACAGCACCACAATCATAATTTAAGATTGTGGTGCTTTATAATCAGAAAAGCAACTTTATCTATAAGCCGAGTTCTGTCGTGTGCGATCATCTATCTACTTTTTTCGTCGCCGAAAAAATCAAGCCACCTTAATCCGTGACCGCCGAGCAGACGGTTTTGCCACGGAACCAATCGGTGTTGCACCGGATAGGGTTTACAGATAGAAACGGTCTCCCGCTCTACGGTGAGCTCTTACCTCGCCTTTCCACCCTTACACTGAAAAACAGTGCGGTATATTTCTGTTGCACTTGCCCTGAAGTCGCCTTCGGCTGCCGTTAACAGCTATCCTGCTCTGTGATGCTCGGACTTTCCTCACGGGTAAAACCCCCGCGACCGCACAATAAAGTTGCTTTATTATTTTAACACATTTTATAAATTTGTCAAGTCTGAAATATATGGCAGGTAATTTATGAAAAAAGAACGAATTAATGCAATATGGCTTTTCATATACGGCTGTGCTATGATAACAGCAGGTGTATTCCTGCTTATAAACGGCGATGTGCTTATCGTACCTTTAGCAAGAGCAGGCGGTATATTTATATTTTTAAACGGTCTGCACAGACTGATAAAAGGCATAATGCAAAAAAGCAAGATAAAGCTTTTGAACTGTATCGGCAATGCCTTTATAGGAGCGTTTGTTTTCTTTGCCCCATTTATAAGTCTTGCTCTGCTGACTGTTACCTTTGCGCTTTATCTGCTTTTAAACGGTACTGTAAAGCTTATCGACTTTATTCATTCGGTAAAGAACGGAACGGAAGATTTTCCTGCGGATTTTACCGCCTTCCTGTTCTTTGTTGTATTTGCGGTGCTTATGTTTATCGGAGCTTTTCAGACTACCGACTGGCTGACCGCAGTTGCAGGAGTATACTGTATTCTGTACGGAGTTACAGAGCTTAAGGATTTTGCAAGAGAAGTCCTTCCGGGAAAGGCAAAAAATATTTTAAGAAGAAGATTACGCTTTTCCATTCCCCTCGCAATATCCACCTTTGCTCCTCTCAAGGTGTTAAGGGAGTACAGCCGCAGGCTCGATTCAAGAGAAATTGATATAAAGGCTCTTTTGGAGGAGGAAAAATCCTTTGATGACAACAAGCGTGCAAACATCCACGTACTGATACACGTATCCCTTGACGGAGTGGGTATGGTGGGACATTGCGATATCGCATATAAAGATAAGGTAATGTCCTACGGAAATTACGATGTAACCTCAGAAAGATTTTTCGGTGCTATTGGTGATGGGGTTATGTTTATTTCTGATTTGAAGAGCTATATAGATTACAGCATCAAAGGCGATAAGCAGATGATAATAGATTTCGGTCTGCTCCTTACCGATAAACAGATAAGAAGAGTAAGAAAAGAAATTGCAAGGATAAAGAAAACTACTTTCCGTTGGCGTTCACCCTATGAAAAGGATGTTTACGAAGGGAAAAACGTAACACTTAAAGATTATCAGGATTATTGCAGCAGATTGTGGGACGGCACAAAGGCAAGGTTCTATAAATTCCGCAGCGGAAAATGGAAGACCTACTGTGTTATGAGCACCAACTGCGTACTGCTGACAGACTATATTTTATCAAAAGCAGGAACGGATATAATAAACACCGCAGGAATAATAAGCCCCGGTGCATATTATGACTATCTGCAAAAGGAATATACCCTCAAAAACGGCATTGTAGTAAGCCGTGATATTTACAGTAAATATAATAACAGCCCTTGAAGCAGTTTACCTTCAAGGGCTTTGCTGTTTTAGTTTTGTCCGTAATAGGCGTTTTTGCCGTGCTTTCTTAAATAATGCTTATCCAGAAGCTCCTGCTGCATTGAGGGCTGATCCTTATTCAAAAGCAGATCAAGCATTGCCATTTTTGCCACATTCTCTAATACCACCGCATTGTGTACCGCCTCATAAGGGTCTTTACCCCATGTGAACGGACCATGGCTCATTACATTTACCGCAGGTACGCTATCGGGGTCGATATTACGGCTGTTGAAGGTGTCTATTATAATGGTACCTGTCTCCTTTTCGTATTCGCCGTTTATGGCTTCCTTTGTCATAGGAGCGGTACAAGGAATAGCTCCATAGAAATAATCTCCATGAGTTGTGCCTAAGGCAGGGATATCTCTTCCGCTCTGGGCAAAGGCTGTGCTCCAGGTAGAATGAGTGTGAACTATACCACCAATATTTTTAAACGCCTTGTACAGTTCAAGATGGGTAGGAGTATCGGAGGAGGGCTTTAAATCGCCTTCTACCTGCTTACCGTCAAGGGTGACTACAACCATATCATCGGCGGTCATAGTATCATATTCCACACCCGATGGCTTGATTACCACAAGACCTCTTTCTCTGTCAATACCCGAAACATTCCCCCAGGTAAAAGTAATAAGTTTGTATTTAGGCAAAAGCAGATTTGCCTCAAACACCTGTTTTTTAAGTTTTCTTAACATAGTAAAATCTCCTTTCATCGTTTAAACATGATGTAATATCTTTCCTGAAGCTTTTTCATAAAATAGTTGCGAAGCTTATATACTTCGTTTCCGTCAAGCTGGTCTTTACAAAGGCAGAATGCCTTTTCAAAGGTTATGTAGATAAGGAAACTGCGTTCGGTTTCATATATAGCAAAAATTGTATGCCACAAAGCATTTATGTCAGTTTCGGTTCTGCCGCCGTATATTTTTAAATTGGCAGTGTCATACTCAAAGGTACGCTTTGCATTTATAGAAACCTTGCCGTTTTTTATGCCATTCCTGATAGTGGTTGCTGTGCTTATCGGAAAATAAAGTACCACACCTGCAAAAACTACTGCTGCTATAATACCGACAATAATCGGTATTATGCCGATAACACCAAGAACAAGGGATGTTACCGCAAGAACGGCAGCTATTATCATCACAGGTACTGTTGCTTTTTTTCGTCTGAAATTTGTAAAACGTACTATCTCACGATAGTCATCTGCGGTGGTGGTTATTACTTTTTTAAACATATCAGATGTTCTCTTCCTTTAATATTTCGTATATTTCACTCAGCTTCTGCACGAATAAAAGTTCACCTTCTCCGGTTACTATCGTGACAGTTTCACCCTTCAATATATCGGTATGATATACCGATATGCAGTCAAAGGTGTAGACTCTTTCAAGATACCTTACCCTTACTCTGCCGTATCCCTCTCCGCTGATATTTTCCATAGCCACAGCGTCACTGCCTTCTAAAAGATCGGGAGTAGGTCTTTTACCGCCCCAGAAATCCTTAAAGGCGGGTAAAAACAGATAAGAGCCGATAAAATTCACTATCATACCGCTCATAAGTAATACAGGCACAAGGAAAAACCACGGCAGATCAAGCGGAAGTAATAGCAGTCCTACATAACCGTCAACTGCCATAAATACCATAAAGCCATATATCGACTGAGGTATGAATTTTTCAAAGGGAATAGTCCTACCCTTTGGCAGTGTAAAGCCCAAATTGACCCTTACACGAAAGCAAGTCAGCATCACAAGAAGTCCTATGATACCAATTGTGCCAAGTACGGCACATACAATAAAAAATACCTTCATTTATTCTTCGTCTTTTTCTATAACCTGAAAGCTTATTTTTACAATTCTGCGGTCGCTTACCTTAAGTACGGTGATATCAAAATCCTTCGTCTTTACAGATTCCTCTGTTTCGGGGATCTTGCCGAAAAGTTCAAGTATCCAGCCGCCTACAGTCTTTGCGTTGCTGTCGACAGAGGGGTTTTCGCCTGTTCTGTTATGCCAGTAGCGACGGAAATCATTTAATGAAACATCGCCGTTTACATGGAATACCGTATCTGAAATAAAGGTAACGGGAGAAACTATCTCATCATTTTCATCCCAGATATCACCGACAAGCTGTTCTAAAATATCCTCTAAGGTAACAATACCGAGTGTACCGCCGTACTGGTCAAGTACAACCGCCATGTGTATCTTATCCTTCTGCATCTGTTTCATTATTTCGGATATCTTCATAAGGTGAGGTACAAAGAGTATATCCTGGACTATATCACGCAGTATGATATTTTCCCCGTCCTTGCGGGTAAGATAACGCTTGAAGAAATCCTTCTGACTGATAAAGCCGACAATCTTATCAACAGAGCCTTCGTAAACCGGCAGACGGGAATATTCCTCGCTGATGAAAATCTCTTTTACTGTTTCATAGTCTTCGTTTATATCCACCGCTGTAATATCCACACGGTGAGTTATAATTTCATCCACCATTGTTTCGTCAAATACGAGAGCACTCTTTACAAGCTCACGCTCCTGCTCTTCAAGTACGCCCTCGTCCTCGATTTCGTCAATGATAGCAAGTAATTCCTGTTCTGTAACGGTAACCTCTTTACCGCCCTTACCAAAGATAAGAGAAACTAATTTTTTAAGTCCTGTGAAGAAAAGGGACAGAGGAGTAAAGATAAAGGTCAGAAAGGTGATTATACCGCTTGTACCGATTGTAAGGCCTTCAGAATGATCCTTGGCAATACTTTTGGGCATTACCTCACCGAAGATAAGCACAACAACAGTAAGTACGACCGTTGCGAGCAAAGGACCGTTATCCGCCCCTGCAAGTGTGGTAAAAAATACCGTGGCAAGAGATGAGGCCGCAATATTTACTATATTATTACCTATAAGAATTGTGGTTATTACCTTATCATATTTATCTAAAAGCTTAAGTGCCATTTTAGCACCCTTTGAGCCGTTTTCCGCCTTGCTTTTAAGTCTTATACGGTTTGCACTTGTAAGTGCTGTTTCGCTCGCAGAAAAAAATGCCGAGCAAGCAATAAGTACAACAATAATTATTGCCGTTATTTCAATTCCCATTTGAAAATTACCTCTTTGTCTTTTTGTTCTGATTGTTATTTATACTGCAAGTCTACTATATATAATACCACAGAACACCTTTAAGGTCAAGTGACAACGGCATATATCAGGTGTAAATTTACCTCAGATTTACCGTCACACTTTATATCTAAAATATATTTTTACTATTTTTTAAAATTATAAAATAGCTTTATACCTTGATTTTATTACAATAATATGCGATAATAGACACAACACATTTTCCTTTAATTCACGAAAGGTACAATAAAGATGGATAATACATACTTCGACAGAGCAAGACCCGAAATAAGAACCTACCCCGCCGATATTTTTATAAATCAGCTGGGATATAAAGAAAACGAAGAAAAAAGAGCGGTTATGCCCTTTCCCTGCGACAGCTTTACTATCTGTGACAAAAACGGAAGTGAAGTTTACAAAGGAGAAGTAAAGCATTTCGGCTATGATGAAAATTCAGGCGATGACACCTATATTGCAGATTTTTCCGATTTTTGCAGCAAGGGCGAATACATAGTTAAATGCGGTGACAAAAAGTCCCTCAGCTTTACTATCGGTGATAACATTTACGATAAAGCCTTTGATGATACAACGAAGGCATTCTATTATCTTCGTTGCGGTTGTGAGCTAAAAAAGGAGCATGCAGGAGAATATATCCATCCCCACTGTCATACATCTATCGCTACCGCCTGGTCTGACCGCACATATAAGAAGGATGTCAGCGGCGGCTGGCACGATGCGGGTGACTATGGCAGATATGTCACTGCGGGAGCTTGTGCTGTAGCACATCTCCTTTACTCCTTTATTATGTTCCCGAATGCCTACAAAAATCAGAACCTGAATATACCTGAAAGCGGCAACGGTATGCCCGATATCCTCAATGAATGTAAGTACGAGCTTTTATGGTTCTTAAAGATGCAGCGAGAGGACGGCGGCGTATGGCATAAATGCACCACAAAGCTCCACGCTCCCTTTATAATGCCAGAGGATGATAAGGATGAGCTGTTCCTTTTCGATGTTTCTTCAATGGCGACCGCTGACTTTGTGGCAATATGTGCTTTAGCGTCAAGAGTTTACAAGCCCTATGACGAGCAATTTGCCGACACACTTTACAATGCGTCGCTGAAAAGCTATCAATGGCTTATGGATAACCCCTGGTTCATCGGCTTTAAAAATCCTGAGGGCAATAATACAGGTTCTTACGGTGAGGGTGGCGATATCGACAACCGTTTCTGGGCCAACTGTGAGCTTTATGCTCTTACAGGAGAAAAGAAATACCACGATATGATACTCAGATTTTCCGAAGCTACTCCTTTATGCGAGCTTGGATACGGCAGTGTCGGAGGCTTTGGCTCTCTTGCATATATGCTTTGCGGCAAGGAAAAAAACAAAGAGCTTCAGGAGATAATAAAGAACTCCTTCTCTCTGAAGGCAAAACTCTTAAAGGAGCTTTCCGACTCTTGTGGATATGGCGTTTCAATGTATGAAGGTCAGTATTGCTGGGGCAGTAATATGAACGTGATGAAAAATGCTATGGTGTTCATCATCACAGATCGCCTTAATGGTACCGACATCTATAAAAAGTATGCCGCAAGACAGCTCCATTATTTATTCGGACTGAACGCTTTAGGCTACAGCTACGTTTCCGACAGCGGAGAATTTTCAGTAAACGAGCTGCATTTAAGACCTGCTTTTGCTGATGGTATAGACAAATGTATGCCCGGCTTTGTAAGCGGCGGCCCGAACCGCTTCCCCGGTGATGAGGATGCCAGAATACTGATAGCTCCCGGAACAAAACCGATGAAGAGCTTTGTCGATGATATGGGCTGTTATTCTCTGAACGAGGTCACTATCTACTGGAATTCACCTACAGTATTCACAATAGCCTGGTTTAAAGACAGAATGTAATGAAAAATCCGTAAAGGTGAGATCGCTTTTACGGATTTTCCTTTTTGGTGCAAAGACTGTTAAAAAAATGTCAGAAAATCTCCAAAATCCTTATAAAAATAATTGACATCTGTGAAAAATAGGAGTATAATAAAATAAGTACGCAATTACGCTTTAGCTGATTGCGGTATGAAAGTAAATCACCGATTGAAAAAATCGGAAATAAGCGGGAAACCGTCAATAAAAATGGAGGCTTTAAGCAATGAGAGTTTACAACTTTAGTGCAGGCCCTGCCGTACTTCCCGAAGAGGTACTTAAAGAGGCCGCAGACGAAATGCTCGATTATAAGGGCACAGGCATGTCCGTAATGGAAATGTCACACCGTTCAAAGGCATACGATGAAATCATCAAAGACGCTGAAAAGGATCTTCGTGATCTTATGAACATCCCCGACAACTACAAGGTACTTTTCCTTCAGGGTGGTGCTTCTCAGCAGTTCGCAGCAGTTCCTATGAACCTTATGAAGAATAAGAAGGCTGCTTACATAATCACAGGTCAGTGGGCAAAGAAGGCTTACCAGGAAGCTAAGATGTACGGCGAAGCTGTTGCAGTTGCTTCTTCTGCAGACACAACCTTCTCCTATATCCCCGACTGTTCAGACCTCGACATTCCCGAAGATGCAGACTATGTTTACATCTGCGAAAACAATACAATCTATGGAACAAAGTTCTGGGAGCTCCCCAACACAAAGGGCAAGGACTTAGTATCTGACGTTTCTTCCTGCTTCTTATCCGAACCCGTAGACGTATCCAAGTACGCAGTTATCTACGGCGGCGTTCAGAAGAACATCGGCCCTGCAGGTGTTGTTATCGCTATCGTTCGTGAAGACCTCATCACAGATGACGTTCTCCCCG
>JAZSHW010000099.1:0-5026 GCA_045533495.1 Ruminiclostridium sp. | reverse complement strand
TCGCGGTCTTTAGACCAACGACTACTTAGTCGCCCGAATAAATTTGCACCAACATAAACCGCCGAAGGCGGAAATGCCCGCGGCGGCGAGCCGCCAAACAACAATTTGATGGCGGTGTGCCACCATCAAAAAAACAAGCGACCATCGGTCGCTTGTTTCATATTATTCAATTATCCGACATATTTATTGTCGCCGACTTCGATAACGTAAATATCTACATACTGCAGACCCCATTCGCAGGAATCGTAGTAGTGATCTTCGCTGTTACCCATATACAGATCGACAGGGATACTTCCATCCATCATGCCGTCACCTGTATCAGCCGCAATGGCATAACCATAGCAGATATTGTTATTCTGACCTACGATATAAAGCTTTGAGCCATAGGGGATAACATTGGGGTTTACTGCACAAGTGCCAATCTCGGCAAGTCTGCCGCTCGCTGTATATGCACCCATAGGAGCTGTATAGGCTGTAGCCTTGCCCGAAACGATATACTTATAGTTTACGGGTCTGCCATTCTTTAAAATGATAGAAGGATCGTCTATCTTGCAATAAGGCTCAGCTACAGAAGCACCTTCAGCAATAACCTCGTCAACCTTCTTCACTAATACCTTGGTTTCCTTCTTTACATCTGTCTTTACACCGTCGATGTAAGTCGTTGTTGTTATTGTTCTCGTCTTACCGTTGACACCCTCTGTACGAACTTCACTCTCTCCGATAACAAGAATATTGCTTGTGATCTTTGTTGTCTGGTAAGGAATTACCTTATCTTCATATTCTTCGATAATCTCAACCCTTGAAACCTTTATGTCGCAGCTTTCCGTTATAACCTTTGTAAGCTCTTCAGAAACCATATCATCCTTATCAATGGTGATATCTGCTCTTTCTAAAAGCTCTGCTACCGTGTTGTTGTAGCAACCGACTGTTATAACCTTGCCGTCGGCTGTGATATTAACATCATAAGCTCTTGTGATCTCAATAGCTTCACCCTGCTTTACTACTTCATTGCGGGCAGGTACAACAAGATCATATTCGCTGATTTCTATACCGAAATCCTTAAGTAATGTTTCTACAGTACTGTCTACTGTATACACATCAGCTATCTTTTCTCCATCTGACATAACTTCTACTGCAAAGGCACGCTTGATTATAAGGTCAGCAGTTTCACCTCTTTCGCCAAATCCGTCGAACTGTACCTTGTCATAAGCACCCATGCTGACGTGGTTTTCTCTAAGGATTGTGTAAGGATCTTCGCTGATAGTGTAAACTATTCTTTCCTTATCTCCGTCGATTATTCTTACATCGTTTCTGAAATAAAGAAGACCTGTCATTGTAAACACAGCAAATACACTTGCAAATATGAGTGCTAACTTTAAAACTGTATTTTTTGTAGCCATTATTGTCAGTCTGGAATTTTTAATCCTGGTAATCATAATAAAACCTTTCTTTCCGTCATTCTTTTCTGACTTGCTTTTCTTCCTTTGAAATTCTACGATTTTTCACTTCCATTTTTGCCTTCTCCTGAAGGTCTTAAACATTATATTAAGGTTTTTTGGAAATGTCAAATAAAAATCATAGCCGTTTTTTGTAGAAAATGCACAAATTATTTTTGTTACCGTTTTGTAACCTTTTTGTAATAAGTTAATTTTTGTAAGCTTTTTACAGTTTATGTAAATAATTTTGGGCGAAACTCCGAATTTGAAAGTTGATTTTCTATTCGCATAATAACCAAACCATTTTGTCTGTTTATCAGATGCAGTAGCAAAAATGCATAATAAATTTCCCTGAAACATAAGGGGGGAAAATTGAAAGATACGGCTTTGTAAAAGGATTTAGTATAATAAAGAACTAAAAAACGACGTACAAAAAACGGCATCGGATTTCCGATGCCGTCAGCGTGTAGACAAAGTCTTTGTCTACACGCTGGCAGACGAAGAAAAACGCACGCAGACGAGGAAACAGCCACCGTCGGCGTACGATGGTACGGTAGATGGCTGTTGACAAAGTAAGCAAAAATGCTTTAGGGGAGCCGTTTTCGGCTCCCCTAAACTTTTATACCACTATTCGTTATTTTTCAGAAATTTATTACAAATCTTCCGTATTTTTGCGGTGCGTGAGTTTGTCTTCAGTCTGACGGCATCGGATTTCCGATGCCGTTTCATTATCACCTGTTTATATTTATATATAGTATATCAGCCTTCGTACTCGCTGAATTTGGGAGCGTTTGCAATTACGTCAGCTTCAAGCGCCTGAGGTAACTGGTCGTAACGTTCAAACTCAGATGTAAAGTAACCCATACCTCTTGTTATCTGACGGATAACTGTAGCAAGGTCTGTGATTTCGGACTGAGGCATTGTAGCTTCGAGTACTGTCATACCCTTTTCTGTTTCAGAGGGGTTCATGCCAAGCACTGTACCTCTACGCTTGTTTACTACTGTCATAACGTCACCTGTACTTGCATCATCAAGCATGATATTAACGTGACAGATAGGTTCGAGCAGACAGGGGGAAGCATTGGGAAGTCCCTGCTTGTAAGCTAAGTGAGCCGCCATCTTGAACGCCTGCTCGGAGCTGTCTACATCGTGGTAAGAACCATCAAAGAGAGTAGCCTTTAAGTTTACAACGGGATAACCTGCGAGAACGCCGTGAGCCATACTTTCCTGAAGTCCCTTTTCAACAGCGGGGAAGAAGTTCTTGGGAACGCTGCCGCCGAATACTCTTTCTTCGAATATGAGAGTATCACTTTCGCAAGGCTCAAATTCGATCTTAACGTGACCGTACTGGCCGTGACCGCCTGACTGCTTCTTATGCTTACCTTCCGCTGTAACCTTTTTACGGATAGATTCACGATAAGCAATAACAGGCTCAGAAACATCAACTTCTACGCCGAACTTAGCCTTCATCTTGGAGATAACCGCATCAAGATGCTGTTCGCCAAGACCGCCTAAGATACGCTGATGTGTTTCGTGGTTATGGATGTATGATAAGGTGAGATCTTCTTCAATCATACGCTTGATTGCGTTACTGATCTTGCCTTCATCGTTCTTGTTCTTAGCTGAAACTGCCTTGTAGTAGCAAGCTTCGGGGAAAGCTTCTCTTGCGAATTCTACGCCAAGACCTGATGCTGTAAGTGTATCGCCTGTGTTTGCATTAAGCTTTGTAACTGCGATGATATCACCCGCATAAGCTTCAATCATTTCTTCAGATTTCTTACCCTGTAATGCAAGGAGCTTACCAAGTCTTTCTGTTTCGCCGTTTGCCTGATTGTATACATTAGCACCGGCTGCAAGTGTGCCGTTTACTACCTTTACATAGCTCATCTTACCAACGAAGGGATCGGCTACAGTCTTGAACACCTTTACTGCGAGGGGCTTTGTTTCGTCATAAGCTATCTTTTCACCGTTTGCTAAAAGCTCGCCGCCTCTTTCGTCAGGGCTGGGAAGCATATAAACGATAGTGTTGAGCATCATATCAACGCCTGCGAGAGTATCGCCTGAGCAGCAGACAACAGGAGTGATATAGCCCTTATCTATACCATCGTGAAGACCCTTTACAAGTTCGGCTTCAGTAAAGTCTTCGCCTTCGTTTTCAAAGAAACGCATCATAAGCTCTTCATCAGTTTCAGCAACTGCTTCTGCCATTGCGGCACGAAGACCCTTAAGACGATTTTCTGACGCAGGCATTTCTACCTCTGTGGGAACACCGTTCTGATATGTATAAGCCTTCATTTCAAGAAGGTTGATGTAGCTTTCTACTGTTCCGTATTTGTCAAAGGGAACAACGATAGGACAGATAGAGGGACCGAATTCTGTCTTTAATTCTTCAAGGCACTTGTAGAAGTTGGAGTTTTCTTCTTCCATTCTCGTTACAACAAACATTGTAGCCTTGCCACGCTTTACAGCTTCTCTGTAAGCCTTGATCGTACCTACCTGTACGCCATCCTTTGCAGGAAGTGTGATAACTGCACTTTCTGCCGCACTGAGACCCTCGTACATACCTGCCGCAAAGTCAAACTGGCCGGGTGTATCTAATATATTGATCTTTACATCCTTCCACTGACAATATGCAAGGGATGTACCGAGTGAAACCTTTCTTTTAATTTCTTCAGGATCGTAGTCACATACTGAGCTACCATCAGATACCTTTCCCATTCTTTCGATCTCGCCGCACTTGTAAAGCAGACCTTCTACTACAGAAGTCTTACCGCTGCCACCATGACCAAGCAAAGCGATGTTTCGGATGTTTTTGCACTTATAAGTTTTCATAATTATTCATCGTCCTTTCATAAGCGATTTATGGGATGTTTAAATTATACTCGAAAATCAAAAAAATTACAATAGTTTTTTAGTGAAAAATAAATTATAGGTGTAGAAATCAAAGAACTGTTTTTGTGCAAATTTACTAATTCGCTGTAAAAATAGGGAATTTTCTGTCATAATTTGAGGTTTAAAAGACAGATAAAAGGTGCTGTAAAAATTAATAAATCGCCCACATATATAAATTGTTGTTTGGCGGCGAGCCGCCGCGGGCATTTCCGCCTACGGCGGTTGACTGTATGCGGGCGACTGTTTCTTACGAAACAGTCCCGGTCTTTAGACCAACGACTACTTAGTCGCCCGAATAAATTTGCACCAACATAAACCGCCGTAGGCGGAACCGTCAGCGGTCACCGACCGCAAACAACAATTTACCGTACTGTTTAGGTCGTTATATCCTGAAGGGTAAAGAAAAAAGCGGTTATATCACAAGATATATCCGCTTCAGACCGAAGGCAAACTCACGCACCACAAAAATGCAATTTTTATGTATAGGATTTATGAGCAAAAATTTTTCAGTACAAAAGTTTAGGCGAGCCGCAAACGGCTCCCCTAAAGCATTTTGCTTACTTCGTCACCCATCCCTCGACCGTACCTTATGCGAACACTTTGCTGTGCGTCGTCCTGACGCACTTTGTGTGTTCACTTTACGGCATCCTTGCCGTTTGTACGCCGACGATGGCAGTTGACGTTTTTGACTGAATAAG
>JAZSHW010000073.1:0-20674 GCA_045533495.1 Ruminiclostridium sp. | reverse complement strand
CCCTGTAGTAGAAGAGGTTGCTGAAGCTCCTGTGGTTGAAGAAGTTGCTGAAGCTCCTGTGGTTGAAGAAGTTGCTGAAACTCCTGTAGCAGAAGAAGTTGCTGAAGCTCCTGTGGTTGAAGAAGTTGCTGAAGAACCTGTAGCGGAAGAGGTTGCAGAAGCTCCTGTAGTAGAAGAGGTCGCAGAAGAACCTCTAGCGGAAGAGGTTGCAGAAGCTCCTGTAGTAGAAGAGGTTGCTGAAGAACCTGTAATAGAGGAAGTTGCGGAAACCGAAGAAGTAATTGAATCTCTCACAAGCAATGAAGCTCCTGTTGCGGAAGAAATTATTGAATCTCTCTCGAGTTTAGAATCTACTATAATAGAAGAAATCGCTAAAACACCGGTAGTAGAAAAAATTGTAGAGGCTCCCGTAACAGAAGACGATGACGAAATTCTTGGTGGTTTTGCAGAAGAAATAGAGCAAACATTATATGAAGAACCTGCAAAGCAAGAAAACGAAGTCTTCTTCTTTACATCCGCTGAAGAAATCGCCGAATCTCCTGCTGTAGAAGAAGTCACAGAAGAACCTGCAGAAGAAGTTGCAGAAGCTCCTGTAATTGAAGAAGTTACAGAAGAACCTGTAGCAGAGGAAGTTGCTATAGCTCCTGTAATTGAAGAAGTTACAGAAGAACCTGTATCAGAGAAAGTTGCTGAAGCTCCTATAGTAGAAGAAGTTGCTGTAGCTCCTGTAATTGAAGAAGTTGCTGAAGCTCCTGTAGTAGAAGAAGTTGCTGAAACTCCTGTAGTAGAAGAAGTTGCTGTAGCTCCTGTAATTGAAGAAGTTGCTGAAGGGCCTGTATCAGAGAAAGTTGCTGAAGCTCCTGTAGTAGAAAAAGTTGCTGAAGCTCCTATAGTAGAAGAAGTTGCTGAAACTCCTGTAGCAGAAGAAGTTGCTGAAGAGCCTGTAGCAGAGAAAATTGCGGAAACACCCGCACCCGCTCCTGTTATGGAAGAGATAGGAATAGCACTTCCTGATATTGAAGATGAGCCTGAACACTCACCCGTTAATATGGATGCTATGAAGGTAGCAATGATCAACGCAGATTTCGGTGATCTGCTTACAGATATCGCGGTAGCACCCGACACACCCAAACGTACAATGGATTTCTTTGATAATCCCGAAGAAGACGAGCTTAACACTACAGTATCTGATGATGAAGTATCAATGGAAGATCTGTTTGGTGATCTGCTTGCAGAAAACGATACAAAGCCTGAACCTGCTATGCCGAATCCCAGCGAAGTATTCTCAATGTTTGACACGGGTAATGCTGATGAAGATGACTTTGATAATTACAAGGATGAGAAGATAGAAAAGGAACAGGAGAAAATAAAGACCTCCGATACAAGACGGGCAATCGCTCAGGATATTGCTGATAATATAGAGCTTTTCGCTCAGCTTTTAGAACCTCTTAACGCTATCAAGGAAAACAAGGTAAGAGTAAAAAGCGGTATCATATTTGACTGGGAAATGCGTATTCAGTCCCTTTTAGGAGATCCTCCGATAAAGAGCTACTGGCGCAACAACTTCAATAATTATGAGATATGGACAGATGAAAAGCACATGGAAAAAGCAGACGAGCTTTTATCAATGCTCCAGCTTGTAGGAGTTGTAAGAGATAACGTCAAGGAAGTTGTAATAGACCGTGAGACTCTCGAATTCTATTCTGCTCAGAGCGAGCATATGAACAATGATTTCAATATCGGTGAAACTGCAGTTGTAGTTCGACCCTGCTGGAAGATTAACGGCAAGCCTGCAAGAAAGGGTGAAATTGCCAAAAAAGCACCCTTTGCAGATTTCGGCAGCAAGAATGTTTCTCCCCTGGAGCAGATGCTAAGGGCCAACAAGTGTGAAGACGGCGATGTTAATATTCCTGTTGCAGAAGATAACTTCTGCTCCTTCGACCGTGATATTCCTTACATAAAGCACGCTATTGCAAGCGGTGTATGTAAGTGTGCGGTAAGAAGAATGGAAGGCGGCACAGCACTTGCCTTCTTCTATGAGGTTGTAGGCGAAGGTGATAGTGAACATTATGACGCCTGCACGTTACGTTTTGAAGCCACTATTGACAAGAACTGCAAGATAGTAGGCAGATTCAGAGGTGAAAAGGTGTAATATAAAAACGGGCTACAAGTAGCCCGTTTTTCTTTTGTAACATCAGAAGCTATACTCCTGAATGCGTTTCTTTTGCTCCATAGGTGCTGTCATCTTCATTTATTATAGGTGTTGCCTTAGGATATAATTTGTGATATGCTTCTTCCGTATCGGCTTCGCTGTCATTCGGAACAAGCCCAGTATAATCGGTGTCGCTTTGAGCACGGCAGAAATTATTAAGGATGATGTCCTCCATCTGTGACTGTTCTTCCTTATTCTGCGGTACATCCTTTTTCATAAGCTCCGATTGTTTTTTATATTCGTTCTGATTTTTCTTGTTCATAGTAAAATCTCCTTTCAGAATTATTATAAGCAGATGAATAGAAAAAATCAAAAAGCATTTTAAATGTTTTTATTTGACAGATAAATTGTTGTTTGGCGGTCGGTGACCGCTGACGGTTCCGCCTTTAAATATAATCGAGGTACGCAATAGTTTGTGGTACGGCGGAGTTGCATAATGGGTGCACGATAAATTGTTGTTTGGCGGCGAGCCGCCGCACCCAATTCCGCCTTCGGCGGCGGGGCGTCCAGGAGGTCGCCCACTACATTAAGGTTATAATTAAAACAAGGCGGTAGATTACCCACAAACGACGATATAAATAGGTGGTTTATTGCCCTAAAGGGCGTCACAGTCCTTCGGACTGTTTGGGGCTACAATAACCCCAGCGGAGCGTCAAATTTCAATTTGAAAAACCAATAAAAAACCGTGAGTATCAGACGAAATTTATCGTCATCTACCCACGGGTATTTTTATTATCAGTCAACTAAAGCAGGATCAAAATCCTCTCTCCAGGGAAGACCCCACTTGTTAAGAGCCTCCATAAAAGGATCAGGATCAAATTCCTCAATGTTATAAACACCGGGCTTCTTCCACTTGCCTGTCATAACCATCATTGCACCGATCATGGCAGGGACGCCTGTGGTGTAGCTTATAGCCTGTGAGCCTACCTCCTTGTAGCACTCCTGATGGTCGCAGACATTGAATACCTTGTAATTAACAGGCTTTCCGTCCTTGACACCCTGACAGATACAACCGATATTTGTCTTGCCGACTGTTCTCGGACCTAAAGAAGCAGGGTCAGGTAAAACAGCCTTTAAGAACTGAAGGGGAACGATCTCCTTACCCTCATACATAATTGGCTTGATTGAAGTCATACCCACATTTTCAAGACATTTTAAGTGTGTTAAGTAGCTCTGGCCAAAGGTCATAAAGAAGCGTATTCTCTTTATACCGTTTATATTAAGTGCAAGAGATTCCAGCTCCTCATGGTGTAAAAGGTACATATCCTTTTCGCCCACCTCTTCAAAGTCATATACACGCTTTATCTCCATTGGTTCAGTTTCTACCCACTCGCCATTTTCAATGTAGCTACCCTTGGCACTTACTTCTCTGATATTTATTTCGGGGTTGAAATTTGTTGCAAATGGATAACCGTGATCACCCCCGTTGCAGTCAAGAATATCTATGTAGTGTATTTCATCAAAATAGTGCTTCTGGGCATAGGCACAGAATACACCTGTAACACCGGGGTCAAAGCCTGAGCCAAGCAGAGCGGTAATGCCTGCTTTTTCAAACTTTTCACGGTATGCCCACTGATATTTGTATTCAAATTTAGCTGTATCAGGATGCTCATAGTTTGCTGTGTCAACATAGTCTGTCTTTGTTTCAAGACAAGCGTCCATAATTGTAAGATCCTGATAGGGAAGTGCAACATTTATTACGATATCAGGCTTTTCCTTATTGATAAGAGCAACAAGCTCAGGTACATTATCAGCATCAACCTGTGCGGTTGTAACCACCGTCTTTGTTCCCTTTGCCTCTACCTGACTTTTAAGTGCGTCACACTTGGATTTTGTGCGGGATGCAATACAGATTTCTGTAAATACCTCGCTGTTCTGACAGCACTTATGTACTACAACACCTGCAACACCGCCGGCACCGATAATTAAAGCTTTTCCCATAACTTTATGTTCCTTTCATTTTAAGAATATAGAATAACGGAAAAAACACCGTAATGATGATAGTATACACTATATCACGCTAAATTACAAGAGGTTTATGAAAATTTTTCTGATTCGGTAGCATATTAGCGTGATAAATTATTGTTTAGCGGTCGGTGACCGCCAAAATTCATCGACCAAATTCTCATAAAAAAAGGCGACCATTGGTCGCCTGTTTCTGCAAATATTTTTACGGATTATTTTTCATAGCCTCTAAAATCGGCTGGTATTTTTCAGAGTTTACCCAGAAATCGTGGTTTTCCTCGGCGGAAAAGCTGTTTCGGTACGCTTCGTTATATATTGCAAAAGCGATGCTGCAATCCACTATATAAAGTCTGTCATCCTCTACAGTTACTATGAAAGCTATGTCCCCGCTTGAACCCCCGCCACCAAGCTTTGTCTTTATACCTTTTACAAACACGCAATTATATTCAGGGTAATCAGTCATTTCTATACTGTCAAGATACGGCGTGGGAGTATATTCCACAGAATCGCTGTGCTGTGCCATATAGGTAAGATAGCTTTTAAAGTTTTCGTTATCAGTAAAGCCTGTCATCACAGCATCCATACCTGCTGTCAATCTTCCATATTCATAGTACATATCGGTACAGATAGCAACTATAGCGTCATAATCGTTTTCTTTGCTTATTTTGTCTTTTTCCTTTGCATAGTGGAAGGTGGGTTCTCTTGGCTTTTCAGGCTCGCTGTAGTTTGAATAAAAATCCTCGATAAGACTTTCAAGAGGTGAGCCTATTATCTGATGACCGATATCGGAGCTGTTATCAGCACTCTCTTCCCTGCTTTCGCTATCCTCTGTGACAGAGGAATTTTCCTGTGAAGAATTTATATCTGATGAAGTATCAGAGGATATCTCTGATGTATTATTTTCCCGGCAGGCAGTGATAAAAAGCATTGTCACTGTCAACATTACTGCCATAGTTTTTTTTAATATCTTCATAAAAGCTCCTTTTGCTGATAAACAGATTTACATTATCTCCGCACTGTCTAAAATTACTGTAAAAGGACCGTCATTCAAAAGCTCTATCTTCATATCCGCACCGAATATGCCTCTTTGCACTTTACCATACTGCTTGTCACATTCTGCAATGATGTATTCATAAAGCTCGTTTGCCATATCAGGTCCGCCCGCCTTTGTAAAGGAGGGACGGTTTCCTTTTTTGCAATCGGCATATAAAGTAAACTGGGAAATGAGCAATAATTCTCCGCCCACATCTGAAAGAGCAAGATTTGTCTTGCCGTTTTCATCATCGAAAATTCTCATACCGATGAGCTTTTTTATCATCTTGTCGGCAATTTCCTTTGTGTCATCGGCAGATATGCCGATAAGCACCAAAAAGCCTTTATCTATTTTACCTGTAACATTGCCTTCTACCGTGCAGGAGGCTTTTGTTACCCTCTGTATTACAAATCTCATTTTTACCTCGCTAATTTACTTCTTTAAACAATTTAATCGGACAGATAACTCTGCCCGACTAAATCTATATTTTTTCCAAACACAATTTTTACTATTAATATGCTGTGATGTAACGCTTTAAGTCGTCGGGGTTCTGGCAACGGCTACGAGCAACCTGCTCTGTAATCTTACCTGTACGAACAAGTCTTGCGAGATCCTGGTCGAGTGAGAACATTCCGACAGCCTTTGATGTCTGAATAGCGTTAGGAATCTGGAATATCTTACCTTCACGAATAAGGGCAGATACAGCGTCTGTACAGCTCATAAGTTCGAGAGCTGCGATACGTCCCTTACCGTCAGCAGTAGGAACAAGAGTCTGTGAAATAACTGCAACGAGAGAGTTTGCAAGCTGTGAACGGATCTGTCCCTGAGAGTGAGGAGGATATACGTCGATGATACGGTCGATAGTTTCAGCCGCACCTGTTGTATGCAGTGTGGAAAGCACCAAGTGACCTGTTTCTGCGGCGGTTACTGCGGCGTTGATAGTTTCAAAGTCACGCATTTCTCCGACGAGGATAACGTCAGGGTCTTCACGGAGTGCGGCACGGAGAGAGCCTGCAAAGCTGTCTACGTCTGCACCGATTTCTCTTTGGTTTACCATTGACTGCTTATGTGTGTGGAGATATTCTATAGGGTCTTCTACTGTGATTATGTGACAGTTCTTGTTACGGTTGATGTGGTCGATCATAGCCGCAAGAGTTGTAGACTTACCTGAACCTGTAGGGCCTGTTACAAGTACAAGGCCTCTGGGACGGAGTGCAAATTCACCCATAAGTCCGGGGAGCATAAGGTCAGAAAGAGTAGGAATATCGTTACGTAAAAGACGCATTGCGATAGCGTGATAGCCTCTCTGTCTGTATACATTGACTCTGTGTCTGTGTCCTGATGAGGATACGTATGAGAAGTCGGTGTCAAGACCCTTCTGGATAGAAGCCTTATGCTTCATTGAAGTGATCTGGTTGATGATATTTACAATGATGGGTTCTGTACAGTCGGGATAACCGCTGAGCTTTTTTATACTACCGTGTAATCTTACCACGGGAGGAAGTCCTGCTGTAAAATGTAAGTCAGAGCATCCGAGTTTTCTGGCTTCGTCAAGAATTTTATTAATATCCACTGTTCATATTCTCCTTTATTATACGGTGTATGTAGCCTTTACAAGCTCATCCATTGTTGTCTTACCTGCAAGTACCATTTCGGTAACGTTGCTTCTTAACAGCTTTGTGCCGTTTCTTTCAGCCTGTGCACCGATTTCTTCAGTCGTTGCACCCTTGGAGATAAGCTCCTTAATATCGTTGGATGTTACTATAATTTCATGGATAGCAGTTCTACCCTTATAGCCTGAGTTATGACAAGTACGGCATCCACCATAGTGTGCCTTACAAACCTTTACAGGTTCTGTCTTACCTACCAGTCTAAGATCGGCAGGTTCGGTAAGGATTACTTCTTCCTTACAATCGGGGCAAAGTAATTTTACAAGTCGCTGTGCGATAACGCCTACGAGTGAAGATGCAACCATGTAAGGTGCAACGCCCATATCTACAAGACGGATAATCGTACCTGCGGCGTCGTTTGTATGGAGTGTTGATAATACCAAGTGACCTGTGATAGCGGCACGGATAGCAATATCGGCTGTTTCACCGTCACGGATTTCTCCGACCATTATGATGTCAGGGTCCTGACGAAGGATTGAACGAAGAGCCGCCGCGAAGGTCATACCTGCCTTAGCATTGATCTGTACCTGGTTGATACCATCAATCTTCTTTTCGCAGGGGTCTTCTACTGTTACGATGTTTACATTAGGCTTTGAAAGCTCACCAAGTGTTGCGTAAAGTGTTGTGGATTTACCTGAACCTGTAGGTCCTGTAACCAGCATAACGCCGTGAGGACAACGGATGATCTGCTTGAACATTTCGTAGTTATGGGCAGTCATACCAAGCTCAGTAACCTTTCTCATTTCACCACTGTCTGATGCAAGAAGACGGATAACGCACTTTTCGCCATATACTGTAGGAATTGTAGATACACGCACGTCCTGCTGAGTACCGTCAATAACCATACCGAAACGGCCGTCAAGAGGGATACGCTTTTCTGCAATGTTCATACCGCCTAAGATCTTGATACGGGTGATAAGCGAGTTATGAACAGCGGGCTTTACGTTCATCTGTTCAACAAGTTCACCATCGCAACGGAGTCTTATTCTTGTTCTGTCAGCGAAAGGCTCAATATGAATATCCGACGCCTGCATTCTGTAAGAGGTTTCAACAATTGTATTTACAAGCTTAACGATAGGTGCATTATCAACACGCTCGCCGGATTCCATATCCTCCTGGCTCATCTCATCGCCTGTATACTCCTTGTTGAGGTTATCCATAACGTTACTAACAGTCTGCTGTGAATAAGCCTTATTGATAGTTTCGTTAATGGCGGTACGGGTTGCCAGCATAGCGTGGATTTCCATACCTGAAATAACCTTCAGCTCTTCAAATATATAGAAGTTGATAGGGTCGTCTGTTGCTACAGTAAGTCTTGAATCGGTCATCTGGAAAGCTACGCAGCAGTTTTTCTTTGCAATAGCTTCAGGAATCTTCTTCACCGCTTCAATATCTACCTTAGCTGTTGTAAGGTCGATAAACGGAACTTTAAGACGGATAGACAGTGCCTGTGCAAGCTGTGTTTCTGATACGTAACCAAGCTCTAACAGTACGTCACCAAGCTTCATACCCGGATGTTCTGACTGCATTTCTCTCTGTTTGGAAAGAGCATTTTCAAGCTGTTCCGGAAGAAGAAATCCGTTTTCAACTAAAATCTGACCTATAGGTACATTCTTCATTTGTAACTTATCCCCCTGATAATTGATATATGGCTCTTAAGCCTACTTGAAAATTTATATAAATTGTGGTAAAATAACATTTAAGTAAGTAACCGCAATTATTTTCTACTTTTATTTTAATTTAACTGAAAGGAATTTTCAACATGACTGGCATCATTCTCTATGACACCGTGATGTGTATTCTGGTGTTTATACTGGGTGCTGTAATCGGCAGCTTTTTAAATGTAGTTATCTACCGTACACCTGTACATATGTCGATTATAAAAGGCCCTTCTCACTGCTTTACATGCGGTGAAAAAATCAAGCCCTATGATTTGGTTCCCATCTTCAGCTGGATCTTTTTGGGTGGCAAGTGCCGTAACTGTAAAGCAAAGATTTCTGCTCGTTACACCTTTGTTGAGGCACTGACGGGAGTAATGTTTTTGGCAGCTTATATCCGTTTTTCTATAAGCTGGCTTATGCTTATTGCGATTATTCTGTTTTCGTTACTCATAGTACTGAGCTTTATTGATATTGACCATTTAGAAATTCCTTACTGGTGCACTATCACAATAGCCGTACTCGGAATACCGATGCTTTTCTTAGAACCCGATTTTCCTTTAGTAGAACACCTCGCAGGTGCATTAGTCATCGCCATTCCTTTTGCAGTACTCGCACTCTTTGGCGGTATGGGCGGCGGTGATGTTCAGCTTATGGCTGCCGCAGGATTTTTAATGGGCTGGGAAATAATCCCCTCCGCTATAATCGGTATTGTTCTTGGAGCTATCTACGGTCTGATCTCCAAAATCTCAGGTTCAAAAAGAGATAAAGAAAAGAACGAGCAGATAAAAAATGTTTTTGACGAATGGGTAAAGGACAGAATGACCGCTGATGTATCCGATATCGTTGTCGGCGAATACGAAAAGGGTATCTGTAAGATAAACGCTGATATCATCGAAGAAAAAGCATGGTCAAACCCCGAAAGCTTTAAAGAAGATTGCAAGGAGCTTGAAGCAAAGCTTACTGAAATTGCAAAGGATATACCACAAAACAAAGAATTTGTTTTCCGTGTTACCGTAAAGAATGGCGTAACGGAAAAATCAAAGTTCCAGCAGAGAATAGCCTTTGGTCCTGCTTTAGCAGTTGGTATCGCAATTGGCGTTATCTTCGGTGAAAGAATAATCAGCTGGTATTTAGGATTGCTTTAAAGGAAAATTTAAAACAATATCTCACGACTTGAGGAAGTTCCTCAAGTCGTGAATTTTTTTACTTTGAAAAGTCCTTGATACGATAGATAATAACTATTTCTGTTTCGTTTGAATACTCTGTATTTGCAAGAGATGAGCTGCTCACAGGTGCTACATTTGTAAGCGACATATTGAGCAGTTTGAACATGTGACTTCTTTCTTCAATTATCAATGCTCCGTCCATATCAAAAGGAGTTACGCTTACCTTACACCATTTCTGGTCGCTGTTGGCACCTGCGGGTGATGTAGTAAATGCAAACTTGAAATTTGCTCCCTGATAATATTCTTCTCCGAAAAGGGCGTATTCGCTGTAGTTATTGATCTTGGTGAAATAATCGCTAACGGTTGCAATCTTACCTAAATCATATAATCTGTAACCTGTAGTCTCATTTGCCTTTATAAGAAGGCAACGGGTATCTTCACAGCTCGGATCATCTATATCGGCGATCATTACACCTATACGCTTTGCAACCGAGTCCTCTGACTCAGCTGCAACAAGCTGATCGGAAGTATATGCACCGACATTATATGTAGTACTTCTGTTAAGACAATTGTATACATAATTGCTAAGATTATCTGTAGTCATATTAAGATATACATTCTCGTCAAGCCCTGAAACAATACTTCTTACCGGGCCGAATAATGCCATTACCGCTGCTATCAGTAAACCCATTATCGCAGTTGCCACGATAACCTCGACTAAGGTGAAGGCCTTTTTACTAAATAATTTCTTCATCGGCGTCCTCCTTAGGCTGCGTTGGGTGTATTATAGATACCGGGTGTATCCGAGTCTGTAAATGTGTTAGCGTTCAGGTTTGTCTCATTATCAGGTGCAATAAAGTATTTTGCAAAGCTCTTATACTGTGCATCATAAACTTCCTTATCAAGTGTAAAGGTTATATGAATACCATCGTAGCTTGTTTCCTTGCTGGAAATACTCTTGTCAAAGAAACGTATAGAGCCGCCGCCAAGGATTGCATAAGACATCGTAGTGGGTACTGTTACAACAACGTTTCTTGCCTGAGTAGGTATAGAAATCTTAAAAGCATTACTTTCAGCTTTGCTTAATATTGAATCTGTGTCAGTTACCTTAACAGCAAAATGCATATTGTAAGGAGAACCTTCCTCTGCGGGAGGTGTTGACTGATCGCTTATGTAAATACTGGTGATTCCCTTTGTTCCATAGGTATGGATATCAGCGGTTACCATTCCCGCACCATTATTCTTATCCTTGTCAGCTGCGTTAGGGTCATCGCTGATGCTTGCGTCAAAAGTGTTAAGCTCCAGTCTGTCCATACCAACATCGGTTGACGAATCTTGTTTTACAACAACGTCGTTTACGGTAAAGTTGTTTGTTGCACCTGAAGCACTGACAAATTTAAAGGCGATGTCGGTTGTTTCTCTGTCAAGCAGATTGTTGGCGTCTACGATAGCCTGAATCTGGTTATCCATATCCTTTTCAACATTATGGTTACTTCTGTACTGTCTTATGGATAATGCAAGTATCTGCATTACGAGCGCTGACATAAGTGCGAATATAGCAATAGCAACAATACACTCAACAAGTGTAAAGCCCTTATTGCGTTTAAGTATCTTTTTCATTGTTAACGCTCCTTTCATCAGTTATAACCATACTTTCTCCAGGTTCTTGATGTGGAAGAACCGAGTGTTCCGAGATTACCGCCTGAAGCAGAAATAAGACTTTCCATATAGTTCATTCTTGCTTCTTCTTTTTCATCGGGATCTGTTATTGACGCGTCAACAAATCTGTCATAATAGTCATAGGGTAATGTTGACATATATGTTCTTGATGTATTAGGCATTGTGTAGTCTGATACAATAAGACCGCCGAGCATTGCGAAATGACCTTCTGTTGATTTACCTGCACCGAATGTCATATAAGGTGCATATAAGAAGCCACAGAATGTATTGTACTGTGCGTCAAAGTTTACATCACTGTTTTTATTGATAGCAGTAAAGAAGGTGTTGTTGTGAAGACCACCTGTTGTATCATATTTTGCAACTACTTCAGGCTTGAAGATTGCCTTATCTGTCATTATTGCCGATACCTTTGCCTCAGAAAATGTGTTGGTATCTGTTACCTTACCATCAGCTTTTATTGAGTTTGGAAGTATCTCCTTAAGGAGATTGTAGTGACCCATAAAGAGACGTTCCTGTGCCATATAAGTAACGTTGTCATCAATTACAAATACTACGCTTCCCTTGCCCTTTACAAGTACTGAGAACCAACCTGCAAAAGCACCTGCAGGTTGATTGTTCCAACGATAACAGTTGAATTTTCCCTTATCAGCTTCCGCACTTGAATAAGTATAGGTTACTGTTTCCCATGCATTTACAGGGTCTCTCTTTTCCATATAGCAGTTTGCAGGCAGATATACGTACATATCAATATCATTGCCATCAGGCATTGTGGTATCAAATACAATGTTGTATCCGTTCCAGTCACCATTTGTAATTCTGGTGTCACCCATTACTACATACTTACCGAACTTTTCGGCTGAAATAATCATCTGATTTGCATTACTGCCTGTGCCTTCAAATCTTGAGTCTACGTCCTGAGGAGTTGTAGTACCGTTAAAGTTGAAGTTTATAGGTTCATATTTATATGTGCCGTCTTCATTCTTGAAGAACTTTGTCATATCCCAGTTTGCATATTCGGGATTGCCAAGCTTATTATTGATTGTAGCCTTTACGTTATCAAGAGCTTCGCAGGTATAGTTTTCAGAGGGCCATACGTATTCGTAAGCGGATGCACCGCCTGCTAAAGTTGTAGCCTGGTCCATTGCGGCTCTTAACTTGTTGTACTGGTTTTCTTCTGTTGTACCGTTGTTTGTTGTTTCTGTAACCTTAAGACTAAGAGCAACGTCGCTGTACGTCTTGATCTTTTCGCTTGGAACTCCTGCATTTGTAAGGGATACTATCTGTCCGTTGTAATTGCCTGCCTCTGTATTTACGTAAACATTGCCGCCTACAGTAAGGCCGCCGGCAAATTTATTGCCTGAGTTTAAATCTTTATCAAGATAAACGTCACCGTTTACGTAAACGTGTCCTCTATACTGTTCATTTCCGTAAAAAGCAGCGTCTCCGTTTACGTATATGCTGCTGTCTGCGTCATCACTGGGACGTCCTGAGATAAAGTCGCCTACAACATATACATCTGTATCGTTCTTGTAGTTGAAGGATGTTCCCTGAATGAGGTTGCCGCCTACACGGATACGACCGCCGTTAAGGTTCATCGCGCCCTGACCGCCTTCGTATGTCATAATGAGGTTGTTACCGACTGTAATATCAAAAGTCTCTGTGCCATTGGCATTGATAGGTGCGTTATTAAGAGAAAGTGTACCTGCACAGATAATTTCCGCCTCAATATTGATTCCTGCGTTTCCTGACTGATCTGAACCGATCTGGCTGTATTCATTATCAAGGTACATCGTTGATGTAATTGTCATACCTGACATTACAACGTCATTAGGTGCATAACCTGTAGAAGTAAAGAATCTGTCAAAGGTATAAGGTCTTGAGGAAAGCTCAAACTGACCTACAGAGCTTATAACGCTCTTTTCTCCGTTTACGTCAACTTCGGTTTCTATCTTGAGAGTATGTAACTGGTCAGTGCTACCGCCTTCCAGTTTTGTGATAGTTACCTTATAATTACCGAGACCGGCCCCGATCTCTGAAAAATCAGAGCCGTCTGTTGAGGTTGTTGTGAGCTGCTGTCCTTCTTCAAGACCAAGAATAGCGTCAACAAACGCATCCTCTGTTCTGACGCTGATATACTCAGACAGAATATCATTAAGGGCTATGGCACTCTGATATGCCTGCTGACCATCATATCTTACTTCTACTTGTTTTCTTGCTGTAGATAAAGAATAATATACAGCCGAAGCAAGTATGACCATAACCGACATTATGGCAACAACTAAGAACAGTACACTACCCTTGCGTTTTCTCAGACGAAGAAATGCTTGTTTAGTTGAAGTTTTGCCGATATGTTTTTTATTACTTTTGGCCATCGTCATTCGTCCTTTCATAATAATTATCCGATATTGTCAATCGGAAGCAAGTGTCTGTTATAGCGGAAAAGCCCTGGCCGATTACGGCAGGGTTTATCCACTTAAATTTTAATTACTGTGCCTGTGCACCTGTAGGATTGGGGTTGGCAACAGGCTTGATGCAGAAGAACTGAACGGAGAACGCCATTGAGTAACCCTGGTCCTTCTTATCTTTATCAGAAGTATTATTTTCAGCGGGGGTCTGTGTCTGATTCTCTTCTTCCTTCTTTTCGTTTTCATTCATCTGGAATGCAACGCTGCTCATATATGTAGCCTTTCTCTGAGGCTTGCCATCCTTATCCTTGATGTTTTCGTCGTAAACACCTTCGTTAAGAAGATCAACGAACGCATGAAGATTTTCAAGCTTATCAGAATGAGCTGAGAATGATACTGTAATGCTACCTACTGTTACAGATTCAGAAGCAGCAAGTGAAGCGGCTGTTATCTGCTTAAGATGCATAAGACGTTCTCTCTTGGACATCTTTGTGATATCGAGAGTTTCTTCTTCCTGCTGTACTACAGTATTAGCAAAGTCCTTAAGAGGATATGTAACCTCTGTAGGAGTGAATGTTGAGATTGAAAGTGTTGATGTTGAGAAAGGAGAAATACTTAAACCGTCAACAGTAATGTTTTCGCCTCTTGCAATGAACTGACGCATAATTTCGTCAGCTTCGTAAGTTGTAAGGTCATCATAGAAAGAATCGGCAAGATTCTTACCTTCTGCATAAGCAGCATCAATTTCTGCATCAATGGTAGCTTCATGTTCTAACTTTTTCTGTAATTCTGCATACTTGTTCTTTGCACTTGTAAGATTCTTATTGTTTACTTCAATATTATTGAAGTTAGGTAATACGAATATAAAGAAGCCAACGCCAATAATTGCAGCAACTATAAAGATTATAATAAAGAGCTGTTCTTGTTTACTGATTTTCATAATTGTCTATCCTCTCTTTCTTACTGTGCTGCAGATTCTGTTACAGCACCGTCAGAATTCAGTGCACTGTTAACTTCGTCTTCGCTGTAGTCTACGTCATTACCTGCCTTGAGCAGCATAGTAAGGCTGAATGATACTGTCTTCTTTTCTTCTGCACTTGTATTGGAATTCTTATTGTCTTCAGTAGCAGTCTGAACTGAATAACCTGTATAAGTAATGTTCTCGAAATATCCCTGGTCAATAAGTGCTCTTACATACTGAGAAGGCTGATCCTCTCTTTCGCATTCGAAGGATACGCTTACGTTATAACCATTTATGGATACGCTACCCGTAATTTCCATACCTTCAAGCTTTTCCTTGATAGCTGCGTCGGTAATCTGTTCAACACCTGCTTCGTTTGCTGTAAAGGGTTCTCTTATCATCTTATATACGTCTGTTGTACCCTTAGGCATATAGTTGAACATAATTTCTGCATTTGCAATAGAACTCTTGTAGCTCTGGAAATTAGCAAGTACGCCTTCCTTTCTTGAAAGCTCGTTTAGTCTTGCCTGGAATTCAGCGTCGTTGATCTGAGCGTTTACCTTATCAATGTCAGCCTTGATGCCGTCGTTTATCATACTGATAACCATATTAGCACCGAATAATGCCGCCACGCTGAGGATAGCTGCCGCACCCATACCGATAAAGAAGGTGTTGAGGCCCTTGCTTTCCTTAGCGGCTGTTGTATCAAGAAGGTTGATGTGTTCAAGTTCTTTATCAACCTTGTAAAGAGCACCGATAGCGTTTGCGAACTTTGTAAATTCAAAGTCAGCTCTTGAAGCTACGTTTGTAGGTGTGCTGAGAATGTGACAAGGAACGTTGAAGGATGATACTGCGTTTGTGAGAGCGATAAAGTCGGGGATCTCACCGTAGAACATCATTTCCTTGATGGGCTTCATATCCTTTCTGGACTGGAAGAACTGGAACATTCTGAACAGGTTGTCATATACAGCCTGATTTACATAGTCGGGTGCGTTGTTGTAGTCGGATGCGTCAATCTTGAAGTAACGTGAGAATGAAAGCACGTTGTCTTCATAAAGGTTGATGTTTAAGAATTCCTTATCAATCTGAACCAGTAATAAGGGCATATAGTTTGACATCTTAGGTGTGTTCTGGATCAGACGGGAAATTGAGTTGTTGGAAATATTTACAGCCTTAAGAGAAAGACCGATGTGTGTAAACAGCTTTGAATAACCTGCAACAAGTCTCTGGGGGCAGGCTGTAGCAAGAACCTTGATAAGAGGATTCTGGTTCTCGTCCTTTGTTTCGCCTACGATTGTGTAGGAGATGTTGTATTCGCTTGAAATACCCATATTGCTACCAATCATAGCTTCGATTGCTGCTGTGTTTGAAAGCTTCTTGGGCTTGGGAAGCATAAGCTCCTTGTAAAGAATCGAGCTGGAGCTGATTGATACGATGGTATCCTTTTCCTTGATACCTCTTGTATTGATTATATCAATGATTTCAGCCGCTACCAGCGGAACGTCTGCGATGTAACCGTTTGAAACAAGTCCTGCTTCAATCTCACGGAAATCTACTTCGTCAATCTTGATCTTGCTGCCCTGTGCAGAGCCACGAACAAGTTTTATTTGTCTGTTGGTAATATCAATAGATAACATATCCTGAAAAATTCCTTCCTGTTAATTTGGTTTATAAATCCCGTATTCGGGTGAATGCTCTTTGTGAAGTGTGCGTGTAAATAATTACGTTGCACCCATACCTTCCATACCACCGTAGAGGATGGGGAACACGCCCGCTAAGATACAACCTACCATAAGACCCATAAGGATGATCATTACAGGTTCAAGCAGGGATACCATACTTGAAATAGCGGAGTCTGCCTCATCATCGTAATAGTCTGATGACTTTTCAAGAATCTGGTCAAGTGTACCTGATTCCTCACCTACATAAACGATGGATACGAACATACCCTCAAATACATTGATTCTACCAATAGCAACTGAGAGTGCCTCGCCTCGTTTTACGTTTTCAACAACATCTTCGAAAGACTTGATAATGTATGTATTTCCAAGTGTACCTACTGATTTTTCGATACAGTCAACCATCTGAAGACCGCTGGCAAACAGGTTTGACATTGTTCTTGCAAAGCGTGCTGTATAGATGGTTCTTAAAAGTCCGCCAACCTTGGGAAGTCTTAACAACATTTCGTCCCATTTCAGCTTTGTTGACGGTGTAGTAAGAATAATTCTGAACGCAATAACTATAGCAATAAGGGCGATAACCAGTATATACCACTGATTGATGAAGAAGTCACTTATCGCAAACATTGCAGCTGACAGAGGTGGAATTTCGTCACCCTCCATCATAAGTCCACGGAACATAGGCATGATGAATGTAAACATCGCTACCATCATAACAATTAAGAGGGTGAGAAGAACGATAGGGTAAATCATTGCACCCTTGATCTTGTTCTGTGTCTTACTATCCTTCGCATAGTGTTCGGATACACGGTTCATGATCATGTCAAGGTTACCTGACGCTTCACCCGCACCTACCATGCTGACGAACAGTCCGGGAAATACGCCCGGCTTTGTTGCAATCGCTTCTGAGAAGGAACGGCCCTTCTGAACTTCTTCATAGATGTCAAGCAGTACTGCTCTCATCTTTTTGTTTTCAGTCTGTGCCTGCAGAATGTGTAATGACTTTACGAGACTTACACCTGATGTAAGCATCGCCGCAAGCTGACGACAGAAGAATGATAAATCCTTAGTCTTGAACTTGAATTTAACATCATTTGCCTTACCTGCCTGTAAATCCTTGTAGCTGGTACAGAATAATCCTTTTTGCCTGAGCTTTTCTATAAGCTCGCCGGCATCCTCAGCCATTTCCTTGCCTTTTAGCTTTTTACCGTTGACATCGGTTGCCACATAAGAAAATGTAGTCACTGAATATCCCCCATTCATTAGTTTTCTAAATCGATAAAATAATCAATATCCAAAAAAGGAGATTATTATCACCATACTAAATTATACCATAATTTTACCCGAATAGCAAGAAAAGATTTATGGCATATCAACCAATTTTCACCATTTGTTTTTATGAAAAATAAACTAAAAACTTAAAAAATGTTGTTAATTTCAACAGTTTTTAATGCGTTTTTTCTCTCTTTTACACGTTAAGAGCTATCTCTATCATATCGGTAAGTGATCTTTCACGCTCTTCGGGAGTGATATCCTCGCTGCCCGTGAGAGGATTATTGGATACTGTGAGTATGCAAAGTGCCTTCTTTCCTGCGTGTGCGGCTGTCATATAAAGTGCTGCCGATTCCATTTCCACCGCAAGAACACCCATTTTAGCCCAGTCGGCAAGGCTGTTTGACGCATCGTAATATACTTCACCTGTGAGTACGTTACCCACGTGGTACTTGATGCCCTTCGCTTCAGCCTGCTCCACAGCTCTTCTGATAAGCCCGAAGTCAGCTATAGGTGCATAAGTACCGGGAAGTCGGTACTGCTTATCACAGTTGCAGTCGTGGCACGCACCCTGTGCAATAACAATATCACGGGGCTTTACGTAGTCAACAAGACATCCTGCTGTACCTATTCGGATTATGCTTTCCACATCATAGAAATTGTAAAGCTCATAGCAGTATATTCCCACCGAGGAAACGCCCATACCTGAACCCTGAACGGATACTCTTTCGCCTTTATAAAGTCCTGTAAAACCAAGCATATTTCTTATTTCGTTATAACACTTGACATCAGACAGATAATTTTCTGCTATAAATTTTGCTCTCAGCGGATCTCCCGGAAGAAGAACCTTTGCGGCAATATCGCCTTTGTTTGCACCGATGTGTGGAGTAGGTGTGTTTGACATAATATTATTCCTTTCGTCTCAGCAGAATTTTCATCTGCATAATGTTTTTACCAGTCAATGTAAAAAAGGTTACAAATCTGTAATAAAAAAGCCTTTTCTACACTCCCTTTTCATAAATTATACATCATTTGGGGCGAAATGTCCAGTCGGTTTTAAACAGTCCGAGCTTTAATTTGTTCAAAACTACGAAATTAGGCTCAAAGCTCGTAAAATCAGGTTAAATCTATTGACCTGAGTCAATTTTTCGGGTATAATATGAAAGAAATCTGAAAACGATTTCAGATATACAGAGATGGGATATACCCATCCACGCAAGTCCCTATAAAGAAAGGAAAACAAAATGAAGAAAGTATTAGCTTTAGCAGCAGCTGTAGTTATGATTATGGCTATGGCAACAGCTTGCGGCAACAACGCAACAAGCTCTGAAACAGTAGGTAGCTCAACAGCAGTATCCGAATCATCCAAGTAAAAAGAAAATGCAGGTGTCTCCCCATAAAGACACCTGCATTTTTTATATCATTCCTGCCGACAGATCGGTAGCGTACAAGAGAATACCGATTATAAAAATAATCGCTATCAACCCTGTAACTATGACCGTGATAGCTGTCATTTTTTCATTCTTCATAAAACCACCCTTTAGCAGATATGTTAAATTATCTGCCAAATCAGCACCTTTTATCCGTCATATATTTAAAACTTTATTAAAAAATCATTAAGTGACTTAATTTATATTGACGAATATAGTTTTATGGTGTATAATTTCAATGACCCTTCGGACAGGCAATTTCGAAAAAAGGAGTGATGGATTTGAACGGCGATAAAATAAATGTCAGTATAATAGTCCCTGTTTACAATGTCGAAAAATATATCGATCGTTGTCTTAAGTCCCTTGTAGAGCAGACCTGCTCCTGCAGTTACGAAATTGTAATCGTCAACGATGGCACAAAAGATAATTCGATGGAAATAGTACACCGTTATGCCGATAAATACAAATTCATAAAAATAATTGAGCAAGAAAACGGCGGCTTGTCAAGTGCAAGAAACACAGGCATCGCAAACGCCATCGGCGAATATATATCCTTTGTTGACAGTGACGACTTTGTTTCACCTGATTACATAAAGCTTCTGTACGAGTCTGCAATAAATAATAACTCGGACGTTGTATACAGTAATTATTATAATATTTTAGGAGAAGACGGCAAAAGGATTGGAAATTTCCCTAAACATCCGAAAGGTATCTACAATGCGGAAAAGGTTCTTAAACAGACACTGCAGGATATCACGGTACGCAGCTATGTATGGAACAAGCTGTACCGACGTGCAATATTCACAGACAATAATCTAAGGTTTCCCATCGGGATAAATTTTGAAGATTTTGTTGTAATGCCCCAGGTATTTTATCATTCAAAAAAGGTATCCTTCATTTCTCAGACGCTTTACAACTATGTACACAGAGAGGGAAGTATTACAGGCAGTCTGTGTAAGAAAGATATAAAAAATTACCTCATTGCGTTTTCGATGCTGAGAGGCTTTATGGAAGAAAAAAGAATATATGATAAATATAAGTTTACATACTGGGTCTTAAGCAAGAAGATTGGGATAACCATATACGGTATGCTTATCAGATGCTGGTCAAAGGATCATAAAAATACTTATGTTATAAAGAATTATCTGAAAACCCGAAAATTCCTTAAGCTTTACACAAGTAAGGATTATTCTCGTATCACAAATTCACATACACAAATCGAATTTGTATAACAAAAGGGGATGTAAAAAAGTGCAGACCGTATAAACCTATATAAACCAAGGATTTTTTAAAGCAAAAGCCTGTTAAAAGTCCCTATAATTCTATAAAAAACGAAAAATCAAGATTTTTTGTTTTTTATGCTACAAACAAACTTCGCCAGTCGGCGTACTTCTCTACCCCGTCGGGTAACCAACAACAAGGCTGACACCCTTGTTGTTGCTCAGTTTGTTCGTTCTGCATCTTTTTTTCTTATCCCCTCAAAAGAGGCTGTAAAAAAACTTCGTTTTTTTACAGCCTCTGAAAATTAGTTTGTCTTTAC
>JAZSHW010000046.1:0-12760 GCA_045533495.1 Ruminiclostridium sp. | reverse complement strand
TAATATAAAAGTCGCTTGTGGAGATTAGGTGATTGGCAAACGGAGACAACGGAAGCTTAGCTCAGCTGGGAGGGCATCTGCCTTACAAGCAGAGGGTCATAGGTTCGTGCCCTATAGTTTCCACCATTACTCCTACGGCCTGGTAGTTCAGTTGGTTAGAACGCGGCCCTGTCACGGCGGAGGTCGTGGGTTCGAGTCCCAGCCAGGTCGCCATACTTAATTTCTTAAGTATGCCTCTGTAGCTCAGTCGGTAGAGCAGGGGACTGAAAATCCCCGTGTCGTTGGTTCGATTCCGACCGGAGGCACCAAAGAAACGCAATAGCGTTTCTTTAATAAGCGGATTTAGCTCATCTGGTAGAGCGCCACCTTGCCAAGGTGGAGGTAGCGAGTTCGAGCCTCGTAATCCGCTCCATTTTTTATATGGCGCTATAGCCAAGTGGTAAGGCATGGGACTGCAACTCCCTGATCCCCAGTTCAAATCTGGGTGGCGCCTCCAAAGCCCCAAGGACGAGAGTTCTTGGGGCTTACTTCTTACCTATTACTTCTTCGCTATTACTTCAATTTCCTTGGGGCTTTGGTAAGTAATAAGTAATAGTAGGTAATAAGGAATAAGTATTTTTGCGAGGCTCTGCCTTGCTATTTTTATTTTGAAGTAGTATAATATTTTCAGAAAGGCGGTATTATTGTGGCTGATAGTTTATTGATTACAAAATCCAAATCCTTTGCTCTTGAAATAATAAAAGTGTGTAACTTCATAAAGCAAACTAAGAAAGAAACAGTTTTGACAAATCAGCTTATCCGTTCAGGTACAAGTGTAGGTGCAAATATCCGTGAAGCTTTTTACGGTCACGGGACTGCTGATTTTATTGCAAAACTTCAAATAGCACTAAAAGAGTGTAGCGAGAGTGAGTATTGGCTTGAGCTTCTTATTGAAAGCGGATATTATGATGATACAAAAATTCTTGAATTGTGTATAGAAGTTAAGAAACTTTTGATTTCATCACTAAATACTGCGAAAGCGAATCAAAACAAGAAAATATAGGTGACTTTAATGAAAAAAGATTGGTTGTTTTCAACAGATGAATATATATGTGATTTGAGAACAGTTGCTGTATTGGTAAAAGATAATAAAGTGCTTGTACAAAGAGATAAAGATGGCAAGGAATATGCTTTACCAGGAGGACATATAAAAATCGGTGAAACATTGGAAGATGGTTTGATTCGTGAAACGATGGAAGAAATGTGTGTAAATATAAAATGCAAGCGTCTTTTATGGAGCGAAGAGTGTTTTTGGGAATGGAACGGAAAACAAGCACATAATATTGCTTTTTATTATTTAGTTGAATTGTGTGATAATCAAGAAATCCCTGATAATGGAGAATTTGTTTCTCAAAAAGATAATTGTAATGTAGTTATCGGTTGGATGCCAATTGAAGAGCTTCAAAACGTAATAATCTATCCTGAGTTCTTAAGAAATGAAATACACAATTTAAATGATCCAATAAAGCATTTTATTTCAAAATGTTAATTGGGTTCAATGGGATTATTATGGTTCTAAAATGAGACATACTTCCGAAAATAAAGGACTTCATAAGAAGTTATTTGTTTTTTTAAAACCGCCAGGGCTTGGTATACCATCAACAACGGCGATGCAGTTGTTGTATCTCATCACACCTTCAGGTGTGTATAAAAAAGCTTTCGCAATGATGATATACAACTTTTTACGAAGTTGATGATAAGTAAGGCTACGCCTTGATTTGTCTGAGAAATGATGATATAATAAAACGAAAGAGGAGGTGAGGCAATGTTTGGGGCGATATACGGAGATGTAATTGGTTCTTATTATGAGGTTCATTGTACAAAGGATTACGATTTTGAATTTAACAAAGACAGCTCCTTTACAGATGATAGCGTATTGATTGCGGCGGTATGTAAGGCAATTCTCAATAATCCATCCGAAATATCTAAATGGGCTCTTCGCACTCGTGCCAAAGAATATGCCTCGCAATACCGTCAATATTATTCGTATCATCCACACGCCGGATTTGGTAATATGTTTGCTGCTTGGGCAAAAGAGCCACATTCGGGAAATGGACACAGTTATGCAAATGGTGCATCAATGCGTGTTATCCCAATCGGATATGCTTATGATTCGTTAGAACAAACACTCTTGCAAGCAAAAGCAAGTTGTCTTTCTACTCACAATCACCGTGAGGCAATCAGCGGAGCACAAGCAGTTGCTACGGCAATCTTTTTGGCTCGAAACGGTACAGATAAAGGGCAAATTAAAGAATATCTGAGAAAAACATTTAAATATAAATTGTCAACGCCGCTTTCTGTTATCAGAGAAACGCATATATTTGATAGTCGTACATCGTACAGCGTTCCGCCAGCAATCATTGCATTTCTTGAATCAACAGATTATGAAAGTGCAATCAGAAATGCAATCTCTCTTGGCGGTGATGCAGACACACAGGCGTGTATAGCCGGTGGTATTGCAGAGGCTTATTATAAAGAGATTCCTGAGCATATCAAGCGTTTTTGTGACAGTAGAATTGATTTTTCTATAAAATCCGTCGTGCAAGAATTTGCAAAACAATACGGCATGCAGAAAAGCTGATTTTATCACATCTGAGAGAAAATATTCCGCTGAAACTTATATTAAATCCCGTATCCGCTCATATAAAATTTCCTCATCAGTTATAAACTGTATGTTTGTAAAAATCAAAATACTATTTACGTTTAACACCCGACCTTACGGGTGTTTTTTTTTCGGTTTACTCATTGCAATTGACATAATGCGACAATTTATGCTATAATTATTAAGTATAGTTAATATAACCCATTTAACCGATGGCGTGAAAATATGGAGGAAATATATGGCTGTTTTCAGATGTAAAATGTGTGGCGGCGATCTTGATGTGGTTGACACCACGAGTAATATTTTTACCTGTAAGTACTGTGGTACACAGCAGACAGTACCTACGCTTGACAGCGAAAAGAAGATAAATCTTTTCTCTCGTGCAAACAGACTTCGTATGAATAACGAGTTTGACAAGGCGGCAGGTATTTATGAAACGATAGCATCCGAGTTTATCGAGGAAGCGGAAGCTTATTGGGGACTCTGTCTTTGTAAATACGGTATAGAATATGTTGATGATCCTGCTACCGCAAAGAAGATACCGACCTGTCACCGCACCTCTTTCCGGAGCATTTTTGAGGATGAAAATTTTATTACAGCTCTCCAGTATTCCGATGCAGAGGCTACAGCGGTGTATCGTCGTGAGGCAAAGGAAATCGACAGACTGCAGAAGGAAATACTCAGCATTGCAGGTAATGAAGAGCCCTTTGATATCTTTATATGCTATAAGGAAACTGCTGAGGATGGCGAGCGTACAAAGGACAGCGTTTTAGCACAGGAAATATATGACGCTCTTACAGAAAAGGGATATAAGGTATTCTTTTCAAGAATTACTTTAGAGGATAAGCTTGGCAAGGCGTATGAGCCTTATATCTTTGCGGCTTTAAGCTCTGCAAAGGTAATGCTTGCGGTAGGCACAAAGTACGAATATTTCAATGCAGTATGGGTAAAGAATGAATGGGGAAGATTCCTTGAAATGATGAAGGATGACAAGAGCAAGACCCTTATTCCTTGCTATGCTGATATTGACGCTTATGATATGCCCGCTGAATTCAAGAACTTTCAGGGTCAGGATATGACAAAGATTGGCTTTAAGCAGGATCTTATAAGAGGTATCGGTAAGCTTATGGGTGGCAGTACACCTGCGCCTGTTACATACGCGGCTGCAGCTCCTACTCTTGATAAGTGCATAGAAAATGCCGAAGTATATATGAATTTAAAGAATTACCCTGCGGCTTATGAAACATATCAGACAATGACCCGTGAATATCCGGGCAACTATCTTGGCTGGTGGGGGCTTATCACTGCATCTTCAAGGAATTTAACAGTTGTTTCAGATGAAGATGAGACTAAGATAAAGGAATGGTACGGCTACGCCTTAAGCCTTGCGGATGACGGCCAGAAGGCAGAGATAAAGTCAAGGATGAAAGAATATCTCCGCACTAAATCATCAGCCTATGCAGATGGCTCAAGAGATATGTACAGCGAAAAGCTGGCAAAGGCAAACGGTGCAATAAAGAAAACAGAATATATTATAAACAGAGAAGAAAGAAAAGTAGCTGACACTATCACAAGTCATAACGGACATCTGGGAAATCTCACAGGTGTAATAAATGAAAGCCGCAGTGCCATAAGAAAGTACGGCATTCTGAAAAAGAGAATAGCAAGAGCAAAGGTGACTAAATTCCTTTTTGCACTTGGTGCTGTTACGCTGATTGTTTGTTTCTTTATAGCTCTTTCTACTCCAAAGTCAAAATCACAGGAAATCAATGATATAGTTTCCATTGTTGCAGCAGTTGCTCTTGTCGAGACGTTGGTCATGGCACTTGTCCACGCTGTATCATCAACCCTTGTAAATTCCTTCAAGAAAAAGAATCCTTCCATCAGTGCTTATACAGTGCGAAGCTGTAAGGATAACATAAAAAAGCTGGGACAACAGATAAATATCAGCAGTGCAGAGGCTGAAAGATACAAAAAAGAAATAGATAATCTGACAAACTCTGAAAATACGATGGTTATAGAAGGTCGCAAAAAGATAGAACAGATAAAAGGTGCTATCACGGATATCGAAGCTATAAAGGATGACAGAGAAAATATCGCTTTATATGACTTCTATTTATCCTGTAAGGAATATGAGTGTGAAACGCCTACTCTCAACGAAGCCTTTGTGCCTGTATGGGATAAGGCAATGACAGCTATGAAGCTTATTGACAGAGCTGAATAAACAATTTTAACATCCCGTACTGCTGTGCGGGATGTTTTTATGCTTATGTTGGATAATTTGGCTATTTTTTAACAATATCACTTGCAATTTCCGACAAAAGAGTGTATAATTATATAGGAAAATTATGCGGATATCCGCTACATAAGAAAGGAAATTTTAATTATGATGGAAGTTTTACTCGAAACCTCTGCAAGACACATCCACGTGTCACAGGAAGCACTTGAAACATTATTCGGCAAGGGCTATGAGCTTACAAAGAAAAAGGATCTTTCTCAGCCCGGTCAGTTCGCTTGCGAAGAAAGAGTTACAGTAGTCGGCTCTAAGAAGTCACTTGCAAACGTATCTATTTTAGGTCCTGTAAGACCTGATACACAGGTTGAGCTTTCAGCTACAGACGCTCGTTCAATCGGCTGTGCAATCGCAGTAAGAGAATCAGGCGATATCAAGGGTACACCCGGTTGCAAGATCACAGGTCCCTGCGGCGAAATCGAAATCAGCGAGGGTGTAATCGTTGCAAAGAGACACATCCACTTAGTTCCTGCAACGGCAGAAAAGTGGGGCGTTGAAAACAAGCAGATCGTAAGCGTTAAGGTGAAGAGCGAAGGCAGAGAAGCTATCCTCGGTGACGTTGTAGTAAGAGTGCACGAAAACTTCGCAGACGCTATGCACATTGATACTGACGAATCAAATGCAGTTCTTGCAGCTCCCGGTATGATGGTAGAAGTTATCAAGTAAATAACAGATTTAAGTGACTGTAAAAAACTCCACCTTCTTTTGATTAGGTGAAAACATCAATTATGAAAACGGGCGAACATCAGTCGATGGTCTAAAGACCATCACTGTTTCTTACGAAACAGTGAGCCCCTACAACGAACCGTGTTATATCACGGAATTTCGTAGGGGCGACTATCAGTCGCCCGTTATTTAATTTCGTTTATAAATTAGATTTAATTGAAATTATTATGCCAATTATGAACGCCCACGAAAACGGACTGTTTCTTCCTGAAATTGATTTTGAGGAAAATCCTGTTCCTGCTGTATTTATGGCGATAACTGAATAATAAAGATAATGCCTGTACAACTTAGGTTGCACAGGCGTTTTTTGTTACGTAGCAGATATTTGGCTTTAAATTTCCCTTTATCATTTATTCTGACTTTTATAAAAATGCTTTACTTTTCAATAAGAATGTGGTAAAATATACTTGCCACACAAACTGAATATTACTGTTTATACAGGGGGAGCATACCTTGGTAAAAGGTGCTCTCCTCAATTCCCTGTGTAAGCAGTGATAGGTTTGTGTGGCGCAAACGAGGGTGTAGTACTTTTTCGGCACATCCTTCGGGATGTGCTTTTTTGATTAGGAGGTAAAAATTATGCAAAAAAAGCAAAGAAAATGCAAAAGGCGAAAGAAACTGATAATAGATGTAACAGGCACACCGTTGAAACCAAGCTGGCAAGGTATGTATTGTCCTGGAAACGGCAAGCACCCAAGGTATGAGTGCTGTTGTGACGAGTGCGGTTATTTTATGTATTGCTATCCTCAGCTCGATCCGTGGTCGAAGGTGTATAAATATATACAGCAGAAAAAGAAATCTTCCGATAATAAAAACTGAAATAACCCCGTACAACATAGGTTGTGCGGGGTTGCTGTTTTACCGTCATATTGATTGAGCAACTATGCTCTTGGTTATATCGGCGTTTTGAGATTAGGTGCACAGACACTGTATATGGGTGTCAGGCTCAAATTATGTAAACTGAAATTTTGCGTTTATGCACGGGATAAGTAATCTTTTATAAGAAGCAGTGTTTTATATTCCCGTTGATTCCAGGCGTGCTGTCCTTCTTTGTTTAACATTGCACCGTTTTTCTTTATTGCTTCTTCCAAGGTGTATAGCACCTGGCGGAATTGATATTTCTTTTCGTTGTCTGTAAAGCTGCAATGTCCCTGTTCGGGATATACTTTGCAAAAATAAAGACGGCTGATCTGATGCCAGATCATAGGTTCGTTGACAGAGAGTCTCTTTTCTTCTATTTCTCCGAAGGGTACGATTGTTTCAGGGATCACATCAAATCCCGTTTCCTCTTTTACCTCTCTCGCTAATGCCTGAAGGTCGCTTTCTGTTCCGTCGATACCGCCACCCGGTAGTTTGACCTCTCCAAATGAATTTTCAATCATCAAGAGCTTGCCGTCTATAAATATAATTCCTCTGACAGCTACACGATATATTTCTTCTAAATCAGGTTTATAATTTTTTGCGTCCATTATAAGCAGTTTTTTCATAATTTGTTCCATTTGCTCCTTTTTCAGTGCATGCCTTGTATGAGGTAACGTGTCCGCGGTCGTTTTTATGCTTTTGTCGTTTGTGGGAATATTTCTACAAACCGAAATTTGTAATTATCTGAGTTTTTCGTAATATGCATTCAGCATTTCACGTGTAAAGGGCATACCATAATCCTTCATTTCCCTATAAATCATATCCGTAAGCATTATAAGGCTTTCCCATAATTCGTCTGAGCTTTTTCCGGTTACGTAAGTACGCATTATTTCAGCCTTTTCATTTTCGGGTAATCTGTCTGTTTCGCGATTCAGATTACTTTCTAATCTGTAGCGGTCAGATAATAAATCGACGTATAATTTTCTGATATATTCAAGTTCCCCGATTGCACGGAAATAATGACCACGCTTTATAGCGACTGCGGTATGCATCATACGTGCCCAGGCTGAATTACGTGTTAACTCTATATCCTTCTTCAGCTTATCACCGAACACTTTATCGTCCATCCATTCTCTGGATTGAACCATTTTCTCTTCAACAACACCCGATTTATCAAAAATAACTTTGAATGCGGGCTTTAAAGCGGCGGCATATTCATATGCACCGTATCCGATATCTATTTCTAAAAGATTATCAAGCAGGAAAACCTGAAGATGTATTGCTTCTTCTTGTGAAAAATACGTAACGCCATATTTCTCACTGATTTTTTGATGCATATACCCCATAACTTCTGACATAGATTCATCGCAGTCCAATGCTACAACAAAATCTAAATCGGAATATTCATCATGATAGCCTATGGCTCCGGAGCCTACCTGAACCAGAGATGTTATTTTGCTACACTCTCCGACAATTGACAAAATATATTCAAATGCTTCCTGCCTGTCCATTACGTTGAAAATTTCGCTCATTTTTTACCTCCGTTCGCTGGTAGCTGAATCCGATTAATCATTGCATCGTGTGAAACGTACTATACACTCAATATGCCTCGTATGCGGAAACATATCCACCGGCTGAATTTTTTCTGCCCTGTACCCCTTATGCAGAAGATACTGCATATCTCTTGCCAGTGTTTCAGGGTTGCAGGAGATGTAAACCACTCTTCTCGGCGACAGCTTTACAAGGCTTTGTAAAAACTCTCTGCTACAGCCTGCTCTTGGTGGGTCGGTGATGACCACATCTGCTTTTTCGCCCTTGTCTGCAAGAGCTACCATAAATTTTCCTGCATCGTCACAGTAGAAGCTTTCGTTTGTTATGCCGTTAAGCTCTGCGTTTTTTATAGCATCGTTTACTGCTGACGGATTGACCTCTACGCCAATGACCTTTCCTGCATCCTTTGCCATGATAAGCCCGATAGTGCCTGTACCGCAGTAGGCGTCGATAACCGTATCGGTAGGTTTAAGCTCTGCAAATTCTCTCGTCTTGTTATAAAGATATTCCGTCTGAATGGGGTTTATCTGATAGAAGGAACGGGGGCTTATACGGAATTTCAGTCCGCATAAAATATCCTCGATATATCCGTCGCCATAGAGAACTTCACTTCTTTCGCCGAGGGACAGGAAAAGCTCTGTATCGTTTATATTCCACACGATAGTTTTTATTTCGGGGAATTTATTTATTAGTGCATTTACAAAAGAACGTGATGACGGGAATTTACCTTCAGCCGTTACAATAACCACCATTATCTCGTTTGTAGCAAATCCTCTTCTTATAAGCAGATGGCGGATAAAGCCTGATTTTGTTTCTTCGTTATAGGGCTTCATCTTAAAGCTTTCAAAAAGCTTGCGGCAGGCTAATGTTATCTCGTTTGAAAGCTTGTCCTCGATAAGACAGCTTTCGGTTTCAGCGATTTTGCCCGTTGTGGACTGATATACACCTGACAGGGTTTTTCCGTTCCTTTTGAAAAATGCTGACTGCATCTTATTGCGGTAGTGATAGGGACATTCCATTCCTTTTATTTCGTCTATATGGCAGAACTTACCCATCAGCTTTATTACTCTTGTCTGCTTGAAGCTCAGCTGAGCAGGGTAGTCAAGATTGCTTAATTGACAGCCACTGCATTTTTTTATATATGGACATTTTGTTTCTTTTGTTTCAATACTCGACATATCTTATTCCTTTTAGTTTGATAAGTCTATTATATAATAACAGGGAGGTAATTTCAAGTAGGAAAGTGAACAGTCTGAGTAATAAAAAAGTATGATGATAAATTGTTGTTTGGCGGCGAGCCGCCGCGGGAAATTCCGCCTTCGGCGGCGGGTCGTCCGGGAGTCATTGGTCTAAAGACCGTCACTGTTTCTCGCGAAACAGTTTGCCCCCTACACGCAACCCACAATGTTATGGGGAAAATTGTAGGGAGCGGCGGCTCGCCGCTATCCGCACAACAAAATTACAAACGCTGTAGCTGTCGCACTGAAAAGAGCGGCAGCTGTACTTATTATAATAGTCGGCATTACCGATGACTTTGTTTTGGGTGTGCTTATTGCTCCCTTGCTTACAGTTTTTATATACTCTTCAGCGGAACTGCTGAGCTTGTTATCTGCTGCTTTTTCAGGTCGGATATAGAAAACTGCCTTTTCAAAATACTCATTTTCAGTATTATTTATTTCTAAAATGAGTTTGTTTACTGCTTTAACCATAAAAAAATTACCGCAGTCCTTTCCCTTAAAAAAAATTACTGTCTGTATTATTGAGTTTTTATGGAAAATTATACTTAAAGGCTAAAGTTTTCCACAAAAACAGTTGAAAACTTTTGAGTTTTCCACAGAAAATCAGGTTCTCCATAAAAAAACTGTTGAAAACTCCGTTGAAAGTGTTAAAAAACCCCCTGAACAAGCCTTTTTTATTTTTTGCAGAAATTTGTCGGTTGTTGAAAACTGAAAAATACAAATTGTCATAAAATTTAACGATATGAAATAAAAAATAAAAAACTCACCAAAATTTCTATAACGTCACCCTGAAAATTTTCTATGTAACGGATTACTGAAAACACGTTACAATTTACTTTTTGTATAACCCTTAGTTTTCCACACTTTCAACAGGAAAACCTGTTGAAAGTGTTAAAAAGTCCTGATTTTCAACCGAAATAGCCTGTTCAAACCCGTTTTTTTGTTGAAAACTCCGTTGAAAGTGTTAATAAAATGGCTTTAAATAGGGGTTTTCGGTGTTTAAGGTTTAAAATTCGCCTGATGTGGAAAAGTTTTTTTAAGGAAAAAATGACGAATTTCTGCCCTCATATTTGTGCAGAATATTGTAAAATATCTATTGACAAAAAAAGAGTAAAGTGATATAATTCGTGTAGATAAATTCTATACTGAATAGCAAAAAGGCATAGACGGGACTATTAACTGTCAGACTGTTTTTCAGAGAGTCATTGGCTGGTGTGAAATGACAAACGGCGACATGTGAAGTTACACCCCTGAGCCCCCGCTAAAAACGGGCGTTGACTGCGTTAAAGTCTTCGAGGTTCGTGTGCAATGGTGAAAACACACGGATAAACTGAGGTGGTACCACGATAATTCGTCCTCTGTGCATTTGCACAGAGGCTTTTTTGTTATAACAAAACTATTTTGTTTAAGGAGGAAAACTTATGGGAATGAATTTTTTGTGTCAGCTTCCTGACCCTGAGCAGATAAAGCATAAATACCCTGCGTCTGACAAGGTAAAAGCGATAAAAGCTCAGAGAGATGAAGAGATTGCAAAGGTATTTAAAGGCGAGTCCGACAAGTTCATACTTGTTATCGGTCCTTGCTCCGCTGATAAGGAAGAGCCTGTAATAGACTATATTTCAAGACTTGTTCCCGTACAGGAAAAGGTTAAGGATAAGATCATAATAATCCCCCGCATCTATACAAATAAGCCCCGTACAACAGGAGAAGGCTATAAGGGTATGATCCATCAGCCCGACCCTACAAAGCGTGAGGATATGCTTGAGGGTCTTATAAAGGTAAGACAGCTCCACCTGCACGCAATCGAGCAGACAGGCTTTACCTGTGCGGATGAAATGCTCTATCCCGAAAATGACAGATATCTCTCCGACCTGCTGTCCTATGTAGCGGTAGGTGCAAGATCGGTAGAGGATCAGCAGCACAGACTGACCGCCAGCGGACTTGATATCCCCGTTGGTATGAAGAACCCCACAGGCGGCGATTTATCGGTTATGCTGAACTCTATCCGTGCGGCTATGGCAAGCCACACCTTCATATACAGAGGCTATGAAACAAAGACAGACGGCAATCCGCTTACCCACGCTATTTTAAGAGGTGCGGTAAACAAGCACGGTCAGACCATCCCTAACTATCATTATGAGGACTTAAAGCTCCTTTATGATCTTTACTGCAAGGCGGGACTTCCCAACATGGCAGTAATTGTTGATACAAACCACGCAAATTCAGGCAAGAAGTATTTAGAGCAGATAAGAATTTCCGGAGAAATTCTCCACAGCAGACGCCACGATGAAGATATCAAACGCTTTGTAAAGGGCCTTATGATAGAAAGCTATATCGAAGACGGATGCCAAAGCACCGATGACGAAATCTACGGCAAGTCAATCACAGACCCCTGCCTCGGTTGGGAAAAAACAGAAAAGCTCATTTACAGTATTGCTGAGCAGTTATAATGAAAGGAATTTAAAAAATGAAACTTTACGACGAACTTATTGAAAGAGGACTCATCGCACAGGTTACAGATGAAAAGGAAATCCGTGAGATGATCGACAACGGAAAGGCAACCTTCTACATTGGTTTTGACCCCACGGCAGATTCACTCCATGTAGGTCACTTTATGGCACTTTGCCTTATGAAGAGATTACAGATGGCAGGCAACAAGCCCATTGCTCTTCTTGGCGGCGGTACAGGTATGATAGGCGACCCCTCAGGCAAGACCGACATGAGAAAGATGCTGACAAAGGAAGATATCGAGCATAATATCGAATGCTTCAAAAAGCAGATGAGCCGTTTCATCGACTTTTCTGAAGGCAAGGCTATGCTTGTAAACAACGCTGACTGGCTTTTAGACCTTAACTACGTTGAGGTACTGCGTGAAGTGGGTGCCTGCTTCTCCGTAAACAAGATGCTCACAGCAGAATGCTACAAGCAGAGAATGGAAAAGGGTCTTTCCTTCCTTGAATTCAACTACATGATAATGCAGAGCTACGACTTCTACAAGCTGTTCAAGGATTACGGCTGTAATATGCAGTTCGGCGGTGACGACCAGTGGTCGAATATGCTTGGCGGTACAGAGCTTATCCGTAAAAAGCTCGGCAAAGACGCTTATGCTATGACAATTACCCTTCTTATGAACTCAGAGGGTAAAAAGATGGGCAAGACCGCAAACGGCGCTGTATGGCTTGACCCCAAAAAGACAAGCCCCTACGATTTTTATCAGTACTGGCGCAACGTGGCAGACTGCGACGTTTTACGCTTTATAAGAATGCTCACATTCTTACCGCTTGAAGAAATCGACAAGATGGATTCGTGGGAGGGCGCACAGCACAACACTGCAAAGGAAATACTTGCATACGAGCTTACAACACTCGTTCACGGCAAAGACGAAGCAGATAAAGCACAGACTGCGGCAAAGGCACTCTTTGCAGGCGGCGGCGACAACTCGGATATGCC
>JAZSHW010000049.1:0-29993 GCA_045533495.1 Ruminiclostridium sp. | reverse complement strand
TGAGGAATGTGAAGGTCGCCGTCGTATTCAAGCATTCCTGCGTAAACCACGTTCGGGACTCTTACTCTGTCGAATTTATCGAACTCGCCTGCGGGAGCGTCAAATGCCTTGGGGATCTCGATCGATCTGTCACCGCGGAAGTTGTAGAAGATAACGCTGTCGCCGTCGTTGACAGTACCTACAGGTGCGCCGTTTTCAGCGATTACGAAGGGAGGAAGATCCTGGTCGATCGCCTTGGTTTCGGCACGGTAGGTTTCAACTGCTTCACGGGCGGATGCAAACTGTCTGCCTTCGCCGAGAACGTGGGTCTTCCAGCCGAGGTCTACCATAGACCAGTTAGCTTCGTAACGGTCCATAGTGATCTTCATACGTCCACCGCCCGAAAGACTTTTTCGGCGATATGGACTTCAAGGTAGCAGGTACACACGATGGTATTACAGCTATCCAGATGGACCTCAAGATTGATGGCCTTACCCCCGAAATCATCCGTCAGGCTATTGAAACAACTCACAAAGCAAGAAATTACATTCTTGATGAAATTATGCTCAAGGCTATTGCTGAGCCTCGTCCTACTGTTAATAAGTATGCACCCAAGATGCTTAACTATAAGGTTCCTGTTGATAAGATCCGTGAGGTTATCGGTACAGGCGGTAAGGTTATTCAGAAGCTCTGTGCTGACTTTGAGGTTAAAATTGATATCGATGAAGAAGGTAATGTATTTGTTTGCGGTCAGGATCTTGATAAGGTAAACAACTGTATTGCAATGATCAAGGCTATCGTTTCTCCTCCTGAGGTTGGTGCTATCTACAAGGGTAAGGTAGTTCGTATAATGAACTTCGGTGCTTTTGTTGAAATCGCTCCCGGTAAGGATGGTATGGTACACGTTTCTGAGCTTGAAAACAGAAGAGTTGAAAAGGTCGAAGATGTTGTTTCCATTGGCGATGAAATCATCGTAAAGGTTCTTGAAATCGACAATCAGGGCAAGATCAGACTTTCAAGAAAGGCTGCACTTGCTGATATCGAAGCAAAGAAAAAGAACGGTTGATTAATTTAATAAAACTACCCCCGAAGGATAAAAATCCTTTGGGGGTTCTGTCTTTAGCAGTAAAGTTTTATTTTTTCAAGGACGGCTATAAAACGTCTATCATCTTTAAGCCATTTGTTTAAATTCTGCTATTCAGTTGATTGAAACCTGAATTTTCTCCGTCTATCAGAAGAAGTAATTTTTCCGCTATGAGAGTCCGGAGTATGTACAAAAGCCCCGTACCATAAAATAGGTACGGGGCTAATACTTGTTAGTATTCAATTATCTTTTATTCAATCAACACTGCCTGAGATTCCATACTTTCATACATTTCTGTAAAAGTTTCGTTCATAACGTTTAGCGTTTTACCGTTATCTGATATAAGAATAACTTCAGAATTGTTGTATCCGATCATTGCATAACATCTTGGCGACATTTTACCTTCAAAATTTTCTCCTTCGTCTGTTACCCAACAATACTCATCTACAACTACAGCCGCATTACCGGTAATAGTTCCCCAGACTATAACAGGCTTTTTATTATCAATATAGCCTTTAAGGGTAGCAAGATCAGAACCGGAAACATTCTTTACAGTTCTGTCCTTACATTTAGAAGGATAATCTTGATAGTATTTATTCATCATATTTACAATAGGCGGTGCAAAGTAAAAAGATAGTGCACCTTTAGGGTTACCAACAAGCATTTTCCAGGGAGAAGGAGTGCCGTCTACGTAAGATGTACTTTCTTCAATATCAGCATACGCTCTGAGATCAGCGGGTTTTATAGAAATACCATAGTATCCGAGTATTGCTGATGCCGCTGTAATTGCCGAACCGCCAGGTATGAACGGTCTGCCGTCTACACCTTTCACATCAAGCAGAACCTCTCCGCCTCTGTCAATTTCGATAACAGGCAGAGAAGAATTGTCGGGGTCGATAGTATTACCGGATGTATTGGAGCATGCGGTTGTAAGTAAACATACTGATAAAAGCATCGCTATAATTGATTTTTTCTTCATCGTTTTGTTCCTCTCGAGTATATGAATTATATACCTTTTGGTGATAATTACGACATTTTAGTCGCTTCAACTATTTATAGATTTATTTTACCACATCTATTGGTAAATGTCAATGAAAATTCACATTTTTTAGGTTTTTTATTTGTTTATATTGATTTTAAACTAAAATTGTAGTATAATAAATATAACTTTTTTAAAAAGGAAAAGTATATATGACTGCAGATGAAGAATATATGAAAATATGCATTGAACTTGCTAAGGAAGCAGCTGAAAAAGGCGAATGTCCTGTCGGTGCAATAATAGTTGACAATGATGGTAATATTTTGAGTAAAGGCTATAATAAACGTGAAAAGAACAATTCACCTACAGCACATGCGGAAATTATAGCAATAGAAGAAGCCGCAAGAAAAATGAATTCCTGGCGGCTGTCCGATTGTACTTTATATGTTACATTAGAACCTTGTCCGATGTGTGCGGGAGCGATAATAAATTCAAGGATAAAAAGAGTTGTTTACGGTGCTTTCGATGAAAAGGGTGGTGCCTGTGCATCGGTTATGAATATGTTTGAATATCCCTTTAACCACAAACCGTTGGTCCGTAGCAGAATTCTTATGGACGAATGTTCAGCTCTTCTCACAGATTTTTTTAAGGGATTAAGATAAATTACATACCACGAATTGCTTTTTTATAGAGAATCTCTGTTACTGTTACTGCAGATATAAGCACAGCTGTTATTGCAATTATAGTAAATAAAAACTTTTTCATTATCATTACTCCCGTATGATCGTTTATTCTTTGTTGCTGTCGAGGTTCAGAATTCTTGATTCTGTATTCTTGATAAGACTCAGAAGAGCAGTACCGCGTTTGTTGTACTCTTCTTCAATTGAACTTGTTGTAATGTTAGGTGCAGCAGCTGAGCTTCCGTTTCTTGCAGCAGTTACAGCTTTACTTTCATCAACACATATAGCTGAGTTGATAAGATAAGGTGCAGTCTGAGCCGGTATTCTGAATATATTTTTATCGTTTTTATTGTTTGTCAGATGAGTGATTCTGAAAGCCTTATAAACAGAAAGCATAAACATAGAAGAAATGCTTTTTGTAAGCGTTGTGGATTTTATTCTTCCAAGAAGATTGAAGATAATTTCAATACTGTTTGTTATAAGCTTTTTGTTGAGAGTCAGCATCAGGTCGCCGCTTCGTGACTCGCCTTTTTCGTTGAAATCAATTTCAGGAATATCTTTTTCAGTAATTATTTCACCGCTTGATACAGGAGAACGGCCGAGCAGGTAGTCTGTAGATACATTATAATAATCAGCAGCTTTAACAAGAAAATCAAGTCCGCATTCTCTTTTACCTTTTTCATAGTGAGAGAGAAGTGCCTGAGCAACATCCAAATCGGCAGCAACTTGTTTTTGCGTAAGACCGCGTTCTTTTCTTAATAGAGATAATATGCGAGGAAATTCGTTGTTCATTATATATACACTCCGTTTCATATTTCGCAAAGTATATTATAGCTGAATTATGTCCGATTGTAAAGCGTGAATTTACACAAAAAAATCAGTCTTTTTTTAGCGAATAAAACAATTTTATGTCGAAATTATTTAAATCTATGAAAACATTAAAGCGAACAGAAAGGAAAATCAATGAAAAATTATAGAATTTATATTATCAGACATGGTATAACTCAAGGGAATCTTGATGGAAAGTATATCGGTGTTACCGATTTGCCTTTATGCGAAGAAGGAGAAGAAGCAATATCCTCTCTTAAAGCACTTGATGTATATCCAAGAGTTCAGAAGGTTTACTCAAGTCCGCTGAAGCGTTGTTTACAGACAGCCGAAATTATTTATCCTGACAAGCTTTTAAAGCGAATTGATGCAATCAGCGAATGTGATTTCGGTGATTATGAAAATAAGACACAGCAAGAACTTAGCAATGACGAAACTTATCTTCAGTGGCTTAAGGGTGGTTATGATGCCGCTCCACCAAACGGTGAAAGTTTTGGTCATTTTACACTTCGGTGTCTGGATGGACTTGAAGAGATATTCAAGGATATGATGGCTAACGAAGTTACTTCCGCTGCTGTGATAACACACTCAGGTGTTATTATGAACTTACTTTCAGGTTATGGTTTGCCTAAGCTTAAGCCTATTGATTTTGCATGCAATCAGGGAGAGGGTTTTGAAATTCATCTAAGCACTTTCTTATGGCAACATGGACCTGTATTCGAAATTGTAGGAAAAATATTCTGATAATAAGGGAAGGAATAAAGAATGGACATTTTACAGCAGATAGCAAAAGAATTCAAAATCAGAGATGAGCAGGTGAAAAACACTGTACAACTTATAGACGAAGGGAATACAATACCTTTTATTTCACGATACAGAAAAGAAATGACCGGTGGGCTTGATGATCAGCTTTTAAGAGAACTCAGCGATCGTCTTACATATCTCAGAAATTTAGAGCAGAGAAAAAATGAAGTTTCTGCATCAATTGAAGCAAGTGGCAATATGACTGAAAAGATCGCTGAAGACCTTCTTAAAGCAGTAACTCTTGCAGAAGTTGAAGATATTTACAGACCGTTCAAGCCTAAAAGAAAAACAAGAGCAAGCATTGCAAAAGAAAAAGGTTTACAGCCTCTTGCTGATTTTATTATGGAACAGAGTCTTGCGTCAGTTAATCGTGAAGCGGAAAAATATATTGACGAAGAAAAAGATGTAACGACTATTGATGATGCCATCGCAGGTGCTTCTGATATTATTTCTGAAGCAATATCCGATGACGCAGATCTTCGTAAAAAGCTTTACGAAGAATATTTTGGCTACGCAATGATTGAAACAAAGGCTACAGATGCTGAAGCTGAAACGGTATACAAGAATTATTATGATTATAGCGAAAGAGGATCTAAAATACCTGCACACAGACTACTTGCGATTGACAGAGGTGAAAGAGAAGAGGCTATAAAGGTTTCGGTAGTTCCCGACGAAGACCGTGTTATGAAATGTATTACAAAGGCTTATGTTAAGGCTGATAACGAAAACGGAAGAATTGTGCGTGCCGCCTGCGAAGACAGTTATAAGCGTCTTATTCACCCATCTCTTGAAAGAAGAATGAGAAATGAGCTTACAGAAAATGCTTGCAACAGTTCAATTCATATTTTCTCTGATAATTTAAGACAGCTTTTGATGCAGCCTCCTGTAAAGAATGCGGTAACACTGGGTCTTGACCCTGCTTACAGAACCGGATGTAAAATCGCTGTAGTTGACGGAACGGGTAAGGTTATTGATACAACGGTTATATATCCAACCCCTCCGCATAACAAAATAGCTGAAGCGAAGGTTATAATCAAGAAACTTATTGCTATGCATGGGGTTACAGTCATTGCAATCGGTAACGGTACTGCAAGTCATGAAAGCGAAGTTTTTATTGCAGAGCTTATAAGAGAAATTGATACAAAGGTAAGCTATATGGTTGTATCTGAGGCAGGTGCAAGTGTTTATTCTGCAAGTAAGCTTGCTGCTGAAGAATTCCCTGAATACGATGTATCGCTCAGAAGTGCTGTATCTATCGCAAGAAGACTTCAGGATCCTTTGGCAGAGCTTGTAAAGATCGATCCTAAGGCGATAGGTGTAGGACAGTATCAGCATGATATGCCTCCTGCACAGCTTTCAGATGCTCTTGGCGGTGTTGTGGAAGGCTGTGTAAACAATGTAGGTGTTGATCTTAATACTGCATCCGTATCACTTTTAAGCTATGTTTCAGGAATAAATAATACTGTTGCTAAAAATATAGTAGCATATCGTGAAGAAAACGGTAAATTTACACGTAGAAGCGAACTTTTAAAGGTTGCAAAGCTCGGAAAGAAAGCCTATGAACAATGTGCAGGCTTTATGAGAATATCAGATGGTAAATGTCCTCTTGATAGCACATCGGTTCATCCTGAAAGCTATAAGGCGGCAGAAACACTTCTTGAAAAGTGTGGATTTAAACTTGCTGACTTAAAGGGTGGCATACCTAATATCAGAGATAGTGTAAATAATTTAGGTGCTAATAAGCTTTCAGAAGAACTTGGCATTGGTGTAATGACATTATCCGATATTGTAAATGAGCTTGCAAAGCCCGGAAGAGACCCGAGAGATGAGCTTCCCGCTCCTTTACTTCGTACTGATATCGCAGATATTGACAGTCTTCAGCCAGGTATGATACTTAGCGGTACTGTCAGAAATGTTATAGACTTCGGTGCGTTTATTGATATTGGCGTACATCGCGATGGCCGTGTACATATTTCACAGCTTACTGACAGCTATGTTAAGCATCCGCTTGATGTGGTGAAAATCGGAGATATCGTTAAGGTAAAAGTGCTTGATATCGATTCATCAAAAAAGAGAATTTCACTCACTATGAAAGGATTTTAAAATGATAAATGCTATTATCGGTTGGAATGAAGAAAATATAAAAGAATATGTAAAATATATTATCATTGAAAAAAACAAAGGTACAAAGACAGGGCTTGTAATTTATTCAGTGCTTATGGCTGTTATCGCTGTTGCCGCTCTTGTTGCCGCTTTCATAACCGGCATGATGTGGTTACTTATAGCTACGGTTTGTGCAGCTTTAATGATAGGTGTTTTTCTTCTTGTGCTTAGGTATGCAATAAACAGATACACAAAGGATATTTTTGAGATAAATGATGGTAGCACTATCAATGGTATTGAAATAACAGCAACCGCACTATGTGTAAAAAAAGATGATGTTGCCAAAGGTCTTATAAACTGGGACAGTGTAACAGAAATTGATTTTAACAATGATAACGCCTATATCTCAACTGCAGAAGGATATCTTATTATTATCGAAAAAGCGAATATCAAGGAAGGTTCTCTTGATGAACTTAAGAAGATAGTCGATGAAAAGCTGGTGAAACAAGGTGATTAATTATCAGCTTGAAACTGACAAAATAATTAAAAACCTTGATTATACGCCTTCTCTTTTTCTTCACGCTTGCTGTGCTCCTTGCAGTAGCTATGTTCTTGAATATCTGTCTGAGTATTTTGATATTACAGTTTTCTTTTATAATCCCAATATTACTGAATATGATGAATATCTCAAAAGAAAAAATGAACTTGTGAGATTTATAGAAGAAAAGCCATTTAAAAATTCTGTTAAAATGATTGACGGAGATTATTCTCCGGATGTGTTTTTCGAAATGTCAAAGGGCAGAGAAGAACTTTCGGAAGGTGGTGCAAGATGCTTCGACTGCTATCTGATAAGACTTGAAAAAACCGCTTTACTTGCAAAAGAAAAAATTTTTGATTATTTTTGCACCACTCTTTCTGTAAGTCCTCATAAGAATTCACAGAAATTAAATGAGATAGGTAAAGAATTAAGTGAAAAATACGGTGTGAAATATCTTTTTTCCGACTTTAAGAAACGCAATGGATACAAGCGTTCAATTGAGCTTTCAACGGAGTTTAGCCTTTACAGGCAAAATTACTGCGGATGTGTTTACAGTAAAGCTCAGGCGGAAAAAAGAGAAACAAAAGAAAATAAGTAAAAATTTACTGAAAGTGCATAAAAAGTGTTGTAAAACAACGGATTTTGTGCTAAAATATTAAAGGCTAAATTTTGCCAATATTTTTATGAGGTGATAGACAATGACTGCGGACCCTTGTGGGAAAAGTTTAAAATGTGAATAACTGTGCAGAAATTGTCTTTTGGCATAAGGCTCTTTCTGCGTAGAGAAAGAGGTATTTATGCTCAAGTTTTACAAAACCGTAAACAACAATATTGTTGAAATAGAAGAAGCAGAGGCAGGTTGCTGGATCTCTGCCGTTTCGCCTACAGAAACCGAAATTTCAACATTACAGAATGATTTTAACATTGAACGTGATTTTATCCGTTCTGCACTCGACGAAGAAGAAAGCTCACGTATTGAAAGCGATGATGGTCGTACGCTTATAGTCCTTGACTATCCTGTTGCTGAAAAAACATCTGATGAGGATGATGTTATCAGTTATTCTACAATGCCTATGAGTATCATTCTTACAGAAAGCAATGTTATAACCGTATCCTTAAAGGAAAACTCAATAATTGATGATTTTTCAAAGGGTGTAGTAAAGGGAATACAGACTCAGTACAAGACACGCTTTATATTCAGTTTGCTTTTACGCATTGCAGGCAAATATCTGCAGTACTTAAAACAGATAGACAAGCTATCCGGATATGTTGAAGCTCAGCTTCAGAAATCAATGAAGAACAAGGAGCTTATTCAGCTCTTAGGTCTTGAAAAATCTCTTGTCTATTTTTCTACATCATTAAAATCTACAGAAAGTGTGCTTGAAAAGATACTCCGTGGCCGTGTTATCAAGCTTTACGAAGAAGACCAGGAATTGCTTGAAGATGTACTTATCGAGGTAAAGCAGGCGATAGAGATGAGCAGTATCTATTCAAATATCCTTTCCGGTACAAGAGATGCTTTTGCAAGCGTTATATCAAACAATATGAATATAGTAATGAAGGTCCTCACAGTCCTTACAATTATTATGGAAGTTCCTACCGTTGTATTCAGCTTCTATGGTATGAATGTCGGATTGCCTTTGCCTTATGCATGGTTTCCTATCGCTTTGGCGGCTGTGCTTGCGGTAATAGTTGCTATAATTATTACAAAAACAAAATTCTTCAGGTAAAATATAAATAGAGATAAACTACCTTTGGAGGTAATATGGAAAGAGTTAAATTATCTATCCGTGGTCATGATTTTGCATTAAAAACGGATAATCCCGAAAAGCTTGAAAAAGTAGCTGCAGAATTACAGTCAAAAATAAAGAAAATGGAAGAAATGGCTGTATCTATGTCCTTTACGGATGTTGTTATGCTTGTAGCACTTGAAATATCGGAAGAAAACTATGATTTCTCAGAACTTATAAAGGATGCAAAAGAATCAGTTCAGAAGACACAAGCAATTGAATACAAGGCTCAGGAAGACATAAAGTCTTTAACTGATAAAAATACTGTACTTGAATCAGAAAATGCAGAGCTGAAGGCATCATTGTCACAGACAAAAGACGAACTCGGTGCAATAAAAACCAAATATCAGAATATTGATCCCGAAGCTGAAATCAAACTTATCGAAGAAAACAGAGCACTCAGTAACAAAATAAAGGAAGTTGAAGCAGATATTCAGAAGGCTCAGGCTTCTGAGTGTAAAGCAATTGAAGACTTAGCAAATGCTGATGATAAAAATAAGACTCTTGAATCAGAAATTGCAGAGCTTAAAGTTTCTTTTTCTCAAACACAGGATGAACTCACTGCATTAAAATCACAATACGAGAACGCTGTTACAGATGCTGATACTAAACTTACAGAAGAAAATATTGCTCTCATTGATAAAATAAAAGAGCTCCAGGAAAAAAATAAGAGCCTTGAAGAATCTTTAGAAAAATCAAATGCAGATTATGTAAATTCTCAGAAAGAAATGCAAAATTCTCAAAATGAAGAAATAGATAAGCTTCGTGCTACTGTTGCTACATACGAAAAAACATTCGATGAATACGCAACACAAAGAAACGGAGAAGTAAAAGCACTTAATGACGAGCTGAACGCACTTAAAAAGAAATATGCAGATCTTTCAGCTCAGATGAATGAAATAGTAAACGACGGACAACTTACATTATGAGCGAAATATTAGCACCCTGCGGAAGCTACGAAAGCCTTGTAGCAGCGGTAAATGCGGGAACTGACGCTGTTTATCTTGGAGAAGAATCTTTTTCAGCAAGAAAAAATGCTGCAAATTTCAATTACGAGCAATTGTGTGAAGCTGTAAAGCTTTGTCATTATTCCTCGGTGAAGGTGTATGTTACACTTAATACTCTTGTTTTTGATAAAGAAATACCTGCATTAAAAAAAGCGATTATAAATTGTGCAAAGGCAGATGTAGACGGATTTATCGTTCAGGATCTCGGAGTTGCAAAGCTTGCAAGAGAGCTTGTTCCTGATATGCCGTTACATGCTTCCACACAGATGACTGTCAATTCTCTTCACGGAGCAAGACTTTTAAAAAAGCTTGGTTTTTCAAGAGTTGTGCTTGGCAGAGAATTATCTTTTGAACAAATTAAGACAATTACAGAGGGCTGTGATATTGAAACCGAGGTTTTCGTTCACGGTGCTCTTTGTGTGTGTGTAAGCGGTCAATGCTATATGAGTAGCGTTTTGGGTGGCAGAAGCGGAAACAGAGGCCTTTGTGCACAACCCTGCAGACTTAATTTTACTTCAGACAAAAGACAGAATGTTATTTCCTTAAAGGATCTTTCTATAATAGAACATATCCAAGACCTTAAAAATGCCGGTGTAACTTCCTTTAAAATAGAAGGTAGGATGAAACGTCCTGAATACGTTGCAGGAACGGTTAATGCGTGTCGTACAGCACTTGATGGCGGTATACCGGATCTTGAGAGTCTTAAGTGTGTTTTTTCAAGAAGCGGATTTACAACCGGATATTTTACAGATAATTTTGCAAATATGCAGGGAGTAAGAACAAAGGAAGATGTAATTTCCGCTCCCAAAGCACTTACTGCAATGAAGCAGCTTTATCACAAGCCCTTTGTTCGTTATAATGTCGATGTTTCAGCCGATATAATGAAAGATAAACCGTTGGTTATAAAAGCTGAATCACTTGGTTTAACAGCAACTATTATCGGAAACGAACCCGAAACAGCAATCAATAAGGCTGTTGACGGAGAATATATCGTAAAACAACTTTCAAAACTTGGCGGAACCTTATTTAAAGCGGGTAGAGTTGTTGCTAAGGTCGAAGATGGACTTATGGTTTCCGCTTCCCAGCTTAATGAAATGAGAAGAAAGGCTATTAGCTCCCTTTCTGAAAAAATTTTAGAAAAGAATTCAAATCATTACAGAATCTGTGACGCAGAAGATGTAGATGTGAATAAAAATAAAAAGATTCGTCCGGAGTTCAGATGCGAGGTTGCTACTAAAGAACAGCTTTCTCAGGCTCTGAAAGAGGATGAGTACAGTTATATTTATGTACCCATGAATCTTCTTAATGAATATACAGAGGATAAATTCAGAATAGTTATCATCCCTCCTGTTTTTCTCGGGGATTGCGAGGAAAGAGTAATAGCACAGCTAAAAAAACTGAAAGGATTCGGATATGAAAATGTCTGTGCCCATACACTTTCTCATATTGAGATTATTAGTGAGCTTAAAATGAAAGCCTTCGGTAGTTTCAGGCTAAATATCACAAATGCTTATTCTTTATCCGAATATCAGAAGCTTGGCGTTGTAGATGCAACGCTTTCTGCTGAGCTAATGATGCAGGATGCTCAGAATATTTGCGGTACTTCGTTTATAAAGACAGGTATCATAGGATATGGCAAACTTCCGCTTATGATAACAAGAAGATGTCCTATAAGTGACAATAAGCCTTGCGGTAAAGCAAAAAGAAAGGATTGCCCTCACAGTATTACAGATAGGCAGGGGAATATTCTTAAGTGCTATTGTGATGATAATGTAGTAGAGATATTTAATCCTGATACGCTGATTTTGAGTGACAGGCAGGAAGATATTTCAAAATTTGATTTTGTTCTGCTCAAATTCACAGATGAAGTGGATACAGATATGATTCTTGATATGTATCTTAATGACATAAAGCCTGAAGGAAAGCTGACAAGAGGTTTATATTACAGAGGAGTTCAATAAAAGATGAACATAAATGTAAAAAAAGTGAACGAAAACGCAATACTACCACACAGAGTGACTGCTTTTAGTGCAGGTGCTGATCTTTACGCCTGCATTTCTGAAGATGTTGCTATAGGTCCATCCGAAAGAATGCTTATACCTACAGGGATAGCAATGGCTATACCTGAAAGCTATGGTGGATTTATTTTTCCAAGAAGCGGAACTGCTTCTAAATACGGCATTTCACTTTCAAACTGTGTAGGAGTTATTGACAGTGATTACAGAGGCGAAATAAAGATAGCAATAATAAATCATAGCAATGAACCGTACACTATAAAAAACGGCGACAGAATTGCTCAGATGGTGATTATGCCTGTTGATTTATGCAGTTATGAAGAATGCGATTCTCTTGACGAAACCGACAGAGGCGAAGGTGGTTTTGGATCTACCGGAAAGTAATAATGCAAATTGCATAAATAACTGTAAAAAATTAATAATTATTTATATATTTTTAAAGTCTCTTTTATGTTGTATGACTGGAAAAAAAGTGCTATAATAATAAAGTGAAATCAGATACATTTATATATAATTCGGAGGTAACAAAATGTTTTCAAAAGATATCGGTATTGACCTTGGTACTGCAAATACACTTGTGTATATGAGAGGAAAGGGTATTATAATCAGAGAGCCCAGCGTAGTAGCCGTTGATGTAAAGCAGGACAGAGTCCGTTATGTAGGTCAGGATGCAAAAGATGTAATTGGTCGTACACCCGGTTCTATTGTTGCTGTAAGACCTTTAAAGGATGGCGTAATTGCGGACTTTGATATGACAACAAGTATGCTTCAGGCATTTATAAAAAAAGCACTTAAAGGTCGTTCTTTCGGCCCTTCAAGAGTAAGGGTTATTATTTGTATTCCTTCCGGCGTAACAGCAGTTGAACGCAGAGCAGTAAAAGAAGCAGCACAGAATGCAGGTGCAAAACGTGTTTCTATAATCGAAGAACCTATGGCAGCAGCAATTGGTGCCGGTTTACCTGTCGCAGAACCTACAGGTAGCATGATTGTTGATATCGGCGGCGGTACAAGCGAAGTTGCTGTTATTTCCCTTGGTGGTATCGTTTCTTCACGTTCTGTAAGAGTTGCGGGTGACGAATTCGATTCTGCTATCATAAACTATATCAAGAAGAAGTACAATCTGCTCATCGGTGAAAGAACAGCAGAAAACGTTAAGACAGCAATTGGTTCAGCTTTTCCTTATACAGATAACGAACCTTCTATGGATATAAAGGGTAGAAACCTTTTAAACGGTCTTCCTGAAAATATTACTATCACTTCTGAAGAGATAAGAGAAGCTCTTTCAGAGCCTTTAAGCCATGTTATTGATGCTATAAAGGTTACTCTTGAAAAGACTCCTCCTGAGCTTGCTGCTGACATTATTGACCAAGGTATCACTCTTGCAGGCGGCGGTGCAAATCTCAAGGGCCTCGATCTTCTTATTCATGCTGAAACAGGTATGCCTGTAAAGATTGCAGAAAGACCTCTTGATTGCGTTGCTGACGGAACGGGTAAGGTTCTTGAGAATATTGACAAGCTTGTTGATGTTCTCACAGATGATGATTCAAGATATTAATAATCAACTTTTAATGTTATGGCTAACTGTTTTTGCGGTTAGTCATAATGTGTTATATATAGAACTCTCAAACTGATACATAAATTAAGGAAAGGGGCAGATATTGTGCGAGATTTTTTTTATGGAACCAAATTTAAAATAATTGTATGTATATTTGCTCTTGTACTGGGTGTAGTAATTTATGCCGCAGTATCAGGAGGATTTTCTACCGTTCCTGAAACTATTATAACGACTATAACCAAGCCTTTTGTTGAGATTTCTAATTCGATTTCCAATTGGGTTGAGGATACGCTTGACAAGTTTTCTAATGCAGATAAATATAAAAATGAAAACGAAGAGCTCAGAAGTAAACTGAACGAACTGTATAAAGATCTGATAGATTACGATGACATCCAAAATGAAAATGAACAGTTAAAACAGATACTTAAAATCAAAGAAGAAAATGATGATTTTGAGTTTTCTGCACCCTGCAATATAATTGCACACAATTCCAATGATGTTTATGGTGGATTTACTATCGACAGAGGGTCTGACGATGGTATCTCTCTTTACGATCCTGTTATGACAGCTGACGGGCTTGTAGGAATGGTAAGTGAAATCGGACCAAACTATGCAAGGGTAACAACTATTATTTCAAACGAAATAAATATAGGTATAATGACCCTCGAAAGCAAGGCGGTCGGTGTAATAAATAATGATGTGGAGCATGCGAACGCAGGTGAATGTCTTATGAGTTATATTGATAATCCTGATAATATAAAAAAAGGCGAAATAATAAAGTCGGTAGCAGGCGTTATATTCCCGGGCGACCTGCTTGTAGGCACTGTTAAAGAAATATACAGAGAAAACGGTTTAGCTGTACGAGTAGTAGTGACTCCTGCAGTTGATGTTCACAAATTAACAGATTGTGTTGTAATTACTCATTTTAAAGGACAGGGTGTAGTAAACTGATGAATTTCAGAATTGTTAATTTAGGTGTAAGCACAAGAAAAGACGCTATACGCAGTGTTGTCAGATGGGTGTTGTATGCACTTCTTCTTATCATCGGATTTACATTACAGTGCACTCTTCCGATATACAAATGGCAACCCTTCTTTATGATAGCAATCTCATGTGCAGTTTCTTTTTATGAAGGGGAACTGAGCGGGTGTGTTTTTGCCGCCTTTGCAGGATTTATGCAGGATTTAGCAACGGGTGGACTTTTTGGATTTTCATCAATATGGCTTGTTCCTTGTTGTATGTTTGTTACGCTTCTTGTTGTTAATCTGATACACAGAAATATCATAAATTATCTTTGGATGACTACAGCAACACTAATAATTACGCAACTTGCAGAGCTTCTGTTTAAACATATTTTATGGAGAAATCCAAATATTGATATAATTATACTTCAGTATATGCTTCCGTCTGTTATAATAACGATATTATTATCTGTTTTGGTTTATCTGATTGTAAAATTCCTTAATAAAAAACTTGGTGTTGAAGTATCAGATAATGAAATCGGAAGTGTATTCCGTGATATAGATGTACATGAAGAAAAGGTTAGATATTAACGGAGGAGAAAATTGACTAAGCTTGGTAGACAGATACGCAATCTTGTACTGGTTATTGTAGTTATAGCATTATCCTTTGCGTGTACACTTGAACTTTTACAGATACAGATTGTTGATGGCGAGTATTACCGCTCGCAGACAACAGGTGTTTATGGTATAGATCAGACTGTGCAGGCGTCAAGAGGACAGATTATGACCTCCGATGGAGTTGTGCTTAACTCAAATAAACTTGTATATAAGGTCATTATCCAGAAAGCTTTTTTTGAAAGTGGTGCTGAAAATGACGTCATTTGCAAAACTATAAAAATCCTGCAAGAAAAAAACGAAAAATGGACAGATACTCTTCCTATTACCAAAACTATCCCCTATAAATTTACAGGTGACGAAGATGAGATTGACGCACTTCGTGAAGAGCTTGAGCTTGGTGTGTATGCCACAGCAGAAAACTGTATGAACGCTCTTTATGAAAAGTATAAAATTTCTGATGTTTACGGCCAGGAAATGAGAAGAAATATCGCCGGCGTCAGATATGAGATGCAGATAAGAGATTTCTCCTACGTAAACAGATATGTAATGGCAGAAGATGTAAAGCTACAAACGGTTATAGAGCTTAAAGAACAAAGCTTTATGCTTAAAGGAATAGACATCGTTGAAGAACCTACACGTGTTTATTTAGGCGACGAATTCGTTCCTCATGTATTAGGCAGAATCGGTGCAATTTCTGCCGAAGAATACGAAGAACTTTCTGATAAGGGCTATGCTCTTAATGATGTAACTGGCAAGTGGGGAATTGAGAGTGCGATGGAAAGCGTGCTCCGTGGTCAGAACGGAATACGCACCATATCAAAAGACTCTGACGGAAATGTTATTTCTGATCTCATAACAACAAAAGCCAAGGAAGGTAATTCCGTAAAGCTAACAATCGACTATGATTTTCAGAACGATGTTCAGGCTATACTTGAAAATCACATAAACTGGCTTCATTACAATAACGATCCAACCAGAGGTAATAAGGTAGATGCTGGCGGAGTTGTTGTTCTTGATGCAAAGACGGGCGGCGTGCTTGCAATGGCAAACTACCCTAATTACAATATAAATGACTATATCGATCTTATAAACAATCCTGTAGAGGACGCACCTAATCCAACTTACAACAGATGTATATACGGTTTATACAGACCGGGTTCAACTTTTAAAACGATAACCGCTACTGCGGCACTCACATCCGGTCTTGCTAATGAACATACAGAAGTTTATTGCGGTGGTATTTACACATATTATTCCGACTATCAACCCGGTTGCATTATGGGATTTATCGGAAATATTGCTGTAAAAAATGCTCTGAGATATTCCTGCAATATTTATTTTTATGATATGGGCAGACAGATGGGAATAGAGTATCTTGCCAAAGTAGCGGGATGGTTTGGTGTTGGCCAGGATTTAGGTCTTGAAATAGGCGGCTTTTCAGGCAGTATGAGTACACCTGAATATATCGAAGACCTTGGCGGAGACTGGACTCCCGGTTCAACTATACAAGCCTCGATAGGCCAGCTCGAAACTACAGTTACTCCGCTTACACTTGCTACAATCGCATTAACTTTTGCTAATAACGGCGTTCGTTATCAGCCGTATCTTGTAGATAGTATAACAAATTACGATGGAACACAGATAATCGAAAAAACACAGCCTGTTATCGCCAATAAAATTGAAGCAGATCCTCACATATTTGAGGTAATAAGAGAGGGTATGATTATGGTTGCTGATGATGTTCAGTGGCCAATGGGATCAGGTAGAACTCAGCTTGCAGATCTTCCGTATGGTGTTGCAATTAAAACCGGTACACCTCAGGTTACAGAAGATACGTTTAATTCTACTATTCTTGGTTATTATCCTGCCGAAGATCCACAGATATGCTTTGGTATAGTGCTTGAAAAAGGTGAATTCACAAGACTGATGATAAGAAACATAATAGAATCTTATTTCTATGATAACTATCAGCCGATTATAAACGAAAAGGGAGAAGTTACGCTTCCGTGGGGCGGAAAAGAAACAAACACACCGGGACGTCCGGAAAGAAACTTTTTTAAAAATGAAAACAGCAGTCAATAAAATATATAAACGTTTATTTGTTGAACAAAATGCACAAAATTCAAAGCTTGTATTTTGTTTTTTTGACGAAATTTAAAAAATATCCATAAAAACTCTTTATTTATGTATTTTTTTATGGTACAATATCTTAAGATAGATAGATAAATAAAAGCTGAAAATTTTATTATAAAAGGAGAGCGATATTTATGTCACAGATTATAGCAGTAACAGCAGGTAAGGGTGGTACAGGTAAATCTACTACTTCCGCAAATGTTGCACGTTCGCTTGCCGCTTTAGGAAAAAGAACACTTTTAGTAGAACTTGACTTTGGTCTAAGATGTCTTGATATTATGCTTGGTATCAAGGATAAGGTAAAACACGATATCGGTGAATATCTTGAAGGTAAGATTGACATCCTTACAGCTACAACAAAAGTAGAAACTGTAGAGAATCTTTATCTTGTATGTGCAACAAGAAACCCATTTATCGACATCAATCCCGAAAAGATTATGGCAGTATGCGAAGAAATGCGTCAGCATTTTGATTATATAATTATAGACACCGCCGGCGTAGGAAGCTCAGTATTCAGCGTTATCAAAGCTGCAGAGCTTATCCTTATGGTAACAACACCTGATACAGTATGTGTAAGAGACGGTGCTATTCTTTCTGACTTCCTCTATGTTAAGAACTGTACAAATCAGCGTCTTGTTATCAACAAGGTAAGCCAGAATTTCAAGGAAGAAGAAATTCTTTATGACCTTGACGAGGTTATGGACTCTGTTGGTATTCAGCTTGTTGGTGTTGTACCGGAAGACAGCAATATCAAGATTTGTGGTGCGAAGGGTCTTCCTCTTCCGCCTTCATGTGCAGGTGCAAAGGCTTATATGGCTATTGCAAGCCGTATACTTGGTGAGGATGTTCCTCTTACCATCAATATAAACTAAAAAATATATATGAAATTCGTCTAAAAGAGGTTAAATTATGAATATCGCGATAATTGCACACGATTCAAAGAAAGAACTGATGGTTCAGTTCTGCATAGCTTACTGTGGTATATTAAGCCGACATAACTTATGTGCTACAGGTACTACAGGTAAGCTTGTTTCAGAAGCTACAGGTCTTCATATCCAGCGTTATTTAAGTGGTGCTCAGGGTGGTGACCAGCAGATTTCTGCACGTATTTCCTGCAATGAAATTGACGTACTCATATATTTCCGTGACCCTTTAAATGCAAAATCATACGAGCCCAACGAGATGAATCTTCTGCGTTTATGCGACGTACATAATATTCCTCTTGCTACAAACATAGCAACTGCAGAGGCACTTATTCATGCGCTTGAACGTGGCGACCTTGATTGGCGTGAAATTGTCAGAGGTTAATTTTGTAATTTACAGGCGTGCTATTGTACGCCTGTTTTGTTTTTATATGTAATGTGAAAGGAATAAAAGAAAATGGAATTAGTAACTAAAAAACCCCGTGGTACAGAAGATAAACTGCCAAAGGATATATATAAGTGGCACACGGTGGAACAGGTAGCAAAGCAGGTTGCAGAAGTTTATGGCTGTAAAGAAATCCGTACACCAACTTTTGAACACACCGAGCTTTTTCAGCGTGGCGTAGGTGGTACAACCGACGTTGTTCAGAAAGAAATGTACACCTTTAACGACAAAAAGGGAAGAAGTATTACATTAAAGCCTGAAGGCACAGCCGGTATGGTTCGTTCTTCAATAGAAAATGGTCTTTTAAATGATGCTTTACCTTTAAAGACTTATTATTTTACTCGTTGCTTCAGATACGAAGCACCTCAGAGTGGTAGACTCCGTGAATTTAATCAGTTCGGTATAGAAGTACTTGGTGCTTACGCACCTTCTGCAGATGCAGAGGTTATTGCACTGGCTAACGATGTAATAAAAACGCTTGGTATAAAGAATATTTCTCTGGAAATAAACAGTATCGGTTGTCCTGAGTGCCGTGCAGAATATCACAAAGCACTTAAAGAGTATTATTCACAGTACAAGGATCAGCTTTGCGGTACTTGTCTTGAAAGACTTGACAGAAACCCTATGCGTCTTCTTGACTGTAAAAGCGAGATCTGCAGTAGTTTCAAGGATAATGCTCCGACTATTCTTGATTTTATTTGCGATAAATGCAAAGATCACTTTGAAAGCGTAAAAGCAAGACTTGATGCTCTTGATATTGAATATAAAATCAATCCTCTCATCGTAAGAGGTCTTGACTATTACACAAACACTGTATTTGAATTTATTTCAAACGAAATTGGTTCACAGGGTGCTGTTTGTGCAGGCGGCAGATATAATGGCCTTGTTGAGGAAATCGGAGGAAATTCCACTGCAGGTCTTGGTTTTGGTATGGGTCTTGAAAGAATCATTATGGTTATGGAAAATCAGAATCTTTCTTTCCTGCCCGAAAAGAAATGCGATTTATATATCGCATCCTTTGATGATGAAACAAATATCTATGCTATGAAGCTTGTAAAGCAGCTGAGAGAATTCGGCTTCTGGGCAGAATGTGATGTGTCCGGCAGAAGCTTCAAGGCACAGATGAAGTATGCTAACAAAATCGGCGCAACCTACTGTATGGTAGTAGGCGGTGACGAGATAGCAAACAAGTCAGCAAAGCTTAAGAGAATGTCTGATGGTACTGAAATCCCCGTTACGCTTGATGAAAATTTTGCAGAAAGATTAAACACTCTTGTTCTTGATATCGTTTAACGATGAACAATGTGTGGAATCCTTGGCACGGATGCAGAAAATTCAGCGAAGGTTGCAGAAACTGCTACGTATACAGAAGAGATGTAAAATATGATATCGACAGCTCGGCGGTTGTGAAAAACAAATCCTTTTATGCACCTGCCGAGCGTTATAAATACGGAAACTATAAAATGCTCCCGGATGACAGGATAATATACACCTGTTTTACATCGGATTTCTTTTTAGAAGAGGCGGATCAGTGGAGAAGTGAATGCTGGAAAATGATAAAACAAAGACAGGATGTTACATTCTTTTTTATCACAAAACGCATCCACAGATTTTATGATTGTATTCCTCCTGATTGGGGAGAAGGATATCCGAATATTCATATAGGTTGTACCTGCGAAAACCAAAAGGAAGCAGATAGACGTCTTCCGATTTTTTTAAAAGCACCTATAAAACAGCGGACCATAATTTGCGAACCGTTACTTGAAAAGGTAAATTTGTCAGACTATCTTGACAATAAGCTGATACATAGTGTAGTTGTCGGTGGCGAATCGGGAAATGAAGCAAGAATATGCAATTTTGACTGGGTTATGTCTATAAGAAATCAGTGTGAAAAAGCAAATATTGATTTTTCCTTTAAGCAAACAGGTGCAAAATTTGTCAAAGATAACAAGCTTTACAGGATAAAAAGGGAATTCCAGCATACTCAGGCAAGAAAATCAAATATAGATTTAAAATTTTAAAAATTCACATTTAACGGCTTTATGTTGACATAAAGCCGTTTTAGTGTTATAATATTAAAGTGTACAAGTGTACATAAATTAAAGACCGCTCTCGTATGGCGGCTTAATGGAGGAGAAAACCAATGATAAAAATTACACTTAAGGATGGCAGTATCAAGGAAATTGAAAACTCAAGCTCTGTATTTGATATTGCAAAGGAAATCAGCCAGGGTCTTGCAAAGGCAGCTTGTGCCGCAAGAATTGACGGCGAAGTAAAGGATTTAAGAACAATTATTGACAAGGATTGCACTCTTGAAATTCTTACATTTGATGATGAAGACGGCAGAAAGGCATTCCGCCATACAGCATCTCATATTTTAGCTCAGGCAGTAAAAAGACTTTATCCCGATGTAAAGCTTGCAATTGGACCCGCAATAGACAATGGTTTTTATTACGATTTTGATAAAGAAACCCCATTCTTACCTGAAGATCTTACAAAGATCGAAGCGGAAATGAAGAAGATCGTAAAAGAGGGTATCAAGCTTGAACAGTATACAATGGCTCCAGATGAAGCACTTCAGTATTTAAAGGATGCTGACGAGCCTTACAAGGTTGAACTTTGCGAAGAACACGCCGGTAATGGCGAGCCCATTTCTTTCTATAAGCAGGGTGAATTTACAGATCTTTGTGCAGGTCCTCACCTTATGTCTACATCTTCAGTTAAAGCATTCAAACTTACAAGCTGTACAGGTGCTTACTGGAGAGGCAGCGAAAAGAATAAGATGCTTTCACGTATTTACGCTACAGCATTTCCTAAGAAGGAAGAGCTTGAAGAATATCTTGCAAAGATTGAAGAAGCTAAGAAACGTGACCACAGAAAGCTTGGTAAAGAGCTTGAATTATTCACAATTATGGATGAAGGCCCGGGATTCCCGTTCTTCTTACCTAAGGGTATGATTTTAAAGAACACACTTATTGACTACTGGCGTCAGATTCATACTCGTGACGGATATGTAGAAATTTCTTCACCTATGATGCTGAACAGACAGCTCTGGGAAACATCAGGTCACTGGTATCATTACAAGGATAATATGTATACAACAGTTATCGATGATACAGACTTTGCAATCAAGCCTATGAACTGTCCCGGCGGACTTTTAGTATATAAGAGCAAGCCTCGTTCATACAGAGAGCTTCCTATCAGAATGGGTGAGCTCGGTCTTGTACACCGCCATGAAAAATCAGGTGCTTTACACGGTCTTATGCGTGTAAGATGCTTTACTCAGGATGATGCTCATATCTTTATGATGCAGGATCAGATCATTGATGAAATAAAGGGCGTTGTAAAGCTTATTGACGAAGTATACACACTCTTCGGCTTTAAGTATCACGTTGAACTTTCTACTCAGCCTGAAGACAGTATGGGTAGCAAGGAAGATTGGGATATCGCTACAGAAGGTCTTAAGAATGCTCTTGAAGAACTTAATCTTCCTTATGTAATTAATGAGGGAGATGGTGCATTCTACGGTCCTAAGATCGACTTCCATCTTGAAGACTCGCTCGGCAGAACATGGCAGTGCGGTACTATCCAGCTTGATTTCCAGCTTCCTTTACGATTTGATATTGATTATACAGGTGCTGATGGTGAAAAACATAAGCCTATAATGATTCACCGCGTTGTATTTGGCTCAATTGAAAGATTTATCGGTATTCTTACAGAACATTTTGCAGGTGCTTTCCCTCTGTGGTTATCACCTGTTCAGGTAGAGCTTATGCCTATTGCCGACAGACACAATGAATTCACAGAAAAGGTTGCAAACGAGCTTAAGAAATTCGGTATCAGAGCCGATATAGATAGTAGAAGTGAAAAAATCGGCTTCAAGATTCGTGAAGCTCAGCTTCAGAAGGTTCCTTATATGCTGGTAATCGGCGATAAGGAAGTTGAAACAGGTAATGTTTCTATCCGTTGCCGCAAGAGAGGCGATATCGGCACTATGTCGGTTGAAGAATTCTGCGCAATGGTTAAGAAAGAAATTGAAGAAAAGACAATCATTACTGATTAAATTTCTTCGGGAAAGGAGGGCTTTATATGGATCTTACTTCATATATTGCGAATGTTTCTATGAGTATGGCACAGACAAGTCTTATGAACAGCGTTGGTACTGCAATGCTTTCCAAGACAATAAGTGCTGCCGAAACAGAAGGTGCTAACATGGTCAACATGCTTAACAGCGCTGAATTACCTCCGGCTGGTGCGAAGGGACACTTACTTAACATCAGAGTGTAAATAAGCACCGATATTCATAAGAATATCAACCTCAAGGGACTATTCTGACTAAAGTTGTCAGAATAGTCCTATATTTTTTATATCAAATCTATTGACAGCAGGTGCTTTATTTGTGTATTATATATTTATAACTTAAAATAAAAAGGAGTATTTTATATGTTTTCTTATTTACACATCAAAAACGAACTCGTAAAAAAGCTTTTAATATCAGCTTTTGCCATCATTTCAGCTATCATCCTTCCTCAGCTCTGCCACGCTGCAGGTATACTGACAGGAACAGGTGCTAAACTCGGCTCTATTCTGTTACCGATGCATATTCCTGTAATTCTTGCAGGATTTTTCGGCGGTACAATTGTTGGTGGCGTAGCAGGTATTCTTAGCCCTGTAATCAGTTTTGCTATATCAGGTATGCCCACAGCTGCATTACTGCCATTTATGGCAATTGAACTTGCTGTTTACGGTATTGTTTCAGGTCTTTTATCAAAGAAGAAAATCAACAGCATTTTAAAAGTTGCCATTGTTCTGCTTTGTGGCAGGGTAGCAAGATCTTTAGCAGTTGTTACTTCAATCTATGCATTAGGAAACGAAAAGCTTGCTATAACAGCAGCTTATATGTTTATCGTTGAAGGAATAATCGGCACATTGATCCAGCTTATAGTAATTCCTTTTGTAATCAACAGAAAGAAAGCATAATGAGCAATATAGATAAAGCAAAGAAAATTCTTGAAAGCGGTAATTATACTTGCGTAATATGTAAGGGAGATAATGTATATACATCTGTAGAAAGAGGAGTTGCTCCTGTTCTTAGCCTTATAGAACATAAAACCGATATCAGCGGATTTTCAGTTGCTGATAAGGTTATAGGGAAAGCTGCTGCGATGCTTTTTTCTTTGGCAGGTGTTAAAGAAATTTTTACCGATGTTATAAGTATTCCTGCAAAGGAGTATCTTGAAAAACAGGGAATAACTGTATCTTATAATAAACTTACTGAAAAAATAATTAACAGAACAGGCGATGGACTTTGTCCTATGGAATCACTTGTTATGAACATAAACGATGAAATAGAAGCCTTTCATGCTATTTCAGAAAAATTAAAAATGCTCAGGAAGGAAAAAGAATGAAAAAATTAGGTTTTGGTCTTATGCGTTTACCTCTTTTAGACGGAAATGATCATAAGAGCTTTGATAAAGAACAGATTTTCAAAATGGTTGATAGCTTTATGGAAAAAGGCTTTACCTATTTTGATACTGCGTATATGTACCATGCAGGAGCAAGCGAAAATATGGTTAAAGAAGCTGTAGTCGACAGATATCCCCGTGACAGCTTTCAGCTTGCTACAAAGCTTCCTACAATGATGCTGAAGGAAGTTGAAGATTCTCCTCGTATTTTTAACGAACAACTTGAAAAGTGCGGAGTGGAATTCTTTGATTACTACTTATTACACTGTCTTACAAAGGATAATTACGAGATTTGTAACAGGCTGGGTGTTTTTGAGTTTGCACTTCAGAAGAAAAAAGAAGGATTTATTAAAAAGCTTGGTTTTTCCTATCACGATAACGCAGATTTACTTGATGAAATACTTACTGCTCACCCTGAAATGGAATTTGTTCAACTTCAGATAAACTATCTTGATTGGGAAAACGACTGGGTACAGTCCCGTAAATGTTATGAAGTGGCAGTAAAGCATAATAAGGATGTAATTGTAATGGAACCTGTAAAAGGTGGAGCTCTTGCAGATGTTCCTAAAAGGGCAGAGGTGCTTTTAAAAGAAAAAGAACCGGAAATGTCAGTGGCATCCTGGGCAGTAAGATATGCGGCAAGTCTTGATAAGGTATTTATGGTACTCAGTGGAATGAGCAATATAGACCAGCTTAACGATAATATCGGTTATATGGAGAATTTTAAACCTCTTACAAAGGACGAGATTGACCTTTGCTTTAAAGTAGCGGATATAATCAATTCCACTATTTCTGTTCCGTGTACAGCCTGCAGATATTGTGTTGATGATTGCCCTATGACAATTGCTATTCCTGAATATTTCGCACTCCTCAATGCACAGCAGAGAGGTGATGATCAGACTGCAACTGAAAAGAAAAAGGAATATGAAGAGCTTATAACAAATCACGGTGCAGCATCATCCTGCATCGGCTGCAAGCAATGTGAAGAGCATTGCCCACAGCATATAGATATCACAAAGTTCCTTGGCATTGTAGCAGAGAAGTTTGAATAAAGATTAAAGCAGATTACAGTAAAATGTAATCTGCTTTTTATATATAAACACAAATCAATATTGTTGAATCGTATTTTTTATATATCTAAATAAATCTTCATTTTGTTATACTGATTAACTAAATTTCTATCGGTTGTTTGGTACTCCTCAGAAAAACTATTATAACTACCATAAGGATTAACAACAAGATTAGAAAAGTTTTGATAAAGTTCAACGAATGATTTTAGTTCATTATATATTTCAGTGTAATCGTTAGGTACTTCTGTCATAAACTTCATCATTTCAAGTATATTCTCGTTGTCAATTTCAATCATAGAGACGGAAGTTTTATAATCAGGATCTTCAAAAAGTGTTGTTAACGCATCGTTGAAATCGCTATAAAATATGCCGTTATTTTTTGTAAATTTATCTGTTGTATCATCTGATTTTTGACTTATGCAATTTTTCCATACATTTAATGTGAGATTACCAACATCTTCACATTCAGCTCCGCTTTTCAAAATTGTGCTGACTATCAATTTTGAATTATCTTTATATGAAGTATGAATATTCTTTGTGATAATTTCGTTTTTTTGATTTTCGCTTCTAAATTCTTTTCCGTAAAAGAATTTAGAATAAGCATTTATTAGTTCAATCGCTGAAAGATAATACTGTATAGGTAAACGAGCACCTATTGAAACATCTAATGCAGATAAAGTTAAATCAGCATCCGCTAAGGACAAATCTAATGGGCCATTTATGATATCAACTGCAAAGTTCGAATAATCAGTGTCATTATCTAATTCTAACTTGATTTTGTCCATATTATTAATTTTATTTGCAAACTCTATTAAATCATCATTTGCAAAAGTACTTTTTGCGATTATTTCTTTATGTGCTTGTTCAAAATTGTCAAACATTGTGGATATTTTCTCAATCTCCGCATCTTTTAATGAAAATGCCTGTAATACTTCGGAGCGAATGCCACCTCCATTAGAACAACCACTTAACGTCACAATAGATGTGAACACCATTGCTAATGATAGCATAAAGGAAATAACTTTCTTTTTCATAATTTAACCTCTCTTTTTTTGATTTATATTTGTCAAAACAACGAAATTTAGGGAATATTTCGCTGTATCGAGTCAGATAATTTTTACTTTGTTGTCGAATTTTATTTAATTATAGCACATAGAATACTATCTGTCAATAAGAATTTCTATCTAATAAACAGTTTTTATTTTGTTGTAAAAATGTTATTATTGACTAGAGGTGATTGCATGAAAATTGACTATAAAAAGGTAGGGAAACGTATTTCAAAGCGAAGAAAAGAGCTTGGCTTGAAACAATACGAAGTCTGTGAAATGATAGATGTAAATTACAAATATCTCTCAAATCTTGAAACAGGTCGCAGTGCACCAAGTCTGGAGCTTATCATGAGCTTATGCGATGCTTTGCAGACAACACCTGACTATTTTTTGATTGGTACATCAGCTGAACTGCATTATGACAAAGATATTGCTTCAAAAATCACCTCGTTATCTGATGAACATAAGTATGTTATAAACGAAATGATTAGGCTTATGTTGAATATCCAAAACGATGAAATATAAAATTTGCCCCCGTAGAATGTGATACGGGGACTATTTTTTGCTATCATTTGTAAATTGTAAATATAACTGCAGTGTTTTTTATCTGTTTTTTATAAAAAATAATGTCTGCCATTTCACGGAGGATTTATCTCATCAACCGCTAAAGACAGACATTTTATAAATATAAAGCTTTATAAACACATTTTATATTATGTGTAATTTAACTTTTTTATTACTTACAATTACTTGCTTAAGTTGCTTGCCTTGTAAGTTGTGTGGAGAAGCTCGTGAGCCTTGTGGCTGCCGGGTTCGCCTAAGAAGTTTTCGTAAACTTCCTTAACATCAGCACTTTCGTGTGACTTTCTTACTGTGTTAGCGTTATCGAGGCTGTAAAGAGCCTTAGCACGCTCAGCACGAATATCTGTGAAGTTGTGAACATCAGCAGGCTGGATAACCTGACCACCACCGTTTACACAACCACCGGGGCAAGCCATGATTTCGATGAAGTGGCATTCAACTTCGCCGTTCTTAACCTGATTTAAGAACTTCTTAGCATTTGCAAGGCCTGAAACAACTGCAACCTTAACAGTTAAGTCGCCAACCTTGTATTCTGCCATCTTGATACCTTCAACACCTCTAACGTCATTGAATTCGATGGGGCTGTCAGCATTTTCGCCTGTGAGCTTCCATACAGCTGTTCTGAGAGCAGCTTCCATAACACCACCTGTAGCACCGAAGATAACAGCAGCACCTGTACCTGTACCAAGAGGAGAATCAGCCTTTTCATCAGGAAGATCTCTGAAGCGTAAACCAGCCTTGTTGATCATCTTAACAAGTTCTCTTGTTGTGATAGCGATATCAACATCAGGAACACCTGCAGCAGACTGATCATCTCTGCCGATTTCGAACTTCTTAGCTGTACAAGGCATAACAGATACACTTACGATATTCTTGGGATTAATACCCATCTTCTGTGCCCAGTATGTCTTTGTGATAGCACCGTTCATCTGCTGAGGAGACTTGCAGGAAGAAAGGTTAGGAATGAATTCAGGGAAGTAAGCTTCGCAGAAACGAATCCATCCGGGTGAGCAGGAAGTGATCATAGGAAGAACACCGCCGTTTGTTACTCTGTCTAAGAATTCGTGTGACTCTTCCATAATTGTAAGGTCAGCACCGAAGTTTGTATCAAATACAGCGTCGAAGCCGAGTCTCTTAAGAGCTGCAACCATCTTGCCTTCAACGGGAGTACCCATTTCATAGCCGAAAGCTTCACCGAGAGATGCTCTTACAGCGGGAGCTGTCTGAACAACTACAACCTTTTCAGGATCAGCGAGTGCTTCCCAAACCTTATCTGTATCATCCTTTTCAGAAAGAGCGCCTGTAGGACAAGCTGTGATACACTGACCGCAGGATACACAAGCAGTTTCGGCTAAAGGCATTTCAAATGCACTTGCGATAGAAGTGTTAAAGCCACGGTTGTTAGCGCCGATTACACCGATATCCTGTGTGATACCGCAAGCAGCGATACAACGACGGCAGAGAATACACTTGTTATTATCTCTGTACATGTGCTTTGCACTTAAATCAATATCATACTGATTCTTAACGCCTTCAAAATATGTTGAATTATCAACACCAAGTTCTTTACAAAGCTGCTGAAGTTCGCAGTTGCCACTTCTTGAACAAGCAAGGCAGTCCATATTGTGGTTTGAAAGAATGAGCTGAAGTGTCATCTTTCTGCTTTCGAGAACAGCAGGGGAATGAGTTAAAATGTTCTTACCCTCATCGAACTTAGAAAGAGGATATACACAAGAAGCAACAAGGCTTCTTGCACCTGTCATTTCAACTACGCAGATACGGCAAGCACCAATTGCATTGGTGTCCTTTAACCAGCAGAGAGTAGGAATTCTGATACCGTTAGCACGACATGCTTCAAGTATGGTGGTTCCTTCTTCTACGGAGTATTCTATGCCGTTAATTTTAATATTAACCATAGTATAAAATTTCCTTTCATAATCCGTTATCGTTTGCTGATTATTCCTTGATAATAGCACCGAACTTACACTTAGACATACAAGCACCGCACTTGATACACTTAGCTGTGTCAATTACGTGAGGCTGCTTAACTGCGCCGGAGATTGCACCAACAGGACAAGCTCTTGCACAAGCTGTACAACCCTTACACTTGTCTTCAACAACCTTGTATGTAAGAAGATCCTGACATACGCCTGCGGGACACTTCTTGTCAACAACGTGGGCAAGGTATTCGACCTTGAAATAACGGGGTGTGGGGAGAACAGGGTTAGGAGCTGTCTGACCAAGACCGCAAAGTGAGTTGTTCTTGATATAGTAGCAAAGCTTTTCCATCTTGTCGATATCATCAAGTGTAGCGTTACCGGAAGTAATCTTATCGAGCATTTCGTAAAGACGCTTTGTACCGATACGGCAAGGTGTACATTTACCACAGGATTCATCAACTGTAAATTCGAGGAAGAACTTAGCGATGTCTACCATACAGTTGTCTTCGTCCATAACGATAAGTCCGCCTGAACCCATCATAGAACCGATAGCGATAAGGTTATCGTAGTCGATTTCAACGTCGATAAGATCCATAGGAATGCATCCACCTGAAGGACCACCTGTCTGAGCAGCCTTGAACTTCTTGCCATTGGGGATACCGCCACCGATTTCATATACAACTTCACGGAGTGTAGTACCCATAGGAATTTCTACAAGGCCTGTGTTGTTGATCTTACCACCGAGAGCAAATACCTTAGTACCCTTGGACTTTTCTGTACCCATAGATGTGAACCAGTCAACACCATTTAAGATGATCTGGGGAATATTTGCATAAGTTTCAACGTTATTAAGAACAGTAGGTTTTCTGAAAAGACCGCTTTCAGCAGGGAAAGGAGGTCTGGGTCTGGGTTCACCTCTGTTACCTTCGATAGATGTCATAAGAGCAGTTTCTTCGCCACATACGAATGCACCTGCACCAAGACGGATTTCAAGATTGAACTTGAAGTCTGTACCGAAAATGTTTTCGCCGAGTAAGCCGTATTCCTTAGCCTGATCAATAGCAATCTGTAAACGGTTTACAGCGATAGGGTATTCAGCACGTACGTATACATAACCCTGTGTTGCACCGATTGCATAGCCTGCGATAGCCATGGCCTCGATAAGACAGTGGGGGTCACCCTCAAGTATAGAACGGTCCATGAATGCTCCGGGGTCGCCCTCGTCTGCATTACAAACCACGTACTTCTGATCAGCCTTGTTAGGTGCGGTAAGAGCCCACTTACGACCGGTGGGGAAGCCGCCTCCTCCTCTTCCGCGAAGACCTGAATCGGTGATAACCTTGATTACGTCCTCGGGAGTCATCTCTGTAAGAACCTTACCGAGCGCCTGGTAACCGTCCATCGCGATATACTCGTCGATTTCCTCGGGATTTATAACACCGCA
>JAZSHW010000069.1:0-14675 GCA_045533495.1 Ruminiclostridium sp. | reverse complement strand
CAGTTGTACAGCTCGGCTTTGCTGATAAGATGAGCCACATCTCTACAGGTGGCGGTGCATCTCTTTGATACCTCGAAGGTAAGGTTCTTCCCGGTATCGCTTGCATCCAGGATAAGTAAGCGTAAAAACTAAAAACAAAGGGCGGATAAGCGGTAAGTTCATATCCGCCCTTAAATATGTAAAGACATAAATTGAAAGGAATTTAGAATTATGAACAAGAATGTCAGAAAAGCAGTTATCGCAGGTAACTGGAAGATGAACAAGACAAGACCTGAAGCAAAGGCTCTTTTAGAAGAATTAAAGCCCATGGTTGCTGATATCAAGGATGTTGAAGTTGTAGCTTGTGTACCCTTTACAAATCTTGAAACAGCTTTAGCTGTAACAGAAGGCACAAACATCAAGATCGGTGCTGAAAACTGCCACTTTGAAAAGTCGGGTGCTTTCACAGGCGAAATCTCCGCAGATATGCTTGCTGAAATGGGCGTAGAATATGTAGTTCTCGGTCACAGCGAAAGAAGACAGTACTTTGCTGAAACAGACGAAACTGTAAACAAGAGAACAGTTGCAGCTTTAGCAGCAGGCTTAAAGCCCATCGTTTGCGTTGGTGAGCTTCTCTGGGAAAGAGAATGCAACATCACAGAAGAAGTTATCGCTCGTCAGATCAAGCTTGACTTCTTCGGCATTAACGCTGATGATTTAAAGAAGTGCATCATTGCTTACGAACCCGTTTGGGCTATCGGTACAGGTAAGACAGCTACTGCTGATCAGGCTGAAGAAGTATGTGCATTCATCCGTGCTACACTTGCTAAGCTCTACAGTGCAGACGTTGCTGAAGCAGTTACAATCCAGTACGGCGGTTCTATGAACGCTGCAAACGCTGCTGAACTCGTTTCCAAGACAAACGTTGACGGTGGTCTTATCGGTGGTGCTTCCTTAAAGGCTGCAGACTTTACAACAATCATCAAGGCAGCAGAGGTTGGCTAAGCGGCGGATCGCCGCTGATGGTTCTCGCCTTTTAAAATCCTATACCGATATGTAGAAAGATGAACGGCGAGGAATAAATATAGCAAAACGTAGGGGCGACCTTTGGTCGCCCGTTATACTGAAACAATTTTTGATTATCAAAATAACACACAAGGAGATTTAAAAATATGGCTAAACCCGTATTATTAGTAGTAATGGACGGTATCGGCTTTTCCAAGACAGGTCTTGGCGACGCTGTAACCGAAGCATACACACCCACTCTTGACTGGCTTATGGCTAACTGCCCTATGGCTAAACTCAAGGCTCACGGTGACGCTGTAGGCCTTCCTACAGATGACGATATGGGCAACTCCGAAGTAGGTCACAACGCTTTAGGCTGTGGTCAGATCTACTCTCAGGGTGCAAAGCTCGTAAACGAGTCCATCGAAAGCGGTAAGATGTATAATTCTCCCGCTTGGCAGGAGCTTGCTGAAAATGCAAAGAGCAAGAACAGCACAATGCACTTTATCGGTCTTTTATCTGACGGTAATGTACATTCCAACATCAGCCACCTTATCAATATGGTAAAGCGTGCTAAGGCTGACGGCATTTCTAAGGTAAGAGTTCACGCTCTTCTTGACGGCCGTGATGTTCCTCCTTTAACAGGCGGTCAGTTCATAAAGCAGCTTGAAGATGTATTTGCAGAGCTTAACGATGCAACCTTTGATGCAAGAATTGCATCAGGCGGCGGCAGAATGAAGATAACAATGGATCGTTATCAGGCAGACTGGCCCATGGTTGAACGTGGCTGGAACACTCACGTTAAGGGTGAAGGCAGACAGTTTGCATCTGCTACAGAGGCATTTGATACACTCGTTTCTGAAACAGGTGTTGCAAGCGATCAGGATCTTCCTGCTTTCGTTATCGCTGAGAACGGCGAACCCGTAGGCAAGATCGTAGACGGCGACAGCGTTATCCTCTTCAACTTCCGTGGCGACAGAGCTATCGAAATGTCTATGGCATTTGATATGGATGAATTTGGTTACTTTGACAGAGGTGCAAAGCCTGATGTCTGCTATGCAGGTATGTTACAGTACGACGGCGACTTAAAGCTCCCCGCTCGTTTCCTTGTAAATCCTCCCGAAATCACAAATACATTATCCGAAGTATTTGTAAATGCAGGACTTAAGCAGTACGCTATTTCCGAAACTCAGAAGTACGGTCACGTAACGTATTTCTGGAATGGTAACAAGAGCGGTAAGTTCAGCGAAGAATTAGAGGAATATGTTGAAATTCCTTCTGACAATGTAAGCTTTGACCAGCGTCCCTGGATGAAGTCTGCAGAAATCGTCGATGCTCTTATCGAAGCTATCAAGTCAAAGAAGTATGACTTCTTACGTTGCAACTTCCCCAACGGTGATATGGTTGGTCACACAGGTTCTATGCAGGCTACAATGATCGGCGTTGAATCCGTTGATATCGGTCTTGCCCGCTTAAAGGACGTATGTGATGAATATGGCGTTACAATGCTCATTACTGCTGACCATGGCAACGCAGATGAAATGCTCGAAAAGAACAAGAAGGGTGAAGTGAATGTAAGAACAGCTCACTCTCTTAACCCTGTTCCCTTCATCATCTACGACAAGGAAACAAAGTTTGAACTGAAGGACGGCAACTACGGCCTTGCAAACGTTGCACCCACAGTTGTAAAGATGTTCGGTCTTACAGCACCTGATTGCTGGGTTGACAGTATGATATAATCGTATAGCAAACTACTACGCCCGTGAGGAAACTCACGGGCGTTTTTTATTTGTCTTATCTCGCAGATAAATTGAAATTTGACGCTCCGCTGTGGTTATTGTAGCCCCAAACAGTCCGAAGGACTGTGACGCCCTTTAGGACAATAAACCACCTTTTATATCGGCGTTTGTGGACAATCTACTGCCTTGTTTTTGATTATAAAAATGCCGTAGGGGCGACTGTTTCTTACGAAACAGTCGCGGTCTTTAGACCAACGACTACTTAGTCGCCCGCCGCCGAAGGCGGAAATGCCCGCGGCGGCTCGCCGCCAAACAACAATTTATCGTGCATCCATTATGTGACCCCGCCGTTCACAAGGTTGCGACAATTACAAACGTTCTTAAAGGCGGAACCGTCTGCGGTCACCGACCGCCAAACAACAATTTATCGTGATGCGACACTATGCAAAACGCCCGTGAGGATACTCACGGGCGGCCATTTTTATTCTGTTTCTTTTTGCTTATAGCAAGCTCCTTACATATCATTCTCTTCCATCTTTCTGCTTATCGAAAGGCTTACAACACCTGACACTATCGCAAGAGCGGGAACTACGCCGTAGGAGATTATGCGAAGAGCAATTCCGCTACTATCGCTTTCCATAGTTCCGTTTGTGATAAGTCCTAAAACTATTGCAAAGGCAAACACGAATACAAGATAAATGTACTCGATGATTTTGCCGTATCTCTGGATAAGCGGAATAGTGGGGAGCATAATCGCCGCGGTAAAGGTTGCAAAGACTAAGGGTACTGCAAAGGCAAGCTCTATGCTGCAACCACATATTGCTACAGTTACAAGGTTTGCTATTATTCCTTCAATAAGATAGATGGAGATAATGGCTATCGTTGATATTATCTTAGCCTTTGAGTAGCTTCCCCTTTTTAAGGGAGAACAGCGACAGTATTTTATCCAGCCTGATTGCTTATCTTCAAGAATATTGTTTATTGAAAGAGGGGAGAAGCATACAATACCGACAAAGGTGCTTATATTGAGTGCCATTGTGACAGTAAATTTCTCAGCTTCGTCAAGAGGATTGCCTGTAAATATGACCTCTCCTGCTCCCGCAGTAAGCATCATAAAGTACATAAAGCCGATAAGTATCAGAGTACCGATAAGCTGAAAGCGTATCGCCGCTATATCCTTATAAATCAAACCCTTCACGATAATTCACCCTTTCTGATAAAGTTAAGCATTAATGCCATACCTGTGGCAATAAGTGCTATCATACCGCCTGCAACAATATACCAGTTATCGCCGATAGCGATAACCACTTCCATAAGATCAACATCTATATTGTTTGCGACTGCTATTATAATAGCAGCTATTCCGATGCCCATACCTACCGCTAAACCAAGTATTGCCGCCTTGTCACGGCTTTTGAGCCTTATTGTGAGTGCACCTGTAACATAATCCACACCGATGAAGAAGGCCAGAAGAGATATGCCGAGCTTTACGTTATCAAGCAGCATAGTATCTGTATATCCGTCGATAAACATGGACATTGAAATTATGGGTATAACGGTGCATACGGCTGAATAAACTGCGGCAACACACCATACAGCAAGCTGTGAAAAGCAGAATTTTATCGGCTTCATTGTGGTAACGCTGAACGCCTGAAATCTGCAGAGTATCATATTGCAAAAGTTTGAGTTGACCGATTCCATAGGTATCATAAGAGAGAACAGTACCGCAAATATAGGTAAATTCATTGCCATCAGTACGCCTTCAGGATCGCCGGAGTTCAGAAATGTGTTATAAAGGATAGGTGCTGCGACGGCAAGTGCTACGGAAAGTACTAAGCCACCAAGTAAAAACCATTTACAGCTATACAGCCATTGTGTGATCATACCCTTCATCTCATTCACCATCCTTTGAAATGAAGTATACCATCAGCTCGTCAATGTTGGGGACGTCAGCGGCAATATCAGGGTACTTGTAAGCGGCGTTTGTAAGCACCTCGCTTGCAAATCTTCCCTTTCTCATACCGATGATATCCTCCTTATCAATAAGAGAAAGCTGTTCGTCTGTGCATTTTAAGATGCGGTATTTTTCCATAAGCTCATCTCTTTCCTCAGCAAATACCACTCTTCCCTTGTGTACAAAGCAGATATAATCCGCTAATCTGTCAAGGTCGCTGGTAATGTGAGTGGAGATAAATATGGTGTGGTTTTCGTTATTCATAAAGTCACGGAGTATATCTATGGTTTCACTTCTTACAATAGGGTCAAGACCGCCTGTAGGCTCGTCAAGTACAAGAAGCTCGGCATTATGTGAAAGTGCCTGAGCGATCGAAAACCTCATACCCATACCTCTTGAAAAGCCCTTAAGTCTTTTATCTGTCGGGATTTCAAACTTTTCAAGAAGCTTAAAAAACTTTTCGCTGTCCCAACTGCTGTACATTCCTTTAAAGATTTTATTTAACTGCTTTGCATTAAGAGCAGGAGGAAAGGGCGGTGTATCAAATACAACACCTATCTTCTCTTTTGTTTCACCGCTCATATTGTAAGCGTCCTCGCCCATAACAGTGACACTGCCGCTGTCGGGTGCCAAAAGGCCTAAAATAGCCTTTATGGTGGTTGTTTTGCCTGCACCGTTTTCACCTACAAAGCCCATTACTGTGCCGTAGGGAATGCTGATGCTGACATTATCAAGAGTAAATTTCTTATACTTTTTTGTGAGGTTTTTAATTTCAATGCAGTTGCCTTCCATAATAAATTTCTCCTTTATTCATTGTAGAATACTGATAATATGTCGGTTATCTCTTCTAAAGAAACACCGCTCGTTCTGGCGATATCTGCCGCCTTTTGCAGATAGTTTTCAATTTCTTTCAAATTCTGTTCTCTGAGCAGTTCGGGATTTTTAGCGGCAACAAAGCTGCCCTTGCCCGTGTAGGATTCTATAAGTCCGTCACGCTCCAAAAGCTCATAGGCTTTTTTTGTGGTGATAACACTGACTCTTAAATCCTGTGCTAAGGTTCTCATTGAGGGTAACGGTTCTCCCTCTTTAAGCTTTCCCGACATTATAAGTCCCTTTATCTGTGAGCATATCTGCTCGTAGATGGGTACTCCTGCGGAATTTGTAATTATAATATTCATAAACTTTACCTTTCCCAGGGTGACTAAAGGTATAAATGTCACCGTGATCGGATTATTACCCTGATACAATGTGCACTTTGTTATCAATGTGTATATCCGATATATACATTATATCAACTCTATACAGATTTGTCAATAGGTATTTCATAAAATATTTTGAAATTTTTTTGCGTTTGATTTTCCGCTTTATAATGCGATTTTTCAGAACCAGAATTACAAATTCTTAATTTATCCCCCTAAAGTGCTAAAATATTTTTTTAAAAAACTATTGACAAAAATCCTTTTTGGGTGTATACTCGTAAACGAACTGAATATACACCACAAAACGTCGATGGAAAAGAGTAGGACGGCAGATTTCTCCCAGAGAGTCGGATAAGGTGCGAGCCGACAGAATATAAAGTCTGAATTCATTCCGGAGTGATTTCCCGAAAGCAATAGCCTGTAAGGAGTCCGGGCAAGCCCGTTACAGCTTTAGAGACTGCATACCAGTGTTTACACCTGTGCAGTGAATTGAGGTGGTACAGCGGATATTTTCGCCCTCTATGCTTTTTGGCACAGAGGGCTTTTATATTTTTACTGTTCTTATTCTCACAGAAAAAGTTTTCGTGATGTATAAAAAATTCAAAATAATATTTTTTAAAGGACGGTAATTTAAAATGGGAATGGTACTTAACAGAAAGCTCCCTGATCCGGGAGAAATCAAGGAGATGTATCCTGTAAACGACAGGATCAGAAGCATCAAGGCACAGCGTGACGAGGAGATAGCAGAGGTTTTCACAGGCAAATCAGACAGGTTTCTGCTTATCATAGGCCCTTGCTCCGCTGATAAGGAAGAACCTGTACTTGACTATGTTTCAAGACTTGTACCTGTACAGGAAAAGGTGAAGGATAAGATAATAATTATCCCCCGTATCTATACAAACAAGCCCCGTACAACAGGTGAGGGCTACAAGGGTATGATACACCAGCCCGACCCTACAAAGAGAGAAGATATGCTTGAAGGTCTTATCAAGGTAAGAGAGCTTCACAAAAAGGCTATCGAGCAGACAGGCTTTACCTGTGCTGACGAGATGCTTTATCCTGAAAACTACCAGTATCTTTCTGACCTTTTATCCTATGTTGCTATCGGTGCAAGATCAGTTGAAGACCAGCAGCACAGACTTACTTCAAGCGGTATGGATATCCCTGCAGGTATGAAAAACCCCACAGGCGGCGATATGTCGGTTATGCTGAACTCCATTCAGGCGGCTCAGGCAAGCCACACTTTCATATACAGAGGCTGGGAAGTAACTACAGACGGTAACCCCTTAGCCCACGCTATTTTAAGAGGTGCGGTAAACAAGCACGGACAATCACTGCCTAACTATCACTATGAGGATTTAAGCCTTCTTTACGAGCTTTATTGCAATAAAAATCTTCAGAATATGTCTGTTATCGTAGATACAAACCACGCAAATTCAGGTAAGAAGTATCTTGAACAGATAAGAATTGCAAAGGAAATTCTCCACAGCCGTCGCCATAGTGAAGATATCCACAAGTTTGTAAAGGGACTTATGATTGAAAGCTATATCGAAGACGGTTGCCAGAGTACCGATGACGAGGTTTACGGCAAGTCTATCACAGACCCCTGTCTCGGCTGGGAAAAGACAGAACAGCTTATCTACGATATTGCTGAACAGCTTTAAAAGACTGCACAATAAAAAAACCTCCGAGTTATACTCGGAGGGTTTTAATGCATATTTAACGGCTGCCGCCTTGCTGTCCGTTCACTTGGAATACTAACCTTGGTGTTGTTGTTCAAATATTGGGATATGTAGAAGACCTTACCCTCTAATCTCCCTAACTAACTTCGGGTGGTATATAAGCAGAGATTAGTCAGCCTTTCTCTTTGCGAAGCATTCACTGCAATATACAGGTCTGTCATCACGGGGCTGGAAAGGAATCTTAGCCTCGCCGCCACATTCAGCACAAGTAGCAATGAACATTTCACGCTTTACGCCGCCGTTCTTCTTAGCGTCACGGCAAGCCTTGCATCTCTTGGGTTCGTTAGCAAAGCCATTCTGTGCGTAAAATTCCTGTTCGCCTGCTGTGAAAACAAATTCAGCTCCACAGTCCTTGCAAATAAGGGTCTTGTCTTCGTACATAGAAATATACCTCGTTAAAATTTTTCCCACGCTATGCGTGTATTATATGAAAAAGACTTACGTCTTATTTCCCAGACTGTGTTTTATCTTTGACTTTGCTCTTTGCAGTGCGTTGTCGACCGACTTTTCATTAATACCAAGTTCTTCGGCTATCTGCTGATAGCTGTAATGTCTCAGATACATACTGAGTACTGCCATTTCTCTGTCTGTCAGTATTTTGGAGAGCTTTTCATAAAACTCACCATTCTGTTCTTTATCAATTATTATATCCTCGGCAGAAGCAGAATTGTCCTGCAATGTACCGAAATCAAAATCATCATCTTTACTCAGCGGCGATGCCTTTACAGACTTTGTCACACAAGTCTTCATGCTGTTTGTAACACAAAGCGAAGCAAAGGTTGCAAAAGTTGCACCCTTTCCATCCTCATAATAACGGATGGCTTTAAGAAGCCCCATAAGTCCATCTGAATATAAGTCGTCAAAGTCAGCAGAAGGACAGCGTTTTGCAGTAGAAAGAGCTTTGAGCCTTACAGAATTCATATATCTTTCTACCAAAACCGATGCCTCGACACTGCTTATCTTGTCGGCATTTTTTATGTTCTTCAGTAATTGCTCATCACTGAGCTTCAAAAGTTTTTTATCCATGCCTGCTTTTTACCTCGATAAGTCATATTATCGAAAAAATTGTATTATAATGTCATTATATCACAGTTTTTCCAGCTTGTCAATATGTAAAAATAATCCTTTTTAAAAATAACCGTTAATTCTCTGAACTGTATTTTTTTCTTCCGCTTTCAAAGAGATTACCTCCCTCACAGTCTATAGCGACAATAAGAGGAAACTTATCAAAAGTGAGCTTTTTAACACTTTCACAACCAAGATCTGAAAAAGCTATGACCTCACATTCAGTAATACATTTCGCCGCTAAAGCACCTGCACCTCCTATGGCACAGAAGTATACAGCCTTGTTTCTTTTTATTGCGTCAACTACCGCCTTGTTTCTTTCTCCCTTGCCTATCATCGCTGAAAGTCCCATATCTAAAAGCTTAGGAGCAAATACATCCATTCTGCTTGAGGTTGTCGGGCCGCAAGAACCTATTGCCATTCCTTCCTTAGTACCTGTAGGCCCTGCATAGTATATAGCAGCTCCGCCTATATCAAAGGGTAACGGTTCTCCCTTTTCGATAAGATTTATTATTCTTTTATGTGCCGCATCTCTTGATGTGTAGACTGTGCCTGAAAGTTCTATTTTATCTCCGGCTCTGAGTATTCCGGCCTTTTCCTTTAATTCTTCTGTTCTTATCTCCAAATCCGTTTTGTCCTTTCTATGCCTGTAAAGACTGATAAGCGGCGACCTTAAAGGACGCCGCATCAGTATTATATTGTATTTTTAATTAAAGATCAAAGAAACCGACATTGTCACTGCTCATTTCATCATCGTCATCATCTGAACCTTCCATCATCTTGAATTCCCATGTAGGATCAAACTGTGCCGCTGATGTGTTCATATTGTCGTTTACACCAAGCATACCTGAATAATCAGACATATCAATCTTGTCATCAGTCTTTTCTACCTGTTCAACAGGAGCATCATCGTAGGATGAAGTCATTCCGTCGTCAAGGTCATCGTCGTCTGATGAAGCCGCAGGAGGAGGTGCGATTGCCATACCATTCATCTGAGCTTCAAGATCCTTCCAGGGATCGTTGGGAATCTCTTCCTTACCTGCTACTCCCATTCTACCGCTTTCATTAAGCTTTTCACCGTTGCTGCCATAACCCTCTCTTGAGTGAGCTCTCTTGTACTTGGGAGCTTCAGGAGCAGGAGCGGGTGCAGATGTAAAGAGATCAGAGATATCATCATCTGCCTTTACTTCAGGAGCTGCAGGCTTAGCGGGTGCTGCAGGTGCAGGAGCAGGAGCTGATGTAAAGAGATCGGAGATATCATCGTCTGCCTTTACTTCAGGAGCTGCAGGCTGAGCAGGTGCTACAGGAGCAGGAGCTGATGTAAAGAGATCAGAGATATCATCGTCTGCCTTTATTTCGGGTTCTGCAGGCTTAGCAGGTGCTGCAGGAGCCGCCGCAGGTGTACCACCCACCATAAGATCTGATATATCATCAAATGCGTTTGTTGCAGGAGTGCTTATAACGATATCTTCTTCAGCAAATCCGACATCTGAAGAACCTGCAGACATATCATCTGCCACATCAACAGAAGATACTACTGCAAAACTGCTGAGCAGACCGTTGTCATCGGGAGTGATAAAGTCGTCATCATCGTCATCGTCATCAACAACCTCTGCACCTTCAGGGATTTCAATATTGAGCTTGAAATCATAGGGTGCAACAGTCATCGGTGCATATTCGCCGAGTGCTGTTTCAGCAGATGCTTCAAGAGCTGTTCTTGCAGCTGTTACCGCTTCGTCATCGCTCAACTTCTTTTCATCGGCAGGCTCTGCTGTTTCTGATACAGCCTTTGCCTTTTCTGATGCAGAATCAATAGCTGAATTTACAGCGTCGTTTATTTCCTGAGCTACTGCACTTAAAAGTTCAAATACGTCAACAGTTGCCGCAATGGCACCATTACCGCCGTTGCTTACACCTGCAGAATATTCATCACCCTTTGTAAGTAATGTCTGCTTGTATTCCTGAGCCTTCTTTACAGTATCTTCATAATATGCCTTAGCCGCACTTATTATTTCCTGTGCCTTGCTGTTTGCATCAGCAATAACTTCATTTGCATCGGAAGTTGCCTTTGCAGAAATTTCATCAAGCTGTTCCTGGCTGATTGTACCGCCGCCGCCTGACTTCTTTGCCTTTTCTATCTTCTTTGCAGCCTTTGTTCTGAATTCCTTATATTCTTCAATAAGTGCAGCGTGCTGATCCTGAAGTACATGAAGTTCTTTTTCTGTCTGTGCAAGCTTGCGTCTTTCATCAAGAACCTGCTTACGACTTTCAAGTATCTGTGCATCAAGCTCAGCCTTTTTCTTTTCAACTTCTTCTAATGCACTTGTGTCAGGTGCTTCCGCTTCCTTAGCTTCGAGTGCTCTCTTAAGCTCGTCTACTTCTTCCTGCAGTGCTTTTTTGCTCTTATTGATCTGGACTATGTACGCCATAACCTCGTTTTTATCAAATCCGAGTGGCGCAGTTTTAAACTCGCCGTTTGTAGCTTCCTGCTTTTTCTGTTCAGCCATTTTAAATACCCCCTGAAAAGTGGAAATATGCGGATATACCGCAGACCGCAACAAAGCGGTCAGCCGAAGATATACTCCGACAGTCTGTACTTATTATAACAAATTTTTTCCCCAAATTCAATAGTAAATTGTAACAAATTATATTATTTTAAAATTTTTTTACATTTTTTATCACTTTTTCTATAGGTTTTACCGTTTTTGCTATAAAATTTTTCTAATCTATTGTATTTTTTAAAAAAATGGTGTATAATAATCGCAGGAAAGTAAATGTATAGTTTAAAATGTAAAAAGAGAGGTAATCATCATGATAGATAAAACAATGCCCTTTTCTCTTAAGGACGAGAGAGAAAGCGAAATGAAGGAAATTTTATCAACAGTTTATGACGCTTTAAAGGAAAAGGGTTACAATCCTATAAATCAGCTTGTAGGCTATATTCTTTCTGAAGATCCGACCTACATAACGACCTATAACAACGCACGCAGCCTTATCCGTCATATTGACAGGGATGAGCTTCTTCAGGCAATGGTTAAGAATTATCTTAACTCTTAAAGTTGTTTATAATTTCATAGCATATTATACCGCTCCTTTTCAGATAATAGTTCTGAAAAGGAGTGATTTTTTGAAAAAATATATTTTAATTCCGACATTAATAGCCGCAATCTGCATTTTTTCTACAGGTTGTAATAACGAAACTGAAATTACCGAAAGTAATATAGAAAACGGATTTTCCCAGGATGAGAAAAAACTGCTTGACAATGCACTTTCAAATAATAACACCAAGGTCTGCTATGGTCAAGGCTACGAAACAGACGAAAACAACCGTCCCGTTGGTGCAACCGACGCCCAGTCACATTACGGAGAGCATAACGCTTTGTTCATAGGTGACGAAAAGGAGAAAGTCATTTATCTCACCTTTGATGAGGGGTACGAAAACGGATATACAGAGGATATCCTTGACACCCTTAAAGAAAAGAATGTAAAGGCGACCTTTTATGTAACTCTTGATTATGTAAAATCCAGCTCCGACATTGTAAAGCGTATGATAGATGAAGGACATGCTGTGGGCAATCACACCTGCTCGCATCCTTCTCTGCCCGATTGTTCTGACAATGAATTCAGAAAAGAAATTTCCGACCTTGAAAAATATATAGAAAACAATTTTGGTGGCTACAAGACAACTACAGTAAGACCACCAAGAGGAGAATTCTCTGTCAGAACTCTCTCGCTTGCAAAGGAAATGGGATATTCTACAGTGTTATGGTCATTCGCATACAACGACTGGAATGCAGACAGTCAGCCTGATAAGAACAAAGCTTTCAAAAGGATAACCGAAGCTACTCATAATGGTGCAGTTTATCTTCTCCACGCTGTATCAAAGACAAATGCGGAAATTTTAGGCGATGTCGTTGACTACTGGAAGGCTCACGGCTACGAAATAAAGGCGGTGGAATAATGTGTACCGCAGTTAATTATAAAGGCGGCAGTCACTTTTTCGGCCGTACTCTTGATATCAGCTATTCCTATAACGAACAGGTGATCATAACTCCAAGAAGGTATGAAATTAAACTAAGGCACAGAGCAGAGCCTATAGACAGCCATTATGCAATCATCGGTATGGCGGCATTTGATGAGGATTTTCCGCTGTATTATGATGCAATGAATGAGGTGGGGCTTGCTATGGCAGGACTTAACTTTCCGTATAATTCGACATATTTTTCACCCGATGTAGAAAATAAAAAGCTGAATATTGCTTCTTTTGAGCTTATTCCTTATATACTTTCTCTTTGTGACAGTACCGACAGTGCAGAAAGACTTATGCAGGATGTTATAATCACGGATACGCCATTTAACAAGGACTTTCCCCCTGCTCCTCTTCACTGGATAGTATCGGATAAAAAAAGAAGTATAGTAATAGAGCAGACAAAGGATGGATTAAGAATTTTCAACAATCCTGTAGGGGTGCTTACAAACAACCCACCCTTTCCTTATCATATAGAAAATCTGATAAATTACACTGATCTGTCTTCTGAAAACCCCATCAGAACGATACCGGATATTTTAAAAGTTTCCTACAGCTTTGGTCTTGGCACGTTATCCTTGCCGGGAGATTTTTCTTCTGTATCAAGATTTGTCCGTGCCTGTTATGTCAGTCGGAATTCTGTCCCGGCAAACACGGAAAGACTTTCGGTCAACAGATTTTTTGATATACTCGCATCGGTATCTGTCCCCTATGGTTGCGTAAAAAACGACAACGGAGATTTCCACTATACCATTTATAGTTCCTGCTGTAATCTTGACAAGAAAATATATTATTATAAGACACACGATAACAATCGGATAAGAGCCTGCAGCTTGCAGAATTATGATCTTGATACCGGTGAGATTATTCTTGCGGAGGGTCGTTGAATTTGACAAATCCACTTTAAAATGTTATTCTAACAGTACTATATACTGATGGAGTAAAATTTTGAAAGATAACAAAACAAGAAAAATAGCAATCTGTGCCATGCTTACGGCGGTAACGGCACTTATCTCTCTCATATCAATTCCGATGCCGAGTGCTGTACCGATATCATTGCAATGCTTTGCGGTAGCACTCTGCGGATATTTTGTCGGTAGCCTTATGGGGACAGTTTCGGTTATAATCTATATTACCATAGGACTCGTGGGACTGCCTGTATTCGCAGGTCTCAGAGGCGGCTTTGCTGTACTGCTCGGCCCTACAGGCGGATTTGTAATAGGCTTTATACCGCTTTGTCTTTTATGCGGCGGATTCGGTATACCTATAAGAAAAAAGAAATACCGCCATATAATAAAAATTGCAATGGGGCTTATCGGACTTATTCTGTGTCATTTATGCGGAACACTGTATTTTACGCTTATTATGAATACAGATATCAAAGCAGCCTTTCTGACAAGCTCTGCACCATACCTTATAAAAGATATCGCCTGCATCATAGCCGCATACTTTGTTGGTGAAATACTAAAAAAGGCAATCAATACAGCTAAATAACCTATATTTTTATTCAATTTCACCACATACTGCGTGGCTTATCCAAAAACTTTTTTACGACTGCAAAAATCTTAGCAAAACCCCTTGACATTAGGCGGAAATTGTATTAAAATTTTAGAGGAAAAAAATTTAAACCACAAAGGAAGGACAATTAGCATGGAAAAGATTTATACAGGCAAGACAAAGGATGTTTACAGCCTTGAAAATGGCAATGTAATGCTCAAGTTCAAGGATGACTGCACCGGCAAGGACGGCGTGTTCGATCCCGGCGAAAATTCCGTTGGTCTTACCATCGAAGGTATCGGCAAAGCAAATCTCCAGACCTCCATCTACTACTTCGAAATGCTCAAGGAAGCCGGCATCAAGACCCACTATGTTTCCGCAAATCTCGACGATGCTACCATGGAAGTTCTTCCCGGTAAGGTATTCGGTCACGGTCTCGAAGTAATCTGCCGACTCGTTGCTACAGGC
>JAZSHW010000055.1:0-4254 GCA_045533495.1 Ruminiclostridium sp. | reverse complement strand
CGGTGCGTGAGTTTGTCTTCAGTCTGAAGCCTGCTATTGATTTTTAATCAGTAGCAGGCTTTTTTGTCAGATTTCCTCCCTTAAAGGTGTATCCTTATAGGCTACGCAGTTTCCGCCGGATTTCTTTGCGGCGGATAAGCTACGCATCGCCTTTTCGAATACGATATCAAAATCCTCGTTGTAGGTATTTCTTGCAACACCCACAGAAACTGTGACGGATAACAGAGTTTTATTTTCTGTAAAATCAATATTCATGGTTCTTACACTACTTCTGATATCCTCGGCAAGTGCCGTAGGCTCTTTGCTCGATGCGGCAGGCGTGCAGACCATTATTCTGTCGCTTTCAATATGGCAGATAACATCTGTATAGGGCTTTGAAACTATCTTGACGCAGTTTGCAATCTGCTGGAGGGTTTTGTCAGCCTTTTTAGTGCCGTAAATTCTGTTGTATTCGCCGAAGCTGTCAATATCAACGATAAGTATTGCAATATTTCTGCCCGAGTTTATCATCTCGTTTGCTCTGTCAATGCCGTAACTGCGGTTATATAAACCTGTACGGCTATCAATCATTGCGTTCAGCTTTATTATCTGCTTATCATCCTTGATCTGTTTTGAATTGATTATTCTTGTACAGAAAAGAGAATAGTTAGCAACACAGAGAATATAACCAAGTAACGCTATAGCAAATGAAAGATAATAGTAATAAAAATAAACCTCATTCATACAGCATATCACTGTATAGTATACAGGTATTGAAAACATCATTGTTGCCGATATGCCATAGCTTGTCACAGGGATTGTGCAAAGCACCATTATAGTTATAACGGTAAGAGCAAAGCCTTCTGCTGTTTTAATGCAGTTTATCACTCTTATAAAATAAGAGAGTATGAATAACCCCCAGAATATATAGTGATAAAAAGCGGGGTATCTGCCTTTAAAGTAAAAGCCGAAGCCTATTGCACATCCGGCTGTCACAATAGTGAGAGCTATACCTGCAATTTCAAGAGGAGAAAAGGAAGTAAATGCACCGCTGACTATAGCAGAAATAATGGTAAAGATGATTATAAATACCGACACTATCGGAATTATACGGCAATTATAACGGGCAATACAGGAAGAAAGTATCTGCTTTCCTCTTGTGCCTGATATAGTCTGTGACTTGAATTTTGCTACTGCGAACACGGGTATTCTGTTTTTAAGCTCAGCTATACCGGCACTCAGTAATTCCGCAGGCTTCATTTATATCATCTCTTTTCTTTTATTTTTTCTTGTGCTTTTTCTTTTTAGCAGGCTTTTTGAATTCGTCTTCATAATAGGAGCTGTCTAAAAAGAGATAGCTTCTTTTTTTGAGATATCTTAAATTCATAAATACAAAAGCAATAAGTGCGACCGCCACAAAACCACAGTAGGTAAGTGCACTTTCGATATTACTTTTTTCAGGGAAAACATACACCTTCATAAGATTTGAGGCAACCTCTGTCAGTAAAAATGCAACTGCACAAAGTACAAGATAGATTTTTGTCTCTTTTCTTGTCTTTTCAGTAAGTAACGGCATTCTTCTGTACATAACTACACTGTATACGGTAAAGGCAAGATAGATTGCAATGCATACCGCACTTACTGCAATTACAGCAGTTATTTTGTCATCTGACAGTGCCTTTGTCACTTCATCGCTGAAGGCTGTGAATATCGTAACCGAGTTTAAAATAACACCTGCACCGCAGAATACGGCAAAGAGTACAGGGAACACACGGATAAGAAATTTAAGCCAGCCCACGGATAAAGGTGATATCAGCAGTTTTTGTCTTCCGAAGTTTATCAGTTTTTCTCTTTCGTTCATTTCTTTTGTTCTTTCGTTTTTATACTATATTGCAGTTGGGGAGCTTTTTAAGGCACTTCTGAGGACAAGCTTCAACGCATATTCCGCAGGAGGTACACTTGTTATAGTCGATTACCGCACGGTTTTCTGATACTATGACAGCACCGCTCGGACACTTCTTTTCGCATATCTTACAACCGATACAGCCGTTTTTACACGCCTGTCTTGTAATTTTGCCTGTATCCTTTGAGTTGCACTGGAGCAGTATCTTATCGGTTTCTCGGCGAAGGGAGATTATACGGTTAGGACAGACGCTTATGCATTTTCCGCAGGCGGTACATTTTGCAGGAGTTACCTTTGCAACGCCGTTTACAATGTTTATTGCACCGAAATCGCAGACCTTCACGCAGTCGCCAAGACCTGCACAACCGTAAATGCACTTGCCCTTGCCGTTGTAGAACTTTTCTACTGCCGCACAGGACTGCGTACCGATATAAAGATATTTATCCTCGGTTGCATTGCAGTGACCGTTACAATGTACATAGGCTATCTCACGGACAAAGTCGCCTGTTTCTTCTCCGAGTATCTCGCTTATTTTCTTAAGGCAGTCTGCACCGCCGGGCTTACATAAATTCTTGGGAGCGTTTCCTGATGCTACCGCATTTGCATAACCCTCACAGCCTGAATATCCGCATCCGCCGCAGTTTGCACCCGGGAGTGCTTCAAGTATCTGTGATGCAGTCTCGTCTGCTTCAACATGAAGGAATTTTGAAGCTACAAGCAGGAGTATTCCCGCTATTGCGCCGAAGCCTAAAAATATAGCGATAGGTATAATGTATTCATTCATCTTATATCATCCTTTCTTTATAGGCTTATGCTCCGAATATGCCGTCAACCACACCGCCAAAGCCGATAAAGGCAAGAGAAACGATGGATGCCGCCATAAGCGTGATAGGTGCTCCACGAAGGGCCTTTGGTATATCGCAGGTTTCAAGTCTTGAACGCACGCCTGAGAAAATTATCATAGCTATCATAAAGCCAAGACCTGCACCAAAGGAGTTTACAATGGATTCTAAAAGGTTGTATTCTTTTGAAAGATTGAGCAGAGTTACACCAAGTACTGCACAGTTTGTAGTAATAAGCGGGAGGTATACGCCAAGGGATTTGTATAAAGGCGGCATATACTTTTTCATTACCATTTCAACAAGCTGTACGAATAACGCAATTACAAGAATAAATGCGATGGTATTCATATACTCGATATGAAGCGGAACTAAAATTCCGTAGTAGATAGGATAAGTAGCAAGAGAAGCACAGACCATTACAAAGGTAACGGCAGCACCCATACCGATAGAGCTGTTAAGCTTCTTCGATACGCCAAGGAAGGGACAGATACCAAGGAACTTAGAAAGCACGAAGTTTTCTGTAAGTATTCCTGTTAAAAGAATTATCATCAGATTTCTTGCAAGCTCCATTACTTGTTACCTCCTTCCTTCTGTTCAGAGGCAGGCTTTACAGAGCAAGAGCCGTGACAGCTTTCTGCATTGGGACAGTTGTGACAACCTATTTCTCTGGGCTTCAGATTCATAAGTCTGTTTACTACAGCAATGACAACGCCAAGCACGAAGAAGCCGCCTGCAGGTAAAATGAATAAAGTCATAGGCTCTAAAAATTCGGGAGCGATAGTTATACCAAACCACTGACCTGAGCCGAAAATTTCTCTTACAGAACCCACCAGTAAAAGTGACAGGGTAAAGCCAAGACCCATACCAAGTCCGTCAAGGGCGGAGGGAAGAACCTTGTTTTTAGAAGCGAACATTTCCGCTCTGCCGAGGATTATGCAGTTTACAGTGATAAGGCTTAAGAACATACCAAGACTGTCATAGACATCAGGAGCGACAGATTGGAGTACAAGGCTTATAAAGGTTACAAAGCCCGCAATGATAACTATGTAAGAGGGGAGTCTTACAGTATCGGGGATAACCTTTTTAAGAAGAGAAATAACAATATTTGAGCATACAAGTACAAAGGTGGTGGAAAGTCCCATGCCCAAAGCGTTTGACGCCATCGTGGTAACAGCAAGGGTAGGACACATACCAAGGAGCATTACCATACTCGGATTTTCCTTGATAAGACCTTTAGTGAACTCTTTCATATAACTCATTTACTGCACCCCCTTTTCTTTTACTGTCTTATCAGCGGCAATTGCAAGATTTACCGCCTTTGCAAGTCCCTTTGAGGAATATGTGGCACTGGTTACAGCCTGCACCTCATTATCCGCAGAGGGAGGATTTTTTGTTATTGTTATATCAGATGAGGCACCGATAAACTTGTCAAGAAAAGCCTTGTCGTTGATCTTTGTACCAAGACCGGGAGTTTCCTGAAGAGCTATTATGGAAATGCCTTTTACAGCAAGTCGGATCGTAGCCATGTCG
>JAZSHW010000120.1:0-13579 GCA_045533495.1 Ruminiclostridium sp. | reverse complement strand
GCAGATGAAATTAAATCCACCCATCCGCCGTCGAGGCGGATTTCATCTCCGCAGGAGATTTCATCGTCGAAGACGATTTCACCCACCCGAAAGGGTGGATTTAGTTGAAAAAAGCCTTTGTCTAAAAGACAAAGGCTTTTTACTGGTGCGGGGGAAGGGACTTGAACCCTCACGCCAATACTGACACAAGCACCTCAAGCTTGCCTGTCTGCCGATTCCAGCACCCCCGCAAATCAACGAATATTATTATATCAGATTTTTGGTTATTTGTCAACACTTAAATTCAAAAATTTTCACTAAATTTTCTTTTTATCTCCACTTCCCTTACTTTATATTTATTGACTTTTCGCTTAAACTGTGATAAAATCATATTTACAGACTATATTCCTTGAGTAACAGAAAGGAAAAATTTATGAAAGCTTTAAAAGTAATCTTATCATCAGCTGTAGTAACAGCATTTATAATAAGCCTTGCAGGTTGTGCCGAAAGCGGTAACTCCTCAACATCTGTAAACAGTAGTGAAACTGTAACATCATCCACAGTATCAGATACTTCTTCTGCTGACGAAAGCAGTACAGCAACAGAAAACAGCGATACTTCAGACAAAGAAGATACATCAAGCGAGGATAACACATCCTCTGAAGAAGAAATCGAGCTTGTAAAGGACGGAAAATTCGTTCTTCCCAACGGCAAGCTTACCTTTACACTTCAGGAGGATTACACTCTTACAAGTGACGCTATCGTTTATCAGTTCGGTAGTGAAACCAGCAACAATAAATTCAACCTGACCGTATCCACGGCTACCGAAAACATTGAAGACGTAGATCAGGATGAAATGACAAAGACCTACGAAACCACAATGCAGGACTTTAAATTAGTTACCTTTGAGCATATCAAGGTAAAGGATAAGTCTGCTATCAAAATGCAGCTTACAGGTAAGCTTTATGGTATTGAGGGCGAAACAATGCTGACTCAGTACATGATACAGTCAGGCACAGACGCTTACTGCTTCACCTTTACACAGACAGATCATTATAACCAATTCCCTGATATAATAGACGCTACCATAGACAGTCTTGAAATCAAGTAAATATTAAAACACACGGAGGTTTTCTTCGTGTGTTTTTTGTTGCCTCATTAACGATTATATGATAAAATAAATACAGAAAAATAATTAATTTCTGTAAGATTTACGGATATTTCCTGTCATATACAGTAAAAGGGGAAAAGGAGGTATTATATGGATGACAATGCTATAATTGAGCTGTACTGGCAAAGAAAGGATAATGCCATAGAAGAAACCGACAAAAAATACGGTGCATATTGCTTTGCTATAGCAGATAATATCCTTCACAGCAAGGAGGATGCGGAGGAATGCGTCAACGATACATACCTTAACGTGTGGAATTCTGTTCCGCCTGAAAGACCCGCAAAGCTACGATACTATTTAGCAAAGATCACCCGTAATCTGTCCTTCAACCGATACAATGCAAAAATGAGCCAAAAGCGTGGCGGCGGTGAAATGCCGCTTATCCTTGACGAGCTGAGCGGATGTGTTGCAGGGAAAAACACTGTCGAGGATGAATATACCGCAAAGGAGCTTGGGAAATCCCTTAACAGCTTTGTGAAGTCTCTTCCTGAAAAAGAAAGCAATATATTTATCAGACGTTACTTTTTCTCAGAGAGCATATCGATTATTGCCGACAGATATAGCTTAAGCGAAAATAATGTTACGGTTATACTGAGCCGCACCCGTAAAAAACTGAAAGAGCGTCTTGTAAAGGAGGGGTTTGTAAATGAATGAAAAGCAGTTATTTGAAGCATTCGGCTATATTGACGATGAAATAATCGAGCGTAGCGAAAAGACGGCAAAGAGAGAAAAAGCAGGCTTTCTGAAATTTCTTATTCCCGCCGCTTGTCTGTGCCTTGTTACTGCGGTGGGTGTGGGAGTATTTCTTCATTCCTCAGATATAAACACTACCTCCGGCACTATTTCTTCAGAACCGATAAAAAAACCGTCAGGCTCCGCCACCTCTGACACTTATGCTACTTTATCCGAGCTTTTGGATCATCTCAGCAAAAACGAGAGTCACGACGATACAATGTCAGCAGACGGCAATTTCAATATAGATACATCCTGTGATTTTAATACAGACGAGCTTGTGACAAGTCAGCGTGTTGTTGTAACAGCTGACGGCAAGTATTCTTATCACTTTGGATATGATAAGGTGATGATAGATAACAAAGAACGCAACATTGCCAAAACCTTTATATCAAAAATAGATGGAGAAAACACAAAAAATGTAGGCTCTATCAACGTTGCCTCAATAACTATGTTTATATATGACGACCTGCTTATAGTAGCAGGAAAGCCTTATAATTACAAAGAAGAAATGACAGAAGAAGAGTATATTGCGATCGAATACGGAGATCACTTTAACCCTGACCTCACCTTTTCCGTATATGACATTTCCGACCCTGAAAAACCGCTGCTTAGTTACATCTACACACAGACTGGAAATAGCGCAGACTCATGGATGATAGGCAAATATCTCTATGTTGTAACATCAGATGGAGAATGCGCCTGCGGATATTCACGACTGGAGGATAAGAGTGATTATTACCCATCTTCCGGATTTGGCGATGAACAGGAGCTTTGGGACGAAAGTGATATTTCTATACTCGGAGAACCTATCCGTGTAGAATATTCCGCTATTTCGGTAATAGATGTAACAAAAGGCAGCGTTGTAGAAAAAGAAGCCCTGTACGGAACAATTGGAAAACTTTATTACAGCAATAATTCAGTTGTGTTGTTGGTTTATTCTGAAAACGGATATTTCGATGAGCTTTACACATTTGACGGTAAACTGAATTTCACCGGAAAGATAGATATAGGTAAAGCCGTTGAAGAGTCTATTCAGGATAACCCATCAGACGATAAGAAACCATATATGTATATTAAAGCGTTAGAACACACGCCCGATTCATACAGAATTATCGGAAGACGGTTTTCAGACAATAGCGATATAATATTTACTGCTTCTATCAGCAAAAAAGATCACAACATTGTAACAGCCCTGTATAACAACTCAAGTAATGGAGATATTTCAGAAATACTCTGGGAAGATGACAGAGCCATTATAGTTGTCTATACAGCCGATTTCACTTACTTATCAGAGGAGAAGAAGAATAAAGCAACCTTCCTTTTTGCAGAATACACAGACAAAGAAATAACATTTTTCGATACAGATGCAAAGGGTTATTCAATCCAAGACCGTTTCTCCGCCCATCTCGGTAATCCCTTCGGAGAATTTGAAACCCTTATACCTATGGGGAATGGTATTTATCTTCGCTATACGGAAGGCAAGTATACGCCTAAAGGCTTTGATATATTTGATTTTTCTGACAGTGCAAATGCTCGTAAGCTTTACGAGTCAGAGGATTTGCCGGGTAAAAACGGCGGATACGATTATTTCTGGTATGTTTATGACGATAATACCTTCGGTGTTCTTGAAGTAGTGCAAAGTCCATATATGGAAATATACAGAAATACCATTGATCTTAAGTGGACGATATTTAAAGTAGACAAGAACAGCGAAAAACCCTTTACGGAAATATCAAGTACTTCATTAGAAGCAGAGTTGGACAACAATTACTTCTCCAGTGCTGAGTATATAGGGCTTTTTATAATCGAAATTAATGATACTCTTTACTATATTGCGGAAGATTTGCAGACACTCAAAGTACTAAAATGACACAAAAACTCCCCGAATTTCTTCGGGGAGTAATTTTATTTATTTATCAGTCGATAACGTCAGCGGGAAGAGAATTTACAGGTTCAGAAGCAGGAGCTGTGCCACCGATTACATCTTCTTCCTCAACCTTGTCAGGAACTGCCTTCTTGATAACTTCCTTATTCAGAATACCGAAGTTTGACTTACCGCTCTTCTTGATCTTGTACATCGCATCGTCTGCCATACCGATGATTTCATCTACTCTCATAGAAGAATCCTGGATAATGGAAATACCGATACTTGCATTGATGGAGAGCTTATCGCCGTTGTCGGATGTATAACCTTCCTTAAGGGTGTTGAGAATATCCTGTGCAATTCTTGTAGGCTCGTTAATTTCTACATTACGTACACATACAATGAATTCATCACCGCCGTAACGTCCCGCTGTACCAAAGCCCTCTGTAAGCTCTGTAACAGTCTGTGCAACGAACTTGAGTACTGAGTCACCTGTTGCGTGGCTGTACTTATCGTTGAAAATCTTGAAGTCGTCAACGTCAATGAAGAGGATAGCAAACTCACTCTTACGAACGCTGATAAGATCGATTTCGTTGTCGATAGTACGTTCAATGGATTCACGGTTATAAAGGCCTGTAAGGCTGTCGTAGCTTGCACGTTCTGTGAGAAGCTTTTCACTCTTCTTAGCACGGTCAATATCAACAATTACGCCGACGATCTTAGCAATGTTGCCATCTCTGTCCTTTACTGTAGCTGTACGGAGTAAGATCCAGATATAGTCACCGTAGATGTTCTTCCAGCGGTATTCGTTACCCTCGAATTCTTCACCCTTGGAGAGTCTTTCGAGATCCTTATGATAACGCTCAGAGTCATCGGGATGTGTCTTAACCTTGAGCAGGAAGCTGTCGCCGAAGTGATCGGAAGGAGCACGATAGCTGAACTTCTTATTGAAGTTGTTGGAGAAGATAACCTCATTTGTCTTGAAGTTCCATTCGAAGATGATATTATCTGACATTTCTACGATTGTACGGTATCTTCCTTCACTTACAATGATATCATCAATAAGGTCATTGAAGGATCTTGCGATTTCGCCGTATTCGTTATTTGCCATAATATTGATTCTGGTTTCGTGGTCACCACGACGTACCTTAACTAATGTTTCTTCGATAACCTTTAAAGGCTTGGTTACGATGAATACTAAGATTACTGCTGCAACTATCATCAGAATAGATACTGCAACGATTGTACCGATTATACCACCTGCTGCATCGCCTGATGCCTTGTATGCCTTATCTGTTTCGGCAACTACTGCAATGCTCCAGGATTCTTCTGTTCCTTCGATAGGAGTTGTCTTGATTGTAAAACCAATTGTAGGAATATCGCCTGCGGCTGTACCCTTAAAGCTGTCTACCTGCTTTGCACTGCCTGTTGTTGCTGCAGAAGCAAGCTTGTTATATGCGTTGAGGTTGGTATCTGTAAGATTACCAAGGTATGTGCCGTCGATAACAGAACCTAAGGAGTCGATCATTACAAGTCTTGTGTTTGCCGCAAACTGTGAGCCTACTGTAAAATCTCTCATTCTTGTATAATTGAAGAATACAAGAACATCATAAGTTCCGCTTGTCTGCTTTACTACAAGCTTAACATCCTCAGAACCGCCTGATGCATTAGGGAAGAGAGGATCCTTCTTCTCTGAATCATCTTCGCTGTATTCAGCATAAATATCCTTGGAATAGCAGTAAACAACGCCGTCCTTGTTCATGGATGAAATATTCTTGATAGCGGTCTTTGTATGAGCATCTTCCTTAAGCTTTGAAAATTCGGATTCATCACCTGTAGAATAGTAGAGGTTACCGTTGTCATCGCTGATGACAATTCTTGCAAGGTCGAACATTGAATCCTTGTCATCCTTGCCTGTTTCGATTATCATTGTGTAATCGCCGATGATAGTTTCAATCTTGTCTGTCTTGCCGCCTCTTGTAAACTGAGTGATGTAAGGATCTTCGGCAATCTGCTTTGCAGTATTCGACAGTGTCACAAAGTACTGTGATAAGCTGCCCGCCTGCTTTTCAGCCATATCCTTAGCTGCATTGGTATAATTCTCTAATGCTATACTGTTCATCTGAACATTCGCAGCTATTGCAAAAGCAACGGAAGGAATGATGATAAAGCATGCCAGCATTGTAATAAGTAAGGTTTTGATTCTCATAAAAATAACCTTTCCTTTCCCATGGATTGTTATTATCCATAATACGCCCTTCAAGACGCAATTAACGAATTTAATACATTTAACAGTATAGCACAAATTTTAAAATTAGTAAATGCATTTATAACGAATTTATTTAAATTGACTAATTGAAGTATTATTTATTTGTTAAAAAAGCTGAAAATCCTACTACTATATTCCTTACCTCACACAGCACGACTTGAAAAACGCAACGCATTAATATATAATATATGAGAATTTCAGAAAAAAGGAAAAATGTTATGCTAAAAACTTACAGATCGACCACTTTTGCCTGCTATGCAGGATATATAACCCAGGCGGTTGTAAACAACCTTGCCCCTATTCTTTTTATAGTATTTCAGCAGAAATTTAAAATAGGTTATGAGCTTATCAGCGTGCTTATTATAACAAACTTTATAACCCAGCTAATAGTTGATGGAGTTGCAGTAAAGCTCTGCAAGGTGATAAGCACCCGTACTCTTATCTCTGCCGCACACTTTTTCAGTGCCGCAGGACTTATTATGATGGGAATTTTGCCTCAGCTTTTCAGCAATGCATTTGCAGGGCTTATCGCCGCAGTAATAACCTACGCCATCGGTGGAGGTCTTATCGAAGTGCTTGTAAGTCCTATAATCGAGGCTATCCCCGACACCTCAGGCAGTGCAAAGGCGGCAGCCATGAGCCTGCTCCATTCCTTCTACTGCTGGGGACAGATGGCTGTTGTCTTACTTTCAACACTGTTTATCCTGTTTTTCACAGACGGACTGTGGTACATACTGCCTGTAGCATGGGCTGTCCTGCCCTTTATAAACGGATTTGTATTTATAAAAGTTCCTCTCTCCCCTGCACTTTCCGAAGAAACAGGACTCCCCCTCAGAGAACTGATAAAGGAAAGAGGATTTATACTGATACTGATACTTATGCTCTGTGCAGGAGCCTGCGAGCTTACCATGTCCCAATGGTCTTCTCTTTTCGCTCAGCAGGGCTTACTGGTTTCAAAAGAGATCGGAGATCTGCTTGGTCCTTGTTGCTTTGCCCTGCTTATGGGTACAGGCCGTGTTCTTAACAGCATCTTTGCAAAAAAGATAAATATGTACGCTTTGCTTTGTGTAAGCGGCCTGCTTTGTCTTACCTGCTATATAACGGTGGCTTTATCGGATAACGCCATTCTTTCTCTTATCTTCTGTGCTCTTTGCGGTCTTTCTGTTGCTGTGCTCTGGCCCGGCACTTTCAGTCTTGCGGCGGCAGGATATAAAAAGGGCGGAACAGGTATGTTCGGAATAATGGCGTTACTCGGAGATTTAGGTTGCGGCTTCGGACCATTCATAGCAGGAATGATCTGCGACGCAGTAACAAATCAGTCACACAGCGAGGCTGTCGGTATGAAGACAGGCTTTGCTTTCTCTACATTCTTTCCCGTCTTACTTATAACCTCATCAATTCTGCTTTATTTTATGCACCAAAAGAAAAAGTCTGACGACAATTAAATCCATCAACCGGTAATTATAACGCCTGATTTTCTGGAATTTTTCTGCAAAAAATGATATCAAAGTGGTTTTTATCTTTACAAATTACTTATAATATGGTACAATAATTATTTGGGATATTCAGAATAACAGTGCCGTTTTCGGCGTTAATAATAAAGTAAGGATTTTTGCCAATGAAAGTAAATCAGATAAAAGCAGGCTCTCTGCTGTCATATCTGACGCTTATATTAGGAACTGTAGTATCCCTTGTTTACACTCCGGTAATGCTCGAAAGACTCGGCCAGAGCGAATATGGTGTATATTCCGTAGTTCTGCCGATGGTTTCCTACCTCAATCTTTTCAGCTTCGGACTTGGCAGTGCGTATACAAGGTTCTACACAAGATATAAGGAGTCGGGCGATAAATTCAATATGGCTAAGCTGAATGGTATGTTTATGATCATCTATTCGATCATAGGCGTTATCGTTCTTATTGTTGGTTGCACTATTGCCGCAAACCCCCGTCTTGCCTTCGGTGACAAGCTGACTGAAGAAGAAATAGCCCTTGCTGTGCGGCTTATGTATATTATGACTGCAACCGCCGCTATATCCTTCCCCTTAAGCGTATTTGAATCAAATACAATGGTTAATGAACGCTATGTATTCTTAAAGGGTCTTGCGTTTATAAAATCCGTTGTCAACCCCCTGCTTATAATCCCCCTGCTGATGATAGGTCTGCGCTCTGAGGCCATCGCCTATATGAGTCTTGCCTTCACTCTTTTATCGGGAATTCTTAATATATGGTACTGCTTTAAAAAGTTAGACATAAGATTCTATTTCAAAAAATTTGACTTCAGGCTGCTGAGAAAGATGTTCAAATTCACAAGCTGGGTATTCCTCGGTATTGTGGTGGACCAGCTCAACTGGAGTGTGGATAAATTCCTGCTTGCCTGGATGCACGGCTCGGAAACTGTAGCTGTTTATAACGTGGCATCCCAGCTTAACATCTATTATATGTCTATGGCGACCACCTTCTCAGGTATACTTACCCCTAAGGTGCATCAGATGGTAGCAAACCGTTCATCGAACAAGGAGATCAGCGACCTGTTCATCCGTGTAGGAAGATTTCAGTTTGTTATCCTTACAATGATACTTTTCGGCTTTATTGCGGTAGGCTACCCCTTTGTACTCCAGTGGGCGGGAGTAGAAAACGCAGACGCCTTTGCGATAGCAGTCTGTCTGTTTGTGCCGACAATACTGCCAAGTATTCAGAACTTAGGTATTGAGATCCAAAGGGCAAAGAATATGCACAGATTCAGGTCCCTCGTATATGTACTGGTGGCAGTTCTGAATATAGTAATCAGTATACCTCTTTGCCATTACTTTGGTGCAACAGGTGTTGCAGTAGGCACTGCAATCCCTGTATTTATCGGCAACGGTCTGCTGATGAACTGGTATTACCATAAATATATAGGTCTTGATATACCACGCTTCTGGAGAAGAATAAGAGCATTGCTCCCATCCCTTTTCCTGCCCTGCATCGCTTCAATACTGATAATGACGCTTGTAGATATTAAGGGCTATCTGCAGATACTTTTGTGGGGTGCACTTTATCTTGTTGTTTTCATTTCATCGGTATGGCTGATGGGACTGACTCCAAGAGAAAAAGAAATTGTAACTACTCCCATTAAAAAAGCAGTATCTAAAATTCTGACCAAAATATTAAGACTCTGAAAGGGCTTAAGACTATAATGACAAAAATAAAAACCTTTTTCCGCAGATTATTTGCTGGAAGCTTTAAAAGAATGTTTATGCACATAAACACCATTCACAAGGAAACAGGTAAAAACAGATTTATAATGTTCTTTGATATGATATGGTGTATATTCAGATATTCCATAGGCTATCTTGATTACAGAGTGTTCGGCTTTGCCGATATAAAAGGAAAAAACCGCCGCACTTTTATGAATATGAATGATAACCTGCTGATATCCAAAAAGCTGAACGACAGAACATACTTCACCACTTTTGATAACAAAGCACTTTTCGATGAAAATTTCACCGAATATATCGGCAGAGATTTTATAAACCTTGAAAACAGTGATGTTGAGACTTTCAAAAAATTCTGTGAAGGAAAAAGCACAGTATTTGCAAAAGCTATAAACGAATTTGGAGGCAAAGGCATCACAAAGGAAGAAATAACCGAAAATACAGATTTTGATGCTCTTTATAAAAAGCTTTGTGAAAACAAGCAATTTTTGGTTGAAGAAACTATCATCCAGCACCCTGAAATGAGCAAGCTCAGTCCATCCTCAATAAACACTATTAGAATGGTAACTGTACTGCATGAGGGTGAGGTAAACTTTATGTACGCCCTTGTGCGTATGAGCAACGGCACAAACTGCGTAGATAATATCTGCAGCGGTGGTATGTATGTTTCAATCGGTGATGACGGTGTTATCAGAAAGCCCGCTTTCTGTGACGCAACAGGTCTTTACTATGACAGCCACCCCTTCACAAAGACAGTTTTCAATGGATTTAAAATTCCTATGTTCGATGAAGCTGTTGAAATGTGTAAAAAAGCGGCACTTGTAGAACAACACGTCGGCTATATCGGTTGGGATGTGGCAATAACTCCCGACAGACCCGTGCTTGTCGAGGGCAACACTCTGCCAAGCTACGATATGTGTCAGAATTACGGACATATTGATAACAAAACAGGCGTAAAGCCTAAATTTACCGCAATTTTAGGAAAAGATTTCTTTAAAAAATAATATTCTGAAGCTTCCACTGAAAAGTGGAAGCTTTTTTATGTGCAAAAACAGGAATTTTTTGTGTGAAATTAATACAAAACAGTATGTTTTTTTCTATGCATTTGTACAAAATTACAAAATTCCCATTGACTATTACCATAAAAAGTGGTAAAATGTGAAATGGAAGAATTCATATTTCATTCATAGAAAGGAGTAATATGATGAAAAATAAATTAACAAGGTATATTGCCATACTTGCTACATCAGCTGTAGCGATAAGCAGTATACTAAGCTCTGTCGCATCTGCAGAGACCGTTCCTGCCAGTTGGAACTCGGTAGAAAAGGGCTATGTAAGCGAAATAAAAAACCAGGGGAAATGGGGTGTCTGCTGGGCATTTGCTACAGCGGCAGCTTCAGAGGTATCTTTAACCAAAGAATATGGTGTAGATGTTGATATATCAGAAAACCTGGTCGCTTATATGACAAATTTCCCTACCACCTTCGGCACTATTGGAAACGACAGGATGGTAAACACCTTCAGTTCTAAAACCGACTATCTGACAGGCAACAATCCCAATGTTGCTGCATCTATAATGATGAACTGGATCGGTCCCTTTGAAGAAAACGAAAACTATCCTTATAATTCATCAGGCACACCGACAATCGCAAACAAAGTCTTTGCCGAAAACGAATGGAACGAACTGCTTGATTCACGTATAGCTCAGCTTACAGACTATTATAAGGTTTACGCTGACAATTCTGACTTTATCAGCAAAACCAAGCGTCTTGTTTCTACATACGGTGCAGCTACTATTACATACTACGACGAAGTTGAAGCAGGCAGCACAAGTAAATATATGAACTGCATAGACGGTGAATATTACTACTTCTGTCCCGATGGCAAGGCTCTTAACCACGCTGTAACAATCGTCGGTTACGATGACTCCATCCCAGCTTCAAACTTTGCTAATAACGGATACAAGCCTGCGGGTAACGGCGGCTGGCTTATCAAGAACAGCTGGGGTACAGGATACTTCAATGAAGGTTATCTGTGGATATCCTACTATGATACAACTGTAGAATCTGTTGTTGCTTTTGATTACGCAATGGAGGGCGACAGCGATTATTATGATAGTCTCTACTCTTATGATGGCGGCATTCCGGGCTTAAACCTTGGTTACGGTACATCCGAAATATATTCCGCAAATGTATTTACAGCCCAGAGAGACGAAACTATAAAAGCAGTTGCATTTTTCTCCGAAAATTCCGGTGATGTAACTTATGATGTCTCTGTTTACCTGAACCCTACAGCAAATAACCCTTCTTCAGGCACAAAGGTTTCATCTGCTACTCTTACCTCTGACCTTGCAGGATATCATTCAGTTGAGCTTAACAGCGACGTTGCTGTGGAAGCAGGAGACACTTTCTCAGTAGTCGTAAAAATGACAACAGCCAACAATGATGCAAGAGCATATTATGAGCACAGTGCCGTAGTTACAGGTGGTAAAACTGCTATCGAAATAACAGCAAATGAAGGCGAAACCTTCGTTTCAAACAACGGAATATACTGGACCGATGTTCAGGAATACCTGACAGGTAATGCGTCAATAAAGGCTTACGCTATAAGCGAAGAAAGACTTGAAAAGCCCATACCTACCGCTACCGTAGCCGACGGAAAAGCACAGCTCAAATGGGATGCTGTAAACGGAGCGGTCAAGTACGAAATTATCCGTATCTATAACGGCGAATACTATACTCTTGCCGAAACAGAAGGCACTTCTGCCACATTAACAAATCTTACAGAAAACACAGAATATCAGATAGTTGTAAAAGCTATTGCAGAAAACGGTATATACTCTGTCTCTGACCCCTTAACTATAACTTTAGCAGGTCCTCTTGATACTCCTGTAGTTACAGCTACAGCGGGAGATGGTACAGCAAAGCTTTCATGGACGGCGGTAAAAGACGCAACCTCTTATGAAATAAGCTATCTTGTTAACGGCGAATACGTTTCTCTCGGCACTGTAACCAGCACAGGAGCAACATTAAAAAATCTTGCCAACGGACAGGAATATACCTTTATCGTAACAGCAATTGCAGATGACGGAAGAACTTCAGTTTCTGAACCTGTAAAGGTAACTCCCGTAGCACCTCTTGCTGCTCCCGTACTGACAATCACAGATAAAGGTAACGATGTATATAATTTCAAGTGGACAGCTGTAGAGGGTGCAAGCAGTTACGAGCTTATTGTGATCCTTAACGGCATAGAAACTTCCTGCGGCAAGTTTACTGCAAATTCAACAACCATGACACTCACTCCCGGAACAACAGATACTACTTACACATTTAAAGTCAAGGCAATAGCTGAAGATGGCAGAACTTCCGTATCCGATAAAATATCAATTGTAGTAAATGCGGCTTTATCCGCTCCCGATAACATCTCTAAATTCGTATTCGGTGGTCGTGCAAGCAACGTACTTCGTCTTAGCTGGATACCCGTTACTTCCGCTGACGGCTATATCATTGAACAGTATAAGAACGGTGCGTGGACACAGATTGCAAAGATTGCAGACGGCACAACAAACTTCTACCGTGCGACAGGCCTCACACCTTCCACTGAATATAAGTTCAGAATGAAGGCGTATACTACAAACGGCACAAGCGAAGCATACAGCGATTATACAAGTGCTATTTCAACCTACACAAGCCCCTCTGCTATGTCAGGCTTCAAGTTCGGCGGTCGTGCAAGTAACGCTATCCGTCTCAACTGGACTAAGAATTCATCTGCTGACGGTTATATCATCGAGCAGTATAAGGACGGCCAGTGGGTAAGAGTTGCAAAGATTACAAACAATGCAACTACTACTTATAAGATTTCAGGTCTTAAGCCATCTACCACCTACAAGTTCAGAATGAAAGCCTATAAGATGGTAGGCTCTGTAGGTTATCACGGTGGATACACAGGTACGGTTTCAGCTACTACAAGCCCTTCTCCCGTTTCAGGCTTTAAGTTCGGCGGTCGTGCAAATAACGCTATCCGTCTTAACTGGACCAAGAATACTTCCGCTGACGGCTACATCATTGAGCAGTACAAGGATGGCAAGTGGGTAAGAGTTGCAAAGATTACAAACAATGCAACTACTACTTATAAGATTTCAGGTCTTAAGCCCTCTACCACCTACAAGTTCAGAATGAAAGCCTATAATATGGTAGGCTCTACAGGTCTTCACGGTGGATATACAAGTACAGTATCAGCTACTACAAGTCCTTCTGCAATAAGCAGCTTCAAGGTGGGCGGTAAGACTTCAAGTGCTATCTCTCTACTATGAATTAAGAATACCTCTCCTGTCGGCTAAATCATTGAGCAGTACAAGGACGGCAAGTG
>JAZSHW010000041.1:0-3575 GCA_045533495.1 Ruminiclostridium sp. | reverse complement strand
GCAGATGAAATTAAATCCACCCATCCGCCGTCGAGGCGGATTTCATCTCCGCAGGAGATTTCATCGTCGAAGACGATTTCACCCACCCGAAAGGGTGGATTTAGTTGAAAAAAGCCTTTGTCTAAAAGACAAAGGCTTTTTTCTGGTGCGGGGGAAGGGACTTGAAGATGCTTCGCAACCCATCTTGCAGTTACCGAAAAAATCTTCGGGCTTACGCATTTCCTCGATTTTTTCGACTGCTACGCCAACCCCTGCTCCCTTTTTCCGCCACCGGCGGCGGTCGCAGGCGTTGCCCACGCCTTTGGCGTTCGGGTTCAATTCTCTGTATAAAGTAAAAAAGAGCCGCAAAAGCGACTCTTTTTTACTTGGTGCGGGGGAAGGGACTTGAACCCTCACGCCAATACTGACACAAGCACCTCAAGCTTGCCTGTCTGCCGATTCCAGCACCCCCGCAAATCAGCATAATCTATTATATCAGATAATTTTCTGTTTGTCAACACTTTTTGAAAAAAATATGCTAATTTTTTAAACTATCTGTTTCTTTCCTTTAAAGCTCTGTCGATAGTTCTCTTTGCATCTCTCTGAGCGATTGAATCTCTCTTGTCGTGTAGCTTTTTACCCTTGCAGAGTCCCACCTGAACCTTTACTCTGCTACCCTTGAAGTATACAGAAATAGGGATAAGGGTAAGACCGCCCTGCTTTACCTGGCCGAGAAGCTTCATAATTTCACGCTTGTGCATAAGCAGTTTTCTTTCACGGAGAGGGTCTTTGTTAAAAATATTGCCCTTTTCGTAAGGGGAGATGTGCATCTGCTTTATGAAGGCTTCGCCTTCCTCTATTGCAATCCAGCTGTCCTTTAAATTAAGTCCGCCGTCACGGATGGACTTAACCTCTGTGCCGGTAAGCTCAATTCCTGCTTCGTAGCTTTCAAGTATAAAATAGTCGTGCCTTGCCTTGCGGTTTTCTGCAATGGTCTTTATAGATGTCTTGTCCAAATTCCGTCATCCTTTCTTTTCTGTCTTAATAATTATCTGTCATATTACTATAATATTGTACTATACTTTTATAAAATAAGCAAGCAGAAATTTAAAATTCAGAAATTTTGCAATATTTTTTTTAAAACTTGCGAAAATTGAGCAGATTTTGATAAAAATTTGTCAGTTTTCAAGTTTTTTGCAAGTTTTTTTGAAAAATTTTAAATTACCTATTGCAAAATGAAGTTATCTATGCTATAATTTTTTTGTAATTTTTAAAAAATAACGGCAAAGTGTCCTTTTGCAGTAAAATGCTGTAAAAAGCCTTTGTCAACAAATCAGGAGGATTATAACCATGGCGTTAAAGAATCAGTACCTTATCGAATTACTGGAAACAGTAAAGAAAAGAAATGCAGGCGAGCCTGAATTCATCCAGACAGTTACAGAAGTTCTGGAAAGTATCGAACCTGTAGTAGAAAAGAGACCTGACCTTGTAGAAGCAGGCGTTCTCGAAAGAATCGTTGAACCTGAAAGACAGATCTCATTCCGTGTTCCCTGGGTTGATGACAACGGCAAGACACAGGTAAACAGAGGCTTCAGAGTACAGTTCAACTCTGCAATCGGTCCTTACAAGGGCGGTTTAAGATTTGCTCCCAACGTATACTCAGGTATCATCAAGTTCTTAGGCTTCGAACAGACATTCAAGAACTCTCTTACATCACTCCCTATGGGCGGTGGCAAGGGTGGTTCCGACTTCGATCCTCAGGGCAAGTCTGACGGAGAAGTTATGAGATTCTGCCAGAGCTTTATGACAGAGCTTTGCAGACACATCGGCCCCGACCTCGACGTTCCCGCTGGTGACATCGGTGTAGGTGCTCGTGAAATCGGCTACCTCTTCGGCCAGTACAAGAGAATTAGAAACGAATTCACAGGCGTTCTTACAGGTAAGGGTATTCCTTACGGCGGCTCTCTCATCCGTCCCGAAGCTACAGGCTACGGTGCAGTTTACTACACAGTAGAAATGCTCAAGCACTTCGGCGATGATATCAAGGGCAAGACATTTGCAATCTCCGGTTTCGGTAACGTTGCTTGGGGTACAGTTAAGAAAGTAAACGAACTCGGCGGTAAGGTTGTTACAATCTCCGGTCCTGACGGTTACATATACGATCCCGACGGTATCAGCACAGATGAAAAGGTTGATTTCTTACTCGAAATGCGTGCTTCCTGCCGTAACAAGGTTAAGGATTACGCAGATAAGTTCGGTGTAGAATTCTTCGCCGGCGAAAAGCCCTGGGGCGTTAAGGCTGACATTCTTATGCCTTGTGCTACACAGAACGAAGTTGGTATGGCAAAAGCTGAAAAGATGGTTGCTAACGGTCTTAAGTACTATGTTGAGGTTGCTAACATGCCTACAACAAACGAAGCTGTTGCATACTTAAAGGCTAACGGCGTTATCGTTGCTCCTTCAAAGGCAGTTAACGCAGGCGGTGTTGCTGTATCAGGTCTTGAAATGTCACAGAACTCTATGCGTTACAGCTGGGAAGCTGAAGAAGTTGACGCTAAGCTCAAGACAATCATGAAGAACATCTTCGAAGCATCTGTAAAGGCTGCTAACGAATATGGTCTTGGCGATGACCTCGTATCAGGTGCTAACATCGCAGGCTTTATCAAGGTTGCTGAAGCTATGAAGGCTCAGGGTTGCGTATAATATAGCATAACTTAATAAAAATTTAAGCGGAGGCATTGCCTCCGCTTTTTGTGTTTGTTAAAGGGTTTTACTGTTTTATAAAATAATGTTTATCTCACCTCATCAAAATACTCAGGAGTTACTATTTTCTCAAATTCTGCGATGTATTTGTGTTCTCGAAATTTTCCACCAGAAAATTCGTGATTACAATCAAATGCTATTACTGATTTTATCAGCTCTATCATTTCTTCCTCGTATTGTCTGAATTCTTTCGGGGCTTGTATGCGCATGTGTGTGCAACAAACTCGGTAATGTGTAGAATCGCTTCCCAAATGATCGCTTTTATACCAGCAATTATACTTGATTGCTATTTTTTTCCCCTTCCATATCAAATCATACTGAGGTGTACGGTCTTCATCCCACTCTCTTCCTACAAAAGTAAAATAAATTTCGTTTTCACGATCTGCTACCCAAATTTTTTTTGGCGACCACTGAAGTATTTCTCCTCTTCCTCCGTGTGTGTGGTCGACAATTTCAAAAGAGTTAAATAATTCTTTGTCTGTCTCAGGGATTCGTTCGTATACAAATGCCATTGTTTTCAGTTCCTTTCATAAATAATGCTGTAACGTTATGTAAAGTGTTTTTTGTAATTTTGTAATATGCTAAAATTCCCCTTCTGCTTTATATAAATTTTATTATGGTTTTTTCGTCAACAACAGTATCAATGTCTACTTTTCTTCCAAGCGATATTTCGGCGTATTTTTTTTCTGCGTCAAAAGCTTCTAAAATCATTGTCAATATATCATCTTTCTGTGTAGATAATTCATACGGTATAATAACCCTTGAAATTCTGTTGAATTTTTTTCCTTCAGGGGTTTGCTTGATTTCCTGTTCTTCTTCAACACGGCACTCTA
>JAZSHW010000045.1:0-3198 GCA_045533495.1 Ruminiclostridium sp. | reverse complement strand
GCGTGGTTAAATAATTATTTAAGTGCTTCTTTTGCTTTTTCTGTGAGAGCTGTAAATGCTGCAGGATCAGCAATAGCAATCTCTGAAAGCATCTTTCTGTTAAGTTCAATACCGGCTTTTTTAAGACCGTTGATGAATGTTGAGTAGTTCATACCGTTCATCTTGCAAGCAGCAGAGATTCTTGTGATCCAGAGCTTTCTGAAATCTCTCTTCTTTAAGCGTCTGCTGATGTAAGCGTACTGACCGGACTTCCATACAGCTTCCTTGGCTGTCTTGAAGAGTCTGCTCTTGCCGCCCCAGTAACCCTTTGCTAATTTTAATGTCTTATTTCTTCTCTTACGAGTTGCTAATGCACCTTTAATACGAGCCATCTTTATTTTCCTCCTGTTTTGTTATGTGCTTTTTACTGCAGCTTCTTCTTATTTGTAAGGGATAAGCTTCTTTACTTCTGCAACGTTTGTCTTATCGCAGTAGCCTGCTGCACGATTGATGCGCTTTCTCTTTGTAGCCTTCTGAGTTAATCTGTGACGACGGTTTGTCTTCTGATACTTGATCTTACCGTTCTTGGAGATGTTGAAACGCTTCTTAGCGCCGCTGTGGGTTTTGATCTTGATTTTCTTTGCCATTTTGGAATCCTCCTTATTTAATTTCAGCTGTTGTCAGCTTCTTTTTTTGCTTTCTTCGTATTTCCCTGAGCTTTGGGAACAACAACTGCCATATAGTTCTTGCCCTCAAGCTTTGCAGGCTTTTCGGTACCGCCGTATTCAGCAACAGTTTCTAAGAACTTTGCCATCAGATCTTCACACAAATTCATGTGGGAAAGCTCTCTCGCACGTCTGAAACGCACCTTTATTCTTACCTTATCGCCGTTTTTCAGAAACTTTATCGCCTGATTAGCCTTTGTGTTGAAATCGTTGGTATCAATGTTAAGTGACATCTGAATTTCCTTGATTTCTGCCTGCTTCTGATTCTTTCTCGCTTCCTTTTCCTTTTTGGACTGTTCGAAACGGAACTTGCCGTAATCCATTATACGACAAACGGGGGGATTGCCCTGAGGAGCAATCAGTACAAGGTCAAGATTAGCTTCAATAGCTATTTCAAGAGCCTGTGCCGAAGACATAATACCGAGCTGTTCGTTATCGTTGCCGATTACTCTTACTTCCTTCTCGTCTATCTCTTCATTGATGAGCTGTTCTTTTGTGCTGATATTAAGCACCGCCTTTCTGAAAACAAAAAGTTTTGGTTTTATGCAAAACAAAAAGCGTGAAAAACTGCATATAGGCAGATTCTCTCACGCTGTACAAATATAACAGACGGATACACCGTCGGAAATTTCTGTAATTACCACATTGAACTGCCATAGGGCGTAAATGGGTGAGAGTGCTTCTCTGCTTTTGTTTTACAATTTAATTTACCGTATGATTATACAACATATTTTCTCTGTTGTCAATAGGTATTTTGAAAAAATCTTATTTTTTATTCTTTTTTGCCCATTGCGTCAAAAATAAGATTAGCAATACCGCAAAGAAGAGCGGCTATGGGATATACTATCCAGCATATCTTCCACATATCAAAAATAAGACCAAGAATAAGAAAAATGATGGTTGCAACTATCATAATTATTCCGCTGACAGCACCTGATATCTTTTCATATTTTGAAGGAGTCTTGTTATACGCCTTGTTGTAGCTTTCGATATCATACTTACAGTATTGCATTCCTGCGTAAATATATATAGGTGCCGCAACTGTAATGCTCATCATAAAGAAGGACACCAGCCACACCTCAAACTGTTCCTTGAAGGGATCTTCTACAGGGAGCATCATACTGCATACCACAAGAGCAATAAGTCCGAAAAATACAATAAGGGTAGCTATGGCGATATATACTGGGAATTTCCTCTTGAAGGCTTTTATTTCCTCAGCTTTATAAAAAGGAGTGATAAAAGGGTTTTCCTTTACGAAATTGCCGTGACGGATACCGCCTACTATAAATATCGCGGCTCCTATAGCTACAAAAAGCAGGAATGTGCCTATAGCTACACCCGTCATAAATGGTGCTGTATATTTTTCTTCGGGTATGCCGAATAATCCGAACATAAAAAGCATCGCTGTAAGACCTGCAAGGACTGTCGCAGTGCCTGCACAGATTGATTTTGTAAAGCTGTTTGCTTCCTTGTCATAACCCACAGTGTCTGCTACAAAATCCTCCTCTGCATTGCCCTTTATAAGAGTATCAACGCTACAGCCGAACATATCGCTTAAAGTTATCAGCTTGTCGGTTTCGGGATATGCGGTGTCAGACTCCCACTTTGAAATAGTCTGACGGGATACTCCCATCATATCCGCAAGACCCTCCTGGGTAAGCTCTTTCTTTTTTCTGTAAATCTGAATGTTTGTTCCAAGACTCATTTTAAAATCCTCTGCTTTCTTTTTCTTCAGGGGGTTACCCTGTGGCTAAAGCATACCACTTACATCTATGTAAAGTCTATAAATTCTTCGTTGCTTTTAGGTTTTTCGCTGCAAACTTGCGGTTGCATTCCTTTGCCGATGCGGGTTTGCGGTTTTTAAAGAAAAAGATTTTTTCGTAAATTTATCGCCGTACCCAAAAAAGATACGGCGGAATTTATGTAACTTTTAAACCTCGTCACCCTTGATATCATCCATATCAAGATTTGTGAGCTTATGATCATCTTCGGGAGCACCCATCATTTTTCCGACAAAAAGTGACAGAATAAGTCCGACAATTATCGGGAAGTAGAAGGTTAAAAATCTCCAGATGAATGTTGAAAAGGATGTGAACTTGCCGAATATCTTACCGAAGAAAGCCGCATAGCTTCCCTCTGCCGCACCCATAGCACCAGGGAGTGGCATAAAGGCAGAAATCATCAGTACAAACGCCTGACAGGAGATTATTGTAAATAAATCCGTTCCTGACAGTCCGAATCCGAGGAATATAACATAGGATATCGCAAAATAGACAGTAAGCTGTAATACAGTATAAAGCACCATACGGATTATGAGTCCCGGCTTTGACTTTATAAAGCAGAAGTTATCGTGATATTCTTCAATAGTTTTGTCAACCTGTTCTATTTTTTCCTGAACACATTCTTCGGTTTTAAGAACCTTTATCTTTCCAAGCAGTCTTACAGCCCAGAAAGCAAGCTTTTTAACAGGCTTTTTAGTAAACGCCACCATTAA
>JAZSHW010000070.1:0-5277 GCA_045533495.1 Ruminiclostridium sp. | reverse complement strand
ATCGGTGAAAACGGCAACTGGTGGATCGGCGATAACGATACAGGTGCAAAGGCAGCTGCAGGCGGTATCTTCGGTTCAGCAGGTATGGATGTATTTGTAATTATTGCAATAGTAATTGCAGCACTTGCACTTATCGGTAATATCGTACTTGTTGTATGGCAGCTTAAAAAGAAAAAAACAACAACATCTACTACAACCACTGAATAATAATTCTAAGGGAGGGCTGCTATAGCTCTCCCTTTTTGTTTGTACAGGAGGACCTATTGATTGTTTTTATCTTATAGTTTAATGTAATTTCTACTTTGGATAAAAGAGAAAACAAAGTGCAACTAAATAAAAAAATATATTTTCTGTAAACCGTACTAAGAAATTTATTGCAACAATTTGATGTAGTAAGTCACAAAGAATTACAAAAGGAGAACTATATATGGACTTTAGACTTTTGATATTTCTTGTTGTCCCGGTAGGACTAATAGCATATATGTACCTTCAAACAAAGGAAGGTAAAACTATCCCTAAACGAAATAAGATGATATATACAGCGATAGCTGTTATTGTACCTATAGTTGTTGCATGTCTTGCACTGCAGGACACTGTTATAAATAATATGATGTACGGTTTTAAAGCTGAAATTCTTGATGAGGCTTCTGCTGTCGACTGGAGCAATGCTGAGCAGCTTAAAAATTGTGGCTTTGAAGACGGCAATGCAGATGGCTGCTATACCTTTATAGAAAAAAACGGGAATCATTACAGGTCACATACTTATTTATACATCAAGGTATCAAAAGATGAAAATACAGTAGATTTAGAAAGCAAATATAAGGATATTCAGTACACCTCAAAGGGATATGCTACGTATGCAATAATGCCTGTAGAGGTGAGTCGGTTATATTTTATCAGTATAGACGGAATGCTTATTGAAGCACACGAAAAATACAGTGCAGGTGTCGTTGAAGGACCTTTTGAGAAATTTGTAAAAAAGCTTAAATACAAAAAATAAAGAAGATTTACAGAGGTGATAATTTATGCCGACTTTTGTTATCTATATTATAATCATCCTTTTTATAATAGGAATGGTAATAGCTATTTTTAAAAACAATAAAAAGGCTGTTTTCGGTGTGGCTATGGCGTTTTGTGTTGCTAACGTAGCATTTACCCTGATCTGGAAGTTTACGTCTCCCGATTCAATTTACGCCAAAGCACGATTTGATGAAGAGCTTATTTCCTGTGTTAAAGCAATTAACTGGGAAGATGGCGAAATGCTAAGGTCGAATAGGTTTATTAGTGCTGAAAATATCGACACGTATACGTATTACTCGGATATGGAATATAGCTTTGTAAGAGACGCCAATTTGTCTATAGACGTGTACCCTGATAAAGGTGAACAGAATTTTATTTTTTCTAAGGATGATGTTTACTATGTGCATTATTATCAGGTATCGGAAGAAAGCGGTCAGAAACGTATTAAAGCCGATTATGTTTTTAAGGTGGAAGATACTATCATAGAGGTCAGCGAATCCTACGATATCAGAATGGAAACAGACGTCTTTAAGAATTTCTTAAAAAATATGAAAAGTAAAGAAATTGGTGAAAACAATTGACAGAGGTAAGATAACGATTATGTCAGAATATAGACCGTATAAATTAAATAACATTGGTGCTTGTATTTTAGTTGTGATGTCTGTTATTTGTTTGGTTCTCTTCGGGTATTTATTGCACAACTTTAAAATCGACAGTATTTTGTTGTTAGTCACTGCAATAATATTCATTGTTCTTTCTAAGGAACTTTATGATAGCTCAAAGCTTTTATTGATAATTGAAACAAACGGATTATGGATAACAGGCGAAAAAAACAAAGGACATATATTTGTACCGTGGGAAGAGCTGAAGTACGCTTATCGCTTTTTAACCATACACGGGCATAGCTTCCGGAGTCTTCTCACTTCTGCCGACAATCGAAAAATCAATAAATACCTACTATCCGGGTACAAAGCTTGCTTTTACCGAATATAACTTCGGTGGTGGCGACCATATTTCAGGTGCAGTTGTGCAGGCGGATATGATTGGTGTCTTCAAAGAATGCTGATTAAGCAAATTTGATTCTACAAACAGAAAGCCGTACCTGAAAACAGGTACGGCTTTTATCAATTTATACATACTTTCTGAAAAATTCGCACTCATCATCGTTGCAGATTTTCGCTTCTTCAAGCTTGCAATCCACGTGGAAAACGTGTCCGATTTCGGGACGGTTCTTGTCGCCGTAAATTTTTATTTCTGACGGAACGTGTAAGTTTGTCAGATGCTCGTGCATAGGCTCTGCACAATCGTGCAGAAAATCGCATTCAGTGGTCATGATAAATGCAGGAGGGAACTTATCATTCATATATTTGATGGTATCTATTCTTTCGAGAAGCTCTTCACCAGGCGTTTTTTCGATACAGTCAATGTATTCGAGAAATACTTCGTCTTCTCTCTTTAATGCCATTGTGCGTCCGTCGTAAGTTCCGCAGTTAAGCCCCACAGCTTTCACCTTTACCTTTGCAACTTCAAAATCAAAAAGCTTTGCAAAACGGGGATTTGTGAGAATGGTTGCAAAATGGCTTACAAGCTGACCGCCTGCGGAGTCCCCCACGAGAATAAGTCTGTCCTTGTCGGCAAAGTATTCTTCTCCGTGGTTTTCTATAAACTTAAGAGCGTTATTGATATCGTGAACTGCACCGGGAAAACGTGTTTCAGGTGCAAGGCGGTAGTTGATATTCACAACGGTAAAACCCTTTTGGGCAAGACGCATACAATAGAACTGATACACTTCCTTACAACCGTAAACCCAACCGCCACCGTGAATATTTACTATGGTCGGCCTTATGGTTTTCGTGTCCTTTAAAACGTATATGTCAAGAAGATTGTCTTTACCGTAAGGACCGTAGGAAATATCGTCAAACCGCATAATATCGTCAGGGGTTGTAAGACCTGCGTCACGTTTAGCGTCACCCAAAGCCCAGTTTATACGTATATCTTGTACGAGCTTGCTGATTTCCATAATTTTTTACCTCCGCTTATGGTTTTTCTGTTTTTATTATATCATATAATATTTTACTTTTCTGTCAGTCTTGTTATATAGAAATTTGTCGATATGATGATTACATCAAAACCGCTTTCTGTAAAATTATAATTTTCCTGATGCAACTGACAACAATATTTTACACCCTTTCGGTTGTATCGTCAACAGATTTCGTTGAATTCGTAACCGAAAGGGTGTAATAATTGCTTCTGAGCTTTTAAATTTTCTTCTGTTTTGTATCACGCATAAATCGAAGCACAATATTTTTCCGCCTGAACATTCCACATTTCAGCATAAGTGCCGTTACCTGCAAGAAGCTCTGTGTGAGTTCCGCTTTCAGCGATACTGCCGTTTTCAAGAAGAATAATACGGTCAGCGTCCTTTGTGGTGGAAAGACGGTGAGAAATAAGGATAACTGCCTGATTTTCTGCGTTGCGGAGCATACTCTTGTTCAGTCTGTATTCTGCAATAGGATCAAGGGCGGAGCTTGGCTCGTCAAGAATTGCAATAGGCATATCACGCATAAACATTCTTGCAATTGCCGCCTTCTGACCTTCGCCACCTGAAAGCATTGTTCCGCTTTCAGAAAACTCCTTGGTAAGCTCGGTGTCAATTCCTTTTTCGAGGGTTTTCAGCTTGCCGCCGAAATCTGCTCTTTTCAGTGCATCAACAATTTTGTCACTGTCATTTTCAGTAACAAAATCCGTCTTTACATTTTCCGCAAGGGTTGCACCGTAAATCTGGAAGTCCTGAAAAACGGCACCTATCTTTTCACGGTAAGCCTTTGTGTTAAGCTTACGGATATCAACGCCACCGAAAAGAATTTCTCCCTCGGTTACATCGTAAAGTCTCATGATAAGCTTTATGAGTGTAGATTTACCTGCACCGTTTTCACCAACAAGAGCCAGCTTTTCACCCTTTCGTATTGTCATACTCACATTTTTCAGTACGTAATTTTCATCGTCCTTATACTTGAAGCTTACATTCTTTAATTCAAGGGTGCTGTCATTTTCGGGAACAGGCACTTCGCCCTCACAGCCCTCGATACCTATTTCATAATCCATAAAACGACGGAATTTTTCAGCATACTGTCCCACATTCTGAAAATCAACAAGTGCATAGTTCATCTGGTCAAGATGACTTTTTATACCGTTGGTGGCATTTTTAAGGGATGCTACTTCACCAAGCTGTATAGATTTCTTTTCAATTGCAAGGTAAGCAAGATACACAGGAACTGCATAGAACTGACATACTGTAAATACTGTTATCCAGTTTATAAGGGTAGGAGCAAGGATTTTAAGCGAGTATTTAAGTGCCATTTTCCTTTCCTCTGCTATAGCCTCGTCGTACTGCTCCATAAGTGCTTCTTCGATGCCCGTCAGCTTTATTTCCTTTGCATATTCAGGCTGATAGAACACACGCTTTGAGTAATCGGCTTTTCTGCCGATACGCTGTTTTTCAAGCCCGTATTCATACTCCAGCTTTGTGATTATAAAACGGGTAATTATATTCACAACAAAACCGATAACAGGGAAGACGATAACAACGGGATTTATCATCACGATCATCGTTCCTGCAACAAGCATTGACACAATGTTGGAGGCAATACTTGCGATGCTCATTATACCCTTTTTACACATTTCCTCAGACTGTGAGGCGGCAATTACGAAATCGTCAAAGTATTCGGGAATATCGTAGCATTTCAGATCCATCATCTGTGCCTTAGCCATAAGCTCTCGTCCGATAGCTCCCTCAAAGCCTACCATCTTTGTCCAGAAATAATTTTCAAGAATTCTGAATGTTACCAGACGGAAAGCGTACAACACAAACATAACCCCAAGCACAGTAACAACGCTCAGAATATCAGCGGTCGTAGTAAAGATATTGATGATCTGCATAAGTAAAAATGTATCAATAAATGCACCTATGCCCATAAAAATACATCTGCTGATAATGTATGACAGTGCCATTTTCTTATCGTGCTGAAAAGCGTATTTCAGAACATAGAAAACATTAGAAATAAGTCTGCTCATTTTTATTTTGTCTTTTTTATCACTTTTGCTCATGCTGTCACCTCCTCGGCAAGATAATTCTGAGCCTGAAGCTTCCACATCTGTGCATACTTACCGTTAAGCTCCATAAGCTCCTTATGGCTGCCCTGCTCGATAACTGTACCGTGCTCGAACATATAGATGCGGTCTGCGTCACGGGTTGCG